>JAJSZB010000151.1:0-25789 GCA_050613715.1 Streptomyces sp. IBSBF 3018
GCGGGGGCGTCATGGCCGCGCTCGGCGCCCGGCGCAGGACGGGTGTCCGGGGTGGGACGGGTGTCGGGCGCGGGACGGGTGTCCGCGGCGACCACCGCCATCAGGAGCCAGCGCGCGGTGTGCGAGACCGAGTAGTCCACGGGCGCGCCGGGGATGCGCGGGCGGCCGTGGCGCGGGTCCCCGCAGTGCGCGCAGGAGCGGTCCACGGCCAGCTCGCCGGGCGCGGCGTCCAGGTAGCGGGCGGCGACGAGGCGCTGTGCGCCGCGCGAGGTGAGGAAGACCGCCGCGGCCGGGCTCGCGCCCAGCGCCGCCAGCCGCTCGCGCTCGGCGTCGGCGAGCAGGCGCTCCCACCGCGGCCGCGGGCGCACCTCCACCAGCCACACGTCGCACACGCCGGGACGCGGCGGCGCGAGCCGGGCGGCGGGCGCCGCCGCGTCCGCAGCCGTCACCGCGCCTCCCGGTGCGCCGCACGCCGCGGCCGGTCCGCGGGGGGCCGCTCCGCGGGCGGCCGGGCGGCGTCGGGCGTCCCCGAACCACCGCTGGGCTCCGCGCTGTCGGGTGACCCGGAGCCGCGTACCGGCGCCGCGTCGGCCGGGCGCGCCTGCGGGCCGCCGCCGCGCGGCGTCCACGGCGTCCCCGACCCGGCGCCGTGCCCGGGCGCGGCTCCCGCGAGCGCGTCCGCGGGTTCAGCGCCCGCCGGCGCGTCCGCCACCGCGCCCGCCACCGCGTCCGCCGGCGCCCCGCCGGCCGCCGCCCCGTCCACCGTGGCCAGCAAATGCCGTACTGCCGCGGCCAGTTGCGCGTCCTGACGCGGCGTCGGGCCCTGCGGCGGGACCTCCACCACGACGTCCGGGTCGACGCCCCGGTTCTCCAGCCCCGCGCCCACGCCGGAGAAGTAGTAGGCGAACTCCGGCTGCGTGGTGACCGTGCCGTCGACCAGCTCGTGCCGCGGCCAGGTGGCGATCGTGCCGCCCCAGGTGCGGGTGCCGATCAGCGGTCCGAGCCCGCGCTCGCGGAACATGTGGCAGAAGATCTCCCCGTCGGAACCCGTCTGCTCGTTGACCAGCGCCACCATCGGGCCGCGCGGCGACTCCAGAGGGTACGGCACCTCACCGCTCCACCGGCCGTGCTCCGCGCCGGCCCGCCGTCGCGACAGCCGGTCGAGCAGCAGCGGCGAGGCGTGCCCGCCGCCGTTGAACCGCACGTCCACCACCAGGCCCTCCTGGTCGAGTCCGGTCAGGAACTGCCCGACGAAGTCGGCGTACCCGGTCCTGAACATGTCCGGCACATGCACGTACGCGAGCCGGCCGCCGGACGCCTGCGCCACGTAGGCCCGGTTGGCGGCCACCCAGTCCAGGTAGCGGGCCCGGTCCTCGCTGCGCGCGGCCCGCACCACCACCCGGCGCGGCGCCGCGCCCGGCCGCCGCACCGACAGCTCGACCTCGCGCCCGGCCAGCCCCACGAGCAGCTCGGCGGGGCCCAGCGGCCCGACCGCGCGGCCGTCGACCGCGGCGATCTCGTCGCCCGCCCGCACGTCCACGCCCGGCAGGTCCAGCGGGGAGGTCGCATCCGGGTCCCAGGGCGCGCCGCGCAGCACCCGGCCCACCCGCCAGCGCCCGCCGGGACCCGCGGCGGCGTCCCAGTCCACGCCGAGGAAGCCGTGCTCGCGGCCGGCCGGCGGGCCGTAGTCGCCGCCGCGCTCGTACGCGTGCGAGGTGGCCAGCTCGCCGTGCATCTCCCAGAGCAGATCGGACAGTTCCGAGCGGGTGGCGACCCGGTCCAGCAGCGGCCGGTAGCGGTCGTGCACGGCCTGCCAGTCCACGCCGGACATCGCCGCGTTCCAGAAGCTCTCCCGCTGCAGCCGCCACGCCTCGCGGAACATCTGCCGCCACTCGGTGGCCGGTTCGAACGGCACGGTGATCCGGTCCAGGTCCACCCAGCCGGTCTCCCGCCCCGGCGGCGCGACCGGGTGGTCGTAGTCCTCCACGGCCTCGCGCGGCAGGCCCGCGGGCACCACGCGCAGCCGGTGGTCGTGCCGGTAGAGCAGCGTCGCGCCCGACGGGTCGGTGCCGATCTCGTCCACCGGCCGCAGGTACTCCTCGGTGGTGTCGCCGGTCGCCAGGTCGACCAGCGTGACTTGGCCCTCGGGCTGCCGCTTGACATCGGCCGGGTCGGGCGCGGACAGCGGCACGCCCAGCACCAGCACGGCCTCCGGCAGCCCGGTCACCGCCGCGTACCGGCCCTGCGGCACCGGCAGCGGCACGATCCGCCGCTCGATGCCCTCGAAGTCGATCTCCACCGCCGCGCCCTCGTCGGGCTCCGGCAGCGGGCGGCCGGCGAACGGCGGGGCCGCGTCCGCGGCCAGCAGCACCGCGTACGGCCGCGCGCCGAACGGGAAGCCGACGTCGAACTGCACCTGGTCGTGCTCCGGGATCAGATCGCGCTGCCCGATGAAGTACAGGTAGCGGCCCAGCGGGTCGAAGGCCGGCAGCGCGTCGCGCAGCACCGGCTCGGTGACCCGCCCGGTCCTGCCGGTCGCCGCCTCGCACACCTTGACCGCCGTGGTGCGCAGCGTGTCGGGGTAGGTGTACGCGATCCAGCGGCCGTCCGGCGACCAGGCCAGGTCGTCGATCCGCTCGTACGGACTGCTGTCCAGCAGCCGCGGCACGAGCGCGGGCGCGTCGGTGTCCACCGCCCACAGCTGCTGGCGGTTGGTGGCGAACGCGACCTGGCCGCCGGCCGGCGCGGCCGCCAGCGCGGTCACGTACCCCAGCTCGTCCAGCCGGACGTGCCCCAGCTCCGCGCCGCCCGCGGCCGGCAGCAGCGCGAGGCGCTCGCCCGGACCCTCGTCACCGGCCACCGCCACCAGCCGGCGGCCGTCGGCCAGCCAGTGCAGCAGCCGGTAGCGCACCCCGTCGGCGGCGCCGTGCCGCCGCACCGGGCCGGTCCACGGCGCGAGCGTGAACGCCTTGCCGCGGGCCCCGACCGCGAGCCTGCTGCCGTCCGGGCTGAGCCGGGCGCCGTCCAGGAAGCCCGACGCGGAGACGATGCGGCGCTGCGCCTGCGCGCCCGAGGGCGTCAGCGCGACCGGCACCCGGCGCACCGAGCCGTCCGCGGGGTCGAGCACGTACAGCTGCGCGCCGCAGTGGTAGACCAGCCGGCTGCCGTCGCCGGTCAGACCGCGGGCGTAGTGCTCCCGGTGGTCGGTGTGCCGGGTCAGGCCGGAGCCGTCGGGACGGCAGGAGTAGACGTTGCCGGTGCCCTCGTGGTCGCTGAGGAAGAAGATCCGCCCGGCCGCCCAGCACGGGGACGCCGGGTTGCCCGCGGGCACGTCGAGCCGCACGAAGTCGCCGGTGCCGGCCGCGTCGGCCCACAACTCGCCCGCGGCGCCGCCCCGGTAGCGCTTGCGCCGGGCCGGGTCGGCGATGCTGCGGCCGATCACCGCGGCGCCGCCCGGGCCCAGGGCGAGCGAGGCGGCGGGCGCCGCCTCGACCAGCCGCGGCGGGCCGCCCTCCGGGCGCACCGCGAACAGCCGCGCGCCGAAGGACGGCGGCAGCCCGGCGGTCGAGGAGTACACGATCTCGCCGGTCACCGGGTGCCAGCCGGTCACCTGGCAGGCGCCGGCCTGGCTGGTGACCCGCCGCACCGGGCCGCCGTCGACCGAGATCAGGCAGATCTCCTGCACGCCCTCGGGGGTGCCGGTGAACGCGATCAGCCGGCCGTCGGGGGACAGCCGCGGCCCGCTGCACACCGCCGTGCCCGAGGTCAGCCGGCGCGCGTCGCCGCCGCCGGCCGGCACCGCCCACAGGTCGTCCTCGCACACGAACACCACGAGGTCCCCGGCGATCGTCGGGTGGCGGAGATAGCCGCCCGCGGGGCCCGACCCGGCGGCGGACGCGGCGGCGCCGGTGCCGTTCATGTCCGCGCCCCCGCCCTGATGCGCTCCGCGACCTCCCGGCGGCGGCGCGCGGCCTCCTCCTGGCGGCGGCGCACGTCCTCGTCGGTCTCCGTCCAGTAGCACGCGGTCCGCCACCGGCCCACGGTGTACGAGTCGTACCCGCAGCGCACCCGCCGCTTGTCGGTCAGCTCGCCGGCCGACACCAGCATGGTGTTGTGCTCCAGCACCTGGTTGACCACCACGCGCATGTTCAGCTCCTCGCGCACGTACGCGTGCGCGGCCCCCACCGCGGCGGCCCCGAACGCGCCGCGGTAGCGCGGCAGCACGCCGAAGGACAGCTCGCAGGTCTGGCTGCGCCAGTCGATCGAGGTGATCCAGGCGAAGCCGACGGTGTCGCCGCCCGGGCCGCACAGCGTGAAGATCCGCTTCACGCCGTGCTCCTCGGCGATGGTACGGCGCTGGCCGGCGACCAGCGCGTCGTCGGAGCTGACCGCGGCGAAGTCCGTCAGGTTCGCCTGGAAGCGGGACTCGCGCAGCAGCGCGGTGCGCACCGGGACGTCGTCCTCGGTGAAGTGACGGAGCGTCACGAGCGGCATGCCTCAGCCCTCCCGGCCGTGGTCTGCGGTGTCCGGCCGGCGCACCAACGCGTGCACCTGGACGTCGACATGGCGTCCGGACCTGAACAGGTGCCCGGGCAGCACGCCGCGCGAGGTGAACCCGCACGCCTCCAGCGCCGGCAGCACCGGGGAGTCGGCGGGCGTCTCCGCGACGAACGAGAAGCAGCGGTGGTACGTGCGCAGGAACTCCAGCAGCGCCAGCAGCGGTTCGGGGTCGGGCGAGGTGGTGGCGACGCGCGCCTGGCGCGGCTGCAGCGGGTTGGGGGCGTAGCCGAGCAGCGCGTCGCCGCGGCGCAGCACCTGGGCGTCCTGCGCGGCCAGATGACGGGCCGTCAGGTGAGGGTTCTGCGTCACCGGGTCGGCGCCGAGGAACCCCCGGGCGGCGGCGCGTGGTGCCGCGTCCAGCGCCCGGGCGGCGCTGAGCGGGTCGAGCAACTCGACGTCAGGTGCGGGGGGTTCGGCCTGGGCCGGCTCGGCGGGGGTGACCTCGGCCGTGGGGACGTCGGCCGTGGCTGCGGCGGGTGCCGCGGTGCCTGCCGGCAGGTCCTGCGGCGGTACGGCCCCGGGCTTCACGGTTCCGGCGCGCGCGTTCCTGGCGCGCGCGGCCTCGACTCGCGCGGCCTCGGGCAGGGCGTCAGTCATGGCGGAACACTCCCCAGATCTGGCGGTCGACCGGCCGCCCGTCGAGCCACAGTGCCTGCGGTACGCCCGCCTCGAAGGACAGGCCGGCGCCGCGCAGCAACTCCTCGGCGCCGGGCGGGCGTTCGCCGCCGGCGGTGGCGTGCGCGGCGGGCGTGAACCAGCCGTACACGCGGCGCAGGTTGAGCGTCCGGTACGCGTGGGCGAGCGCCGCCCGGAGCAGCGGGCCGGCGACCGCGGCGGCGCCGGGCCGCAGCCCGATCTCCAGCCGCGCCCTGCGGTGCACCCAGTCCACCTCGCTGAACCGGACGAACGCCGTGTCCGGCAGCACCAGCAGCTCCTCGGCAGGGCCCCGGTCGGGCGAGGGCGGCGGGACCGACGCGGGGTCGGCCAGCGCGGGCCGTCCCGGCACGGCCAGCCCGAGCAGCTCACCGGGCAGCCAATCGCCGCTGAGCAGCGGCAGATCGGCGGCGCGGTAGCCGCGCAGGCGCAGCCCGGCGGGCGCCGTGGCGACGGGGGCGGTCATGACGCGGGCTCCCAGATCCGTGAGAAGAAGACCTGCCCGGCGCGGCGCGCCTCGTGCACCACCAGGTCCGGCAGCTCGCCCTCCTCGGTGAAGCCGGCCAGCCGCGCGGCGGCCAGGCCGCGCCCGTCGTACGAACCGACCAGGACCGCGAGCCTGATCACCTCGCGCCGCCAGCGCAGCGCGCGGATCACCTCCGCGTAGGCCGCGGCCCACGCGGCAGGCGGCAGCGCGGCGGTCAGCCGCAGATGCAGCACCACGTGGCAGGCGTGCGCCGCGCCGTTCTCCTCGACCGCGTACAGCCCGGCCGGCTCGCCGTCCAGGGTGAGCAGCCGGGTGTCCTCGTCGAGCAGCGCGAGCACCTCCCACTCGGGCCGGGTGTCCGGCCAGGGCGTGCGGAAGTGGAAGTCGGGCTCGGTGAAGAACGCCAGCACGGCGTCGTGGTCCGCGGCGCCGACCGCGCGGGCGGCCCAGCCCGGGCCGGCCGCGGTCGTGGCGCGGTCCGGCGCGGAGCCCGGCGCGGGACCGGGCGGCGCGGGCGGCGCCGGGGCTGTCGAGGCGGTCATGTCCGCACCTTCCGTGAAGCGTTGCTCGGGGTGGTCCGCGCCGCGACGTCGCCGGTGATGTGCAGGCGCTGGATGTTGCTGGTGCCGTCCATGAACTCGAAGGCGCGCACGTCCCGGCTCCACTTCTCCAGCAGCGGGTGCTCCAGCAGCGCGCCCGGGCCCAGCGCCCGCGCCGCCCAGTGCGTGGTGCGCACCGCCAGGTCGGTGGCGTGCAGCTTGGCCGCGGCCGGCGGTCGGCGCGCGTCCGGGTCCAGGTCGATCGCCGCCGCCGCGTCGTACAGCAGCGCGCAGGCCGCCTCCAGCCGCGCCGACGCCACCTCGTGGCCGGGCGCGTCCGGTCGCAGCCGCGCCACCTCGTCCCGTACGGCCAGGGCGGTGCCCAGCGCCAGCGCGGCGATCTGCAGCCGCATCGCGTTGAACGTGCGGCCGATGCCCCACAGTCCGCGCCGCGAGGCCGGCAGATGAGCGCCGAGCATCATCCCCGGCGGCACCTCCACGCCCTCCAGGTCCAGGTGGCAGATGCGGGCGCCGCGCAGGCCGATCATGTCCAGCGGCTCGGCGGCGAAGCCGGGCGCGGGCAGCGGGACCAGGGCGCCGCGGATGGACAGCGGGGTGCGGCCGGTGCGGCCGAAGACCACGCCGATCGAGGCGCGTGAGGCGTTGCCGACGTAGCGCTTGGCGCCGGTCAGCAGATGGCCGTCGGCCGGGTCGGGAAAGGCGTCGAGGCACGTCTCCATCGCGGTGGCGTCGCTGCCGTGGTCCGGCTCGGTCATCCCGAAGAACGTCCAGGCGCGGCCGTCGGCGATGGTGTCGTAGAACAGCTCGCGCTGGGCCTGGCTGCCGAGCGTGTCGACGGCCACGCCGGCCAGCGACGGGCCGGTGTTGGAGCACACCACGCCGGCGTCGCCGCGGGCGAACTCCACCGTGGCCACCACGCGCGACCGGCAGTTGTCGGCGTAGCCGCCGACGTCCGGCATCGAGGCGCCGCGGAACTCCTTCGGCGTGGACGCGGCGCGCATCAAGGCCAGCACGTCGGAGTCGAGTTGGGGCTGCGGGCCGCCGGGGTCGGTGTCGACGGCCAGCGCGTGGGCGCGCAGGTCCCGGGCCGCCTCGCGGCAGGTGTCGCGCAACTCCCGCAGGGGCGTGTCCAGTTCGGTCATGACGTCCGCACCTCCTCGCTCGCCGTGCCCGCGACGGCCCGCGGGGCCGCCGGGCGCGGACGCTCATGCCCGCCCCCGTTGCCGTTGCCGTAGCCGGTGCCGTTCCCGTTCGCGGGCCCGGACCTGGGCGCGGCCCCGGACCGCGGCTCGCGCACGTGCTCGTGGCCGGGCCCGCGACCCGGTTCGTGTCCCGGCCCGGACCGCGACGACGGCTTCGGCGCGTGACGCGCCGCGGGCACCTCGTCGCCGGGCAGCCAGGTCTGGGCGACCAGCCAGCCGACGTAGCCGGGGCGCGCCGCGCCGTCGGCGACGAACCCGGACGCGCCGAGGAGCTTGGCGGCCTCCCAGTCCAGCGCGGTGATCCGGTCGTGCGCGTCGGCCACCGCGGCGGGCACGTGCCCCGCCACGCGCAGCAGCCGCAGCACGGCCTCCAGTCCGGTGTGCACGTCGGCCACCGTCCCGCGCACCATCTGCTTGCGGCTGATCGGCTCGCCCTCCGCGACGCGGCCCGACAGGTGCGCCACCGCGTCGTCGAGCAGCCGGCGGGCCAGGCCCGCGCGCACCGCCCCGAGCAGGGCGACCAGCCGGTTCCCGTCGGCGTCGGTGCCGGCGTCAGCGGTGCCTGCGCCGTACGGGCCGCCGCGACCCGCCGGGCTGCCCGGGCCGTCCGGCGTCAGCGGCCACCGCACGAAGCTCACGCCCTCGCGCTCGGCCAGCCGGTGCGGCACGACGCGGGCCGCGGCCGGCACCGAGGACGTCGGCAGCGCGGCGACCGGGCCGGGCGGCGCCGGGATGCCGGCCTCGGCCAGCGCCAGGGCGAGCCCCGACGCCAGACCGCCGTCGTGGGCGGCGGCCTCGCAGGCCGCGATCGTGTCGCTCATGTCGTCCTCCGTACGGCCGGGTCCGCTATCCCGCGGTGCGGGCGAGTTCCAGACGGGCCCCGATGTAGTCGGCGAATGCGCCGGCGGACCGGAACACCTCGGGTTCGAGGGATTCCGGGTCCACGTCGAGGCCGATCGTGTCCTCCAGGCTCATCAGGAGTTCGATGAACCGCATGGAATCGATGTCCAGGTCCTCCAGGATCCTGGTCTCCGCGCCGAATTCGGGAAGCGGCCGGTCGAGGATCACGGAGAGGGAATTGCGCAGGTGCTCGATGATCTCGGCGCGTTCCACCGGTCCGTCCTTTCCAGTTGTTCTCCGGTAGTTCTCCGATTGGTTTTCGGCAGACAGTCGCCGCGGGCCGCGGGGAATTTCCCCGCGTGCCGCCGCTCCTGTCGCCGTGATCGTCGTCGTTCGGTTTCCCCTGTCCCGGGGGAGTCCTTGAGAGGTGCTGCTCCGTGGTTCCGCGGTGCGGGCGCCGGCCGCCCGGTGAGGGGCGGCCGGCACCGGATCAGCCGCCGGCCCGGCGGAGACCGCCGGCCGGCGACGGGTGGTGCGGGCCGTGTCAGGCGGCCTTGGACGCGGCCTTGACGGCAGCCTTGGACGCCGCCTTGCTCGCGGCCTTGGACGCGGCCTTCACCGCGGCCTTGCTGGCCGCCTTGCTCGCGGCCTTCGACGCGGCCTTGGAGGCGGCCTTGCTCGCGGCCTTCACAGCGGCCTTCGAAGCAGCCTTCGACATGTGAATCACACCTTCCATGATTACCTGGGACAGGAATTCGACTCCCGGAAGAGGAGCCGATCGCGCCGGTTCCGATGTCGTCCGGCTCCATGAGATTCGCCGATTCCTGAGCGCACCGTCAACCCTTGTCCGTGCCGCCTCCACGTCAGCGCGGTGGCAGCAAGTTGCCGTCATCCAGTGGCCATCGCGGAATGCTGCCGCTTTTCCCCGCGGGCCCGATCCTGGAAGGGCCGGGAAAGGCCCGGGGGCCTGTGACGGCCGGGAAAGAGGAGGCGGACGATGGACCAGCCGGGCACGTACGCGAGGACCGGCGCACGCGGCGGCGCCGGCGGGACCGGCACGGGAACGGCCGCCGGGCCCGGGGCGGCGGCGGTGCGCAGCGCCGAGCTGTGCTGGGGGCAGCGCTACCACTGGCTGCGCTACCAGTCCGTGCCGCCGGCCGCCCGGCACGACGCGCACATCGTCGTCAACTGCGCCGTTCCCGAGGGCATTTCGCTGCCCGGGCTGCGTTCCGCGCTGGATTACCTGGTGCGTCGTCACGAGGGCCTGCGCACGGTGGTCGACCCGGCCGGCCCCTCGGGGCCGCGGCAGGTCGTGCAGCCGCCCCGGCCGCTGCCGCTGCACACCGCGACCACCGAGGCGGACGGAAGCCCCGGGCCCGCCGAGGTGATCGCCGGGCTGAGCCGGGCGCCCTTCGACCTGGAGCGCGACTGGCCGATACGGGTCTGCGCGGTGACCACCGCGGGCGCGCCCCGGCGGCTCGCCGTGGTGCTGCACCACATGACCTTCGACGACTGGGGACTCGCCCTGTTCCAGCGGGAGTTCGGCGCGCTCCTGGAGTCCCTCGGCAGCCGCCGCAGGGCGCAGTTGCCGCCGGTCGTGCAGCAGCCCGCGGACCTCGCGGCCGCCGAGGCCGCGATGGCGCCCGTCGACCGCGCGGCGGCGCTGCGGCACTGGGAGCAGACCGTTCCGCTGCTGCCCACCGACCCGTTCGCCCGGCGGCGGCGCGCCCTCCGCAAGGACCGCGACGAGGACTGCCCGGACCGCCGGGCCGGCACCGCACAGGGCCCGTCAGGACAGGGCCCGGCCGCCCGCGGCCCGCTCGCGCACGCCGCGACCCTCACCTCGCCCGGCATGCTCGCGGCCGTACGGGACATCGCCGCGCGGCTGAAGGTGTGGCCGTCCGCGGTGCACCTCGCGGCGTACGCGACGGGCATGGCCGCGTACACCGGCGAGCCGGTCGTCGCGCACCGGGGGGGGGGGGGGGGCGGCGCGGGGGCCCCCCCGCGACGGTCACCACGACCGCGAACCGCTGCCCNCCCCCCCCCCCCCCCCCCCCCCCCCCCCCCCCCCCCCCCCCCCCCCCCCCCGCGAGGGCTCCCGGATGGACGTCCTGTCGTGCATGTTCTCGCCGGCGCTGGTCCGCGTCGACCTGTCGGGCGACCCGGGGTTCGGCGAGGTGGCCGCGCGGGTCGCGCGGGCGCTGCGGACCGCGCAGCGGCACGCCTACGCGCCCTGGGACGAGGTGGCCGAGCTGGTCGCCACAGAGGGGCACCGGCGCGGCCGGCCGCTGCGGGTCACCTCCGAGGCCAACTTCCTGACCAGCCCGGCGCAGCGCTGCGGCAGCCGCAGGGACCGCCTGGTGCGCGCCGCCGAGCCGTACGAGTGGGCGCTGTCCGCCACCGACACGTATCTGCGGGTGCGCGAGCTGGCGGACGGCGTGAGCGTCGGGCTCAACGCGCTGGACGAGGTGATGGACGCCGACGCGGTCGAGGCGTTCCTGCACGGCTACGCGCGCGTGATCGCCGCCCTCGCCGACCCGGCCGCCGACCTCCGACTCGCCGACGCCGCCGCCCTGTTCGGCTTCGACCCGCCGAGCGAGCCGGCCCCCGAGCCGGTTTCTGAGCCGGTAGCCGACCGCGTCCCGCGCGTCGCCGAGCCGGCGGCCCGCGACGACCGGGGCGGCCCCGCGCGCGCGGCGCTCCTGCGTGCCGTCGCCGAGGCCAACGCGCTCGGTCCGGTGGAGCCCGGACTGCCGTACGTGCCGGCGGGCGGGCGGCTGCTGCGTGCGCCGTACGTGCTCGCGCTGCTGCGGGACCTCGGCTGGACCGGCGTCGAGCTGCCCGACCTGGGCGGCGTCCGGCCGCTCGCCGAGCTGGCCGGGGAGCTGGTCCCGGCCGAGCCGGCCCGGGTCCCCGCGCGGTACGGCTCCGCCGCTGCCGACGCCGGCCCCGAGCCGGCGCGCGTCACCCAACCCGCGTGACCCGCACGCCCGTTGCCGCCGGCCCGCGAACACCGCGGCACGGTCGCGCGTACCGCCGCGCAGCGCCGCGTGCCGCCGCGGCCCGCCGCGACGACCGGTCGCGCACCCGTGCCGCGGCGCACGGCACGGCGTCGGGCGCAAGGAGAAGGGGCCCGGGGCCGGGTGGGGAGGGGGCAGGGGGCCCCTGGAAGGGGGAGCGTGGGGGTCAGGCGACGACGGACTCCGCGGACAGGCGGTGCGCGAGCTGCACACCGGCCTGGAAGCGGCTGACCGAGTCCAGGCTGCGCATCAGCGCGGCGATGTGCCGGCGGCAGGTCCGCACCGACATGCCGAGCCGGCGCGCCACCGCCTCGTCCGTCAGCCCCTGCGACATCAACTGGGCGATGGAGCGCTGGAAGTCGTCCGCGATGTCCTCCGCGTAGCCCGTGTCGTCGGGGACGAAGGGCGACGCGGACTCCCACAGCACGTCGAACATGTCGATCAGGCAGCGGACCATCGCCGGGTCGGTCACCGGGCGCGCGGTCGGCGGCCGCACCCCGTCGCCCGGGTCGACCACGACGGCCAGCGCCCGGTCGAAGACCACCGCGGCCTGCGGCACCGCGCGGACCGTGCGCAGTTCGGCGCCGCCCTCCACCAGCCGGGTGGCCCGGGTGCGGGAGGCGAAGTCGGCGCGGTCGCGGTGCGGCGCCAGGACCCGTACGCCGATCCCGCCGCCCAACTCCCCGCAGCAGCCGTCGAACAGCGCGCTGACGGGGGTCGCGTCCTCGGCCGCCGGCACCTCGCCGCCCGGCCGGAGCACCGCGGCCTCGGCCCCGCACTCGGCGGCGGCCAGCCGCAGCAGGCCCCGCACCTCCGCCTCGCCCTCGACCTGGTCGATCACCCCGAGCGGCCCCGGAGCGGCCCCGGCCGGCCCGGCGATGGAGTCGATCCGCGCCCGCAGCCGGTCGGCGACCTCCCGCTGCTGCAGGATCGCCCGCTCGATCGGCGAGATCAGCAGCGTCGCCGCGGCCCGCGGGTCCACCGGCACCAGCGTGCCGTCGCCCTCGTCGCCGGTGCGCAGCATGTGCAGCTCCACCAGGCGCGCGGCGGCGGCGAAGACCTCGCCCGCGGACAGGCCCAGCTCCGCGGCGACCCCGTCCAGAGCGGAGGGGGAGAGCGCGCCGCGGCGCGTCGCGTACTGGTAGACGACGACCAACGCGTCGCTGTCCGGCGGCCGTTCCGGCAGCCCGGCCCGCTGCACCGCGCCGTCCGGGCGCACCACGCCGAGCCGGGCCGCGGCCGGCGGCGCGGCGTCCGTTGTCCCCGTGATCATCGAGTGGCCCTCCTCCTGTCTCGGGCTGACTGCTGCCCCCATCGTGGCCGCGCCCGCCATCACGCCGCCCTCACCGCCCGGCCGCCGCCGCGCGGCCCGCTCCCGCCGCGCTCCCGTCCTCCTATCGGTCCGCTATCGGTCCGCCGTCGAACCGCCGTGCGCCACCCGGCCGCGCCCCGGGCACCGCCCCGCGCACCGCCCCCGACCTGCGCCGCCGCGCCGCGACAGCCGGGCGATGGCCGAACGAGAGCCGGCAGCGGTGATCTGTGTACGCGAACGAGAGACCCGAACGGACCCGAAGAACCGCCGGAAGAACCCGAAAGAACCCGACCGAACCCGAGAGAACCCGAAAGAAAGGGCCTGACCGTCATGGCTGACACGGAGATTCCGCGTTCCTTCCAGGAGGTGCTGCTGCCGCATCTTCCGTACGCCGAGGCGAGCGAGCTCTCGGCGGCGGACGATCTGGCGGCGCTCGGCCTGGACTCCATGGGCGTGGTCCAGCTGCTCGCCGAGCTGGAGGACGCGTTCGGCGTCGAACTGCCGGACGAGGCGCTGACCGAGGAGACCTTCGAGACCGTCGGCTCGCTGTGGTCCGCGGTCGACGCGCACACGGCCGACGCGCCCGCCGGACCCGTCGCCGCCGACGCGCACGCCGCGCCGGAACCGGCCGGCCATGAGTGACCGGATGACGGCCGCCGCCCCGGCGGGCGCCCCGCTGACCCGCCTGGACCGGCTGGTCGGACAGGGCGCGCCGGGCCGCCCGGCACTGACGTTCAAGGAGCGCACCGTCAGCTACGGCGAACTCGCCGAGCAGGTCGCCTCCGTCGCGTACGGCCTCTACCGGCTGGGCGTGCGGCGCGGCGACCGGGTCGCGATCTACGCGGAGAAGCGCGTCGAGACGGTCGTGGCGATGCTGGCCACGGCCGCCGCGGGCGCCGCGTTCGTGCCCGTCAACCAGCTCTTCAAGGGCCGCCACCTGGCCCGGGTGACCGAGGACTGCGCAGCGGTCGCACTGGTCACCACCGCCGAGCGGCTGGACACCGTACGGTCCGCGCTGGCCCCCGACACCTCGGTGCGCCACCTGGTGGTGATCGGCGACAGCGGCGAGGCGCCGCCGGTCGACGACCGCTGGCAGGTCACCGCGTGGGAGGGGCTCGGGGAGAAGGGCCCGGTGCCGGTGCCCGGCGCGCACGCGGTGATCGACGCCGACGTGGCGGCCGTCTTCTACACCTCCGGCAGCACCGGCGGCCCCAAGGGCGTGGTGCTCTCGCACCGCAACCTGCTGGCCGGCGCCGAGAGCGTGGCGTCCTACCTCGGCCACACCGGCGACGACGTCCTGCTGGCCGCGCTCCCGCTGAGCTTCGACGCCGGCTTCAGCCAGCTGACCACCGCGCTGATCCGCGGCGCGCACGTCGTGCTCACCAACTACCTGCTGCCGCGCGAGGTGGTACGGCTGTGCGCCCGCCACGGCGTGACCGGCCTGACCTGCGTGCCGCCGCTGTGGATGCAGCTGGCCGCGCTCGAATGGCCGCTGGAGGCCACCGGACGGCTGCGGTACTTCGCCAACACCGGCGGCCGCATGCCCCGCGCGACCCTGGCCCGGCTGCGCGAACTGCTGCCCCAGGCGCGGCCGTTCCTGATGTACGGGCTCACCGAGGCGTTCCGCGCCACCTACCTCGACCCGGCCGAGGCGGACCGGCGGCCGGACTCCATCGGCAAGGCGATCCCCAACGCCGAGGTGCTGGTGGTCCGCCCCGACGGCACCCCCTGCATGCCCGGCGAGCACGGCGAACTCGTGCAGCGCGGCGCGCTGGTGGCGCTCGGCTACTGGAACAACCCCGAGGCGACGGCGCTGCGCTTCCGGCCGGCGCCCGGCGGCGTGCCGTCCGGACTGGCCGAGCGCGCGGTGTGGTCGGGCGACACCGTCTACCGCGACGAGGAGGGCTTCCTGTACTTCGTCGGCCGCGCCGACGACATGATCAAGTCCTCCGGTTACCGGATCAGCCCCACCGAGGTCGAGGAGGCCGCGTACGCCACCGGCCTGGTGACCGAGGCGGTGGCGCTGGGCGCGGCCGACGACCAACTCGGCCAGCACGTCCTGCTGGTGGTGGCCGGCCCCTGCGACACCGGACGGCTGCACCAGGCGATGGCCCGCGAGGTCCCCGCCTACATGCTGCCGCGCCGCACGGTCGTGCTGCCCGGCCTGCCGCGGTCGGTGAACGGCAAGTTCGACCGGGTGGAGCTGCGCCGGATGGTGGAGGCGGAGCAGTGAGCGCGACGCGCACGCCGGCCCCGGAGGCCGCCGTCGCCCCCGCCTCGCCGGCCGCCGAACTCCCCAGCGGCCCCGCGCTGTTCGGCGACGTCCGCGGCGAACTCGCCGTCGGCGGCGTGCCGGCCGCGCTGCTGGTCGAACGCTCCGGCGGCACACCGCTGTTCGCCTACGACCGGGCGCTGGTCGCCGAGCGGGTCGCCGCGGTGCGCGCCGCGCTGCCGGGAGCCGTCGCGCTGAGCTACGCGGTCAAGGCCAACCCGATGCCCGCGCTGCTGCACCACATGAGCACGCTGGTCGACGGCTTCGACGTCGCGTCCTCCGGCGAGATGCTCGCCGCGCTCGACACCGGTCTCGGCGCCGCGCACATCGCCTTCGCCGGCCCCGGCAAGACCGCCGCGGAACTGCGCCAGGCCGTCGCCGCCGGCGTCCTGGTCGAACTGGAGTCGGCCACCGAGCTGGCCAGGCTGCGCGCGGCCGGGGAGGAACTCGGCGTGCGCCCGCGGGCCGCGCTGCGGGTCAACCCGCCCTTCGCGGTACGCGGTTCGGGCATGCGGATGGGCGGCGGACCGCAGCAGTTCGGCGTCGACGCCGAGCAGGCGCCCGGGCTGCTGGCCGAACTCGCCCGCAGCGACGTGGAGTTCGAGGGCTTCCATGTCTTCGCCGGCTCGCAGAACCTCGACGCCGAGAGCATCTGCGCCGCCCAGCGGGCCACCGTCGACCTGATCGCCGACCTCGCCGGGCACGCGCCCGCACCCATCCGCTACCTCAACCTCGGCGGCGGCTTCGGCATCCCGTACGGCCCCAAGGACCGGCCGCTGGACCTGCGGCCGATCGGCGAGAACCTGGCGAAGCTGCTGGACACCACAATCCGCGACCGGCTCCCGCACGCGCGGCCGGTGATCGAGCTGGGCCGCTACCTCGTCGGCGAGGCCGGGGTCTATCTGACCCGCGTCGTGGACCGCAAGCAGTCGCGCGGCACCACCTACCTCGTCGTCGACGGCGGCCTGCACCACCAACTGGCCGCCACCGGCAACCTGGGCCGGGCGCTGCGCCGCAACTACCCGATCACCGTGGCCCGTTCGTCACCCGCGCACCCCCCGGCGGGCGGGTCGGGAGAGCCGGCCGGCACGACCGGAGCGGCCGGCGCGACCGAGGTCGTGGACGTCGTCGGCTGCCTGTGCACCCCGCTCGACCTGCTCGGCAAGGACGTCGCGCTGCCCAGGGCCGAACCCGGCGACCTGGTCGCGGTGTTCCAGGCCGGCGCCTACGGGCTGACCGCCAGTCCGACGGCGTTCCTCGGCCACCCCGCACCCCGCGAAGTCCTGGTCTGAGCGGGAGACCCGCGGTGAACCACCGGCCCGTGGCCGTATCCGGACCCGAACCACCCGCACGCGGGACACGGACGCGGAACCGGTCCCTGCCGCAGAACCGGACGCAAGCCCCGGCCCCCGCCCGGGCCCGGACACCCGACACCCACGACACACACGACGACACACACGAGGCATACGAGGAAGGCGAACGGACCATGGCGACAGCCACGCAACCCTCCGCCGGCGCGCCGGCGGACCCCGCCCCGCCACCCGAGACGGCCGTGCCCTTCCGGGTGCTCGGGCCGCTGGAGGTGCACGTGGCCCGCCCGGTGCCGGTCACCGCGCGCCGCCAGCAGGTCGTCCTGGCGCTGCTGCTGCTGGAGGCCGGCCGCGGCGTCACGCTGGACGCGCTGGTGTCCGCGGTGTGGGGCGGCGCGCCGCCGGCCACCGCCCGCTCGCAGGTCCAGACCGCCGTCTCCGCGCTGCGCCGCTCGCTGGAACGGGCCGGTCTCGGCCGCCGCATCCGGATGCAGGGCCAGCGCTACACCCTGGAGCTGGCGCACGGCGAGGTCGACCTGCACGTCTTCGACGACCTCGCGGCCCGCGGCAGGGCCGCAGCGGCCGAGTCCCGGCCCGAGGCCGCCCGCGCCGCCTTCCGCCGGGCGCTGGAGCTGTGGCGCGGCGACCCGCTCGCCGGCATCGACAGCCCGGCGGTGCAGGCCCGCGCGGTGCCGGTCGCCGAACGCCGCTTCACCGTCCTGGAGTCCTGCTTCGACGCGGAGTTGAAGCTCGGGCTGCACCACGACGTGATCGGTGAGATCGCCGCGCTGGCCGCCGAGTTCCCGCTGCGGGAGCGGCCCGCCGAGCAGTTGATGACCGCGCTGTACCGGTGCGGGCGGCAGGCCGAGGCACTGGCCGCCTACCACAGGGTGCGCCGCACCTTCATCGACGAGCTGGGCATCGAGCTGAGCCCGGCGCTGCGCCGCCTCGAACTGGCCATACTCAACGGCTCGCCCGAACTCGACCAGCCGCGCACCCGCAACGCCGCGCCCTCCATACCGGCCGTCGTGCCCCAGCAACTCCCGGCGCGGCAGACGGACTTCACCGGTCGCGAGGAGCATCTGCGGGAGCTGTGCGGGCACTTGACGGCGGGTGCGGGTGCGGGTGCGGGTGCGGGTGCGGGTGCGGACCGGCTCGCGGGCACGGGCCAGGGCCTTCCGGGCCAGGGTGTGCAGGGCGGCGCCTCCCTCGACGGGCGGCCGGCCGGCACCACCGCCGGCACCGCCCCCGTCGCGCTGCTCGCCGGCGCACCCGGCACCGGCAAGTCCGCGCTCGCGGTCGAGGCCGCCCACATCCTCGCCCCCGCCTTCCCCGACGGCCAGTTGTACGCCGCGCTGCCCGCCGGCGACCCCGCGCGCGCCGTCGAGCAGGTGCTCGAACGCTTCCTGCGCGCGCTCGGCTTCCCCGCCTCGGCGGTGCCGGGCCCCCTCGCCGACCGGGCCGCGCTCTTCCGCGGCGCGCTGGCCGAGCGGCGGGTGCTGGTGGTGGTCGAGGACGCGGCCGACGCGGCCCAGCTCCGGGCCCTGCTGCCCGCCGCGCCCGGCTGCGCGCTGCTCGCCACCGGCCGCCGCCGGTCGGCCGCCCCGGCCGGCGCGCGCACCGTGGACGTGGCCGCGCCGAGCGTGCCCGACGGCGTGGAGCTGCTCGCCGCGATGGCCGGCTGGGAGCGGGTACGGGCCGAGCCCAGCGAGGCGATCGAACTCACCGAGCTGTGCGACGGGTTGCCGCTGGCGCTGCGCGCCGCCGCGGGCCGGCTCGCCGCCCACCCGCAGTGGAGCCTGGCCGACCTCACCGCCCGGCTGCGCGACGAGCGCCGTCGGCTGGCCGGGCTCGCCCACCGCGACATCGACCTGCGGGCCGTGCTGGCCGGCGCGTACCGCGCGCTCACCGAGCCCGCCAGGACGCTGCTGGCCCGCCTCGGCGGGCTGCCCACACCGGAGTTCGCCGCGTGGTCGGCCGGCCCCCTGCTGGACTCGCCGCCCGCCGAGGCGGCGCGGGCGCTCGCCGCGCTGGCGGACATGCGCCTGGTCGAGCCGGTCGGACCGGCCGGACCGGGCGGAGCGATCGGCTCGGGCCTCCCGGTCCCGGGAGCCGCCTTCGGCACGGCGGGCATACCCGCCGCGTTCGGCGCGGCCGGCGGTCCCGGCTTCTCCGGCGTGACCGGTTCGCCCGGCGTCGGCGGCGGTTCGCGGGGCCCGTACGGCCTGCTCGATGCCGCGGGTCCGAGGGGTGCCGGGTTGGGTGACGGTTCGGTCGGTGGCCCCGGCGTCTCCGGGGTGACCGGTTCGCCCGGCGTCGGCGGCGGTTCGCGGGGCCCGTACGGCCTGCTCGATGCCGCGGGTCCCGGCGGTGCCGGGGCCGGCGACGGCGTGGGCGCCGGGGGCGGCCCGGGCACGGCCGACGGCCTCGACGCCGCTCTCCTCGGCGGCGCCGCGATCAGCGCCGGGGTCCGGTACCGGATCCCCGGCCTGGTGCGGCTGTTCGCCGCCGAGCGGCTCGCGGAGCGCTTCGCCGACGATCCGCGCGAGGAGCGCGGCGCCGGGCGGCGGATGCTGGACGTCTGGCTGACGCTCACCGAGGAGGCCGTGCTGCGGCTCGGCGGCGCGCCCGCGCCCGGCCTGCACCACCCGCAGCGCTGGCCGCTCGACCTGCCGACCGTGACCGCCGTGCTGCACGACCCGGCCGGCTGGTACGCCGCCGAGCGCGACGCTCTGCGCGCCGCGGTGCGGTACGCCGCCGACGCCGACGAGACCGAGCTGCACCGCCGGCTCGCGGTCGCGGTGTGCTCGCTGGCCGCGACCCAGCGGGCGTACGAGGACTGGCGCGACTGCGCGACGCAGGCGCTCACCGCGGCGCGCGAGGCGGGGGACCGGCTCGGCGAGGCCGCGCTGCTCTACTCGCTCGGCGCGCTGGACGAGGAGCAGGGCCGCGAGGACGAGGCCAGGGCCCGGCTGCGCGGTGCGCTCGGCGCGTTCGAGCAGCTCGGCGCCGACGCCTGGTGCGAGCTGGCCGCCGAGGCGCTGGAGCGGCTGGACCGCGCCGCGCAGCCGGCCGCCGGCTACCCGACGCGTTCCTCCGGCCGGTCCGCGGGACGGCCGGGCGTCGCCCCCGTCTCCGGCCAACCCCGCTGGACACAGGGCCAGTTCGGCAAGGCGGCGCGCGGCTACGACGGCGCGCAGCCGCGTACCGCGGGTGCCGCCGGCGGCTGGGGCGGCGCCGCCAGGCACCGGCCGGTCGCGCCCTCCGGGCCGTTCCCGAACCGCCACCGCAACGACCCGATGGAGGACCGATGAGCATCCAGGCGCCCACCCCGCCGGCCGGCCCGCCCGGCCCGGCGACGCAGAGCCCGCCGACGGCGGGAGCGGCCGACGTGACGGGCGGGCGTGCCGCGGGCGACGGCGACGAGGGCGGTGCCGAGGGCGGTGCCGAGCCGGTGCGCGCGTACCGCCGCGGCCGCGGCGAGGACCGCGCGCGCCGCCTGCGCGGACGGGTCCGCGGGACCGGCGCCTCGGACGCCGGGACGCCCGCCGGGACGCCCGCCGCGGATTCCGCCGCCGGTCCGGCCGGGCACACCGCCGGGACCGGCCTCCGCCCGCGCGCCGGCGCCCGCAAGCCCGGCGAAGACCCCGCGCACGACCTCGGGGACGCCCCGGCGCACCCCGCGCACCCCGCCCCGACGCGGACCGCCCCCGCGGTCCTCCAGGTCAGCGGACTGGCCAAGCGCTACGGCGACGTCGACGCGCTGGCCGGGTTCGACCTGACCGTGCGGCCCGGCGAGATCGTCGGACTGGTCGGCCACAACGGCGCGGGCAAGACCACCTTCGTGGAGGTCGTCTCCGGGCTGATCAGGGCCGACGCCGGCACCGCGCTGGTGGACGGCGCCGACCCGGTCGCCGCCCGCGGCGTGATCGGCGTGTCCCCGCAGCACATCGCGCTCTACCCGTCGGTGACCGTCCGCGAGCACCTGCGGCTGTTCGGCGGGCTGTCGGGGCTGCGCCGCGGCGCGCTGCGCGCCGCGGTGGACGAGGTGGCGGACGACCTGCGGCTGACGGAGTTCCTCGACCGGCCGGCCGGTGTGCTCTCCGGCGGCCAGCAGCGCCGCGCCCAGGCCGGCGTCGCGCTGATCCACCGCCCCAGGCTGCTGCTGCTGGACGAGCCGACCGCGGGCGCCGACCCCGAGACCCGCCAGGCGCTGCTGGACGCGGTGCGGCGGCGTGCCGCCGAGGGCGCCGGCGTCGTCTACACCACGCACTACCTGGCCGAGCTGACCGAGCTCGACGCCACCATCGCGGTCGCCAAGCGCGGCCGGGTGGTGGCCCGCGGCACCGCCGACGAGCTGCTGGCGGGCCTGCCCGGCGAGGTCGCCCTGACCTTCGCCGACGGCAGCCAGGAGCGCCGGTCCACCGACGACCCGACCGCCGCGCTGATCCGGCTGCTGGCCGAGGCGACGCAGCCGGTCACCTCGGTCGACGTGCGCAAACCCGATCTGGACGACCTCTACCGATCCCTGGCGGTGCTCGATGAAGCATGACCCGCAGCCCCCCGCGGCGGCCCCGGCGCACGCCGAAGCCCCGGCCGCGCCCGTCACGCCCGCCGCGCCCGGCGAAGGCGGTGTCCGATGAACGCCGAGGCCCTGCACCGCACCGGACTGCTGGTCCGGCACAACCTGGTCCTGCGGCTGCGCGACCCCAGCCAGCTGATCAGCTACGTGGTGATGCCCATGGTGCTGATGACGGTCCTCAAACCGCTCTACGTCAAGGCGCTGTCCAGCGGCACCGTGCAGGCCGTCACCGGGCCGCTGGTGATGTTCTCGGTCTTCGCGCTGGCCGTCGTCGGCCACTCGATCATGGTCGAGCGCGAGTGGCGCACCTGGGACCGGCTGCGCGTCACCCGGGCGGGCCGCACCGAGCTGCTGCTCGGCAAGACCGTGCCGGCGTTCCTGATCCTGCTGCTCCAGCAGACCGTGGTCCTCGGCTTCGGCTGCCTGGTGCTGGGCCTGCGGCTGCCCGCGTCGGTCGGCTGGGTGGTGCTGGCCGTCGCGATCTGGGGCTTCACCCTGCTCTCGGTGGGCGCGGCGCTGGCCACGCTCGCCCGCACCCGCGGCGACCTCAGCGTGGTCTCCGACCTCGGCGCGGTCGCCGTCAGCGCGCTGGGCGGCGCCCTGGTGCCGGTCAGCCTGATGCCGGCCTGGGCCCGCCACATCGCACCGGCCTCGCCCGGCTACTGGGCGATGTCCCTCATCCGCGCGGCGCTCGAAGGCGACGGGCCGGCGATGGTCCGACCCGCCCTGGTGTGCCTGTCCATCGGCGTCGCCTTCGGGACGCTCGCCGCCTACCGGCTGGCGCGCGGCTGGGGCCGCAGCCGCCTGTTGTGAGGAAGGAAGCCATGAATCACGTCGTGACCGACGACGCGTTCGACCGGTACGAGTCCGCGGTGGCGCTGGTCGGCATGTCCGGCCGGTTCCCCGGCGCACCCGACGTCGCCGCCCTGTGGCGCAATGTGCTGGCGGGCGCGAGCGGACTGCGCGAGATCACCGCGGAGGAGCTGGCCGCAGCGGGCGTGACGCCCGAGGCCGCCGCCGACCCGCACTACGTCAGGGTCGGCGGACCGGTCGACGGCCTGGCCGAGTTCGACGCCGCCGTGTTCGGCTTCTCGCCGCGCGAGGCCGAGACCATGGACCCGCAGCACCGGCTGTTCCTCGAATGCTGCTGGGAGGCCCTGGAGAGCGCCGGCTACCCGCCGGTCGCACCGCCCGGACGGGTCGGCGTGTTCGGCGGCGCCGCCTTCCCCGACTACCTGATGGACAACGTCGCCCACGTGGTCGACGAGCCCGGCGGCCGGCTGCTGGTCGGCGTCGGGAACGAACGGGACTCCTTCACCTCGCTGGTGGCGTACAAGCTGGGGCTGCGCGGGCCGAGCCTGAGCGTGCAGACCTTCTGCTCCACCTCGCTGGTCGCGGTGCACCTGGCGGTGCAGAGCCTGCTGACCTTCGACAGCGACATGGCGCTGGCCGGCGGCGCGTTCCTGCCGCTGCCGCAGCCGGCCGGCTACCACTACGAAGCCGGCGGCATCACCTCGCCGCTCGGCCGGCCGCGCAGCTTCGACGCCGCGGCCGACGGCACCGTGATGGGCTCGGGCGTCGGCGTGGTCGCGCTGAAGCGGATGACCGACGCGCTCGCCGACGGCGACCTCGTCCACGCGGTGATCCTCGGCTCCGCGGTCAACAACGACGGCCGGGAGAAGGTCGGTTACACCGCGCCCGGCGTCGACGGCCAGGCCGAGGTGATCCGCACCGCGCTGGACGTCGCCGACGTCGCGCCCGAGACGCTCGGCTACGTGGAGTGCCACGCCACCGGCACCGCGCTCGGTGACGGCATCGAACTCGCCGCGATGGCACGGGTGTTCCGCAACGCGCCGGAGCGCCCCGCGGTGCTCGGCACCGCCAAGGCCACGCTCGGCCATCTGGACCGCGCGGCCGGCGTCACCGGTCTGATCCGCGCGGCGCTGAGCGTACGCGAAGGGGTCCGCCCCGGCGTGCCCGGCTTCGAGACGCCCAACCCGGCGCTGGCCGCGGCGGCCGACCGGTTCACCGTGCAGCCCGACACCCGGCCCTGGCCGCGGAGTGAGGGCCCGCGCCGGGCCGGCGTCAGCTCCTTCGGCCTGGGCGGCACCAACGCCCATGTGGTGCTGGAGCAGGCACCGCCGCGCCCGGAGCGCGGCACGCCCCACCCGGGCCCGCACCTGCTGGCGTTCTCCGCGAACGACGCCGCGGGCCTGGACGCGATCGGCGAACGGCTGCGCGCGCACCTGGACGAGCACCCCGAACTCGACCCGGCCGACGTCGCGTTCACCCTCCAGGTCTCCCGCGGCCACTTCGCGCTGCGGCGCACCGCCGTGGTCGCCGACCTCGCGGACGCGGTGGCCGCGCTGGCCGACCCGGCCCGCTGGACCGACGGCGAGACCGTCCGCCGCGACCCGCTCGTCCGGCTCGCCGCGGACCCGGCGGCCCCCGCGGCCTGGTGGTCCGAACTCGCCGACGCCGTACGCGAGATGCTGCCCGCGGCCGACGCGGCCGACGCGGCCGACCAGGCCCGCGCGCTCGCCGCGCTCGCGGAGGGCCTGCGCGCGCTCGGCGTGCGCGTCGCCGACGCCTCGTCCGAGGCGGACGGCCGGGGTCACGTCGAGATCCTCACGGTCGGCCCTGCGGCGGCCGTCCCGGTCGCCGCGACCTCGTCCGACGGCACCGGGAACGGCAGCGTCGCCGCCGGCGAGGCCGGGGACGGCGGCGACGGCAGCGGCCCGCACGATGCCCGCGCCTCCCGCGCCTCCCGCGACGGCCGCGACTCCGGCGATCCCGGCGACGCGCGCGACCCCCGCGCCCCTCGTGACGTCGGGGACAGCGGCGACGGCCGCTCGGCGCGGGAGTGGATCGCCGGCGCTCTGGGCCGGCTCTGGCTGGCCGGTGCGAGCCCGGACTGGGCCGCGCTGCACCGCGGCGAGGGCCGCCGGGTGGAGCTGCCCACGTTCCCCTTCCGGCGCAGCCGCTACTGGGTGGACCCGCTGCCCGGCACGGCACGCGACAAGGCCGCCGCGGCCCCCGTCGAGGGCCGGGTGGACGACCTGGACCGGTGGACGTACCTGCCGGTGTGGCGGCGCCGCCCGCTGCCCACCGACGACCTGGACGAGCGGCTGCGCGCCGCCGGTCCCTGGCTGGTGCTGGCCGGCGAGGAGCGCGCCGAGGCGTTCGCCCGGCGGCTCGCGCGGGCCGGCGCCGAGGTCGTCACCGCGCGGCCGGGCGAGGCGTTCGGCCAGGACGAGGCGGGCGACTTCACCGTACGGCCCGACAGCGCGGACAGTCTCGGCGAGCTGCTCGCCGCCCAGTTCGTCGCGCCGCGCACCGTCGTGCACGGCCTGGCGCTGGCCTCGCCCGAGGGCGACGGCGCCGCGCACTTCACCGCCGAGCTGGACCGCGGCGTCTACGCGGCGCTCGCCCTGGTCAAGGCGCTGGCCGACGACCCGCTCGCGCCGCCCGCCGAGGTGGTGCTGCTCACCGGCGGCGCCGCGGCCGTCGCGGGCGCGGACCTCGACCACCCCGAGCACGCGGCGCTGGCCGCCCTCGCGCCCACCATCGCCCAGGAGAACCCGCACCTGACGTGCCGTCACATCGACCTGGACGCGGGCGGACCGACAGGACCCGTACGGCAGGGCGGACCGGGAGGAGCTGCAGGTGTCGCGGACGAGGACGTCGACCAGGCGCTCGCCGCGATGGTCCACCCGCACGAGGGCCCCGCCGCGGTACGGGCCGGCGAGCTGTGGGTGCGCGACTACCAGCAGCACCCGCTGCCCGCGCCCGACCCGGCGCAGCCGCTGTTCCGCGCCGACGATACCGTGCTGATCACCGGCGGCCTCGGCGACGTGGGCCTGGTGCTCGCCCGGCACCTCGCCGAGCGCTACGGCTCCCGGCTGGTGCTGACCGCCCGTACCGTCCTGCCGCCGCGCGAGCAGTGGGCGGAGCTGGCCGGCGGCGACGGACGGCAGGCCCGGCACATCCGCAGCGTGCTGGCGCTGGAGGAGGCCGGCGCGCAGGTCCTGGCGGCCGGCGTGGACGTCGGCGACGAGGAGGGCATGCGGGCCGTGGTCGCCGCCGCGGACGCGCGCTTCGGCGGCATCGACGTCGTGGTGCACGCGGCCGGCGTGCAGGACCCCGGCTGGTTCAAGCTGGCCCATCTGTCCGACCGCGAGTGCTGCGAGACCCATCTGCACGCGAAGGTCCGCGGCTTCCACACCCTCCAGGCGGTGCTCGGCGACCGGGCCAGGGACCGGCGCATCACGCTCTCCTCGCTGTCGGCGGTGCTCGGCGGCATCGCGCTGGGCCCCTACTCGGCGGCCAACGCGGCGCTCGACGCCTACGCCCGGCGGGCCAGGCGGCGCGGGCAGGGCCGCTGGATCACCGTCGACTGGGACACCTGGGACATCGACCCCGAACGCCTGGAGGGCCACAACCCGCAGGTCCAGGCGTACCGGATGGCCCCGCGGGAGGGCGTGGAGGTGCTGGAGCGCTCGCTCGCGGCGGCCTCCGGCGTCGCGCAGGTGGTGGTCTCCAGCGGGCCGATCGGTCCGAGGCTGGCCCGCTGGGTCACCGGCGGCGGCCCGGCCGCCGACGCCGCCGCGCCCGACGGGGAGCGCCACCCGCGCCCCGACCTGCCCACCCCGTACCAGGAGCCGGCCGAGGGCGTCGAACGCGCGCTCGCCGACATCTGGGGGGCGGTCCTCGGCGTCGAGGGCGTCGGCGCCGACGACGACTTCTTCGAGCTGGGCGGCCACTCCATGCTGGCCATCCAGATGACCGCGCGGATCAGGGCGGCGGTCGGCGCGGACGTAGCCGCCACCGACCTGGTGGAGCACCCCACGGTGCGCCGGCTCGCCGCGGCCGTGGCCCCGGCGGCGGCTCCGGTCGCGGTCTGACCGCACGCGCGGGTCCCGCACGCCGCCCTTCCCCGGCGGTCCCGGGTCCCGCGCGGCGTCGTCCCCCGGCGGGGGCGGCCCCCGGC
>JAJSZB010000152.1:0-15314 GCA_050613715.1 Streptomyces sp. IBSBF 3018
GTCCAGCCCGCGTCCCGTCCCCGCTCACCCTGGCCCTGCCGCCTTCCCGCTGTCTGCCGCACGCCCCGCTCCGCGGCCCGGACCGCGGGCTGGACCGCGGACTGCCGACATGGTACGTATGACCCCAGGACGTTATACGTAACACCCATGCGCGCACCCTGGGGGAGAGATGGCCGGCGGTTACCGGGACCTGCTGCGCACACGGCACGCCGCGCGGCTGCTCGGCGGCACCCTGCTCGGGCGGCTGCCCAACGCGATGGCCGCGCTGGCCATCGTGCTGTTCCTGCGCTCGGAAGGCGCCGGCTACGGCACCGCGGGCACCCTGTCCGCGCTCTACGGCCTGGCCGTGGCCGCCGGGCAGCCGCTGCTCGGCCGGGCCGTCGACAAGCGCGGCCAGCCCCGCGTGATGACCGGCGCCGCGCTGCTGTCCGCCGCCGGCTTCTGCCTGCTCGCGGTCACCGGCCCCGCGCCGCTGCCGCTCGCCGTCGCCGCCGTGCTGCTGGCCGGGGTCGCCACGCCGCCGCTGGAGGGCGGCCTGCGCGCGCTGTGGCCCGACGTGCTGCGCGACGAGGAGCGGGTGAAGCGGGCCTACGCGCTGGACGCCGCCGCCCAGGAGGTGATGTTCACCGTCGGGCCGCTGCTGGTGACCCTCGCCGCGGCCGCCGCCTCGCACGCCGCCGCCGTCGTGCTCACCGGCGCGCTCGGCGTCGCCGGCACCCTGGTCGTGGTGACCGCCGCGCCCTCGCGGGACTGGCGGGCCCAGCCGCGCGAGGCCCACTGGCTCGGCGCGCTGCGCTCCGCGGGCCTGGCGGTGCTGCTGTGCGCCTGCTTCTTCGTCGGCATCGCGCTCGGCGCGGTCGCGCTGGCCGCCGTCGCCTACGGGGACGCGCACGGCGGCGGACCCGCGGCGGCGTACGTGCTGGCCGCCAACGGCCTGGGCGCGCTGGCCGGCGGCCTCGGCTACGGCGCCCGCTCCTGGGCCGGCCCGCCCGAGCGGCGGCTGCGGCTGCTCTCGCTGGGCCTGGCCGCCTGCTACCCGCCGCTGCTGATGTCGCCCGGCCTGCCCTGGATGCTGCCGCTGGCCGCCCTGTCCGGGCTGTTCCTCGCGCCCACCCTCGCCTGCGCCTTCCTGGTGGTGGACCGGCACGCCCCGGCGGGCACCGTGACGGAGGCGTTCTCCTGGGTGGTCACCGCCATCGGCGTCGGCTCCGCGCTCGGCACGGCGGTCGCCGGAGCGGCCGCCCAGCACGGGGGAGCGGCCGCCGCCTTCGGCGCCGCGGCGGCCGGCGGCGCGGCCGCGACGGTCGTACTGCTCTCCACCGGCGCTTTCCTGACGACGGCAAACCTCGAAACCGGTCCGGAAAAAGATCCAAACCGTGCCCCTCAACCCCGTTTCAGCACCACGCATCAGGCGTAATGTTCAGACATGGACCGCCGCATTTTCGGGCTGGAGAACGAGTACGGCGTCACATGCACGTTCAGGGGACAGCGCCGTCTGTCCCCTGACGAGGTGGCGCGGTACCTCTTCCGCCGTGTCGTGTCATGGGGCCGCAGCAGCAACGTCTTCCTGAAAAACGGTGCCCGGCTCTACCTCGACGTGGGCTCGCACCCGGAGTACGCCACTCCGGAGTGCGACAACGTCACCGAACTCGTCACGCACGACAAAGCCGGGGAGCGCATCCTCGAAGGGCTTCTCGTCGACGCCGAACGCCGCCTGCACGAGGAGGGCATCGCCGGCGACGTCTACCTGTTCAAGAACAACACCGACTCGGCCGGCAACTCCTACGGGTGCCACGAGAATTACCTGGTGGCCCGGCACGGCGAATTCTCCCGGCTGGCGGACATCCTCATTCCGTTCCTCGTCACCCGCCAGCTGCTGTGCGGCGCGGGCAAGGTGCTGCAGACCCCGCGCGGCGCCGTCTACTGCGTCAGCCAGCGCGCCGAGCACATCTGGGAGGGAGTCAGCTCCGCCACCACCCGCTCCCGCCCGATCATCAACACCCGCGACGAGCCGCACGCCGACGCCGAGCGCTACCGCAGGCTGCACGTCATCGTCGGCGACTCCAACATGTCCGAGACCACGATGCTGCTCAAGGTCGGCGCCACCGACCTGGTGCTGCGGATGATCGAGGCCGGCACGGTGATGCGCGACCTCACCCTGGAGAACCCGATCCGGGCCATCCGCGAGGTCAGCCACGACATCACCGGCCGCCGCAAGGTCCGGCTGGCCTCCGGCCGCGAGGCCTCCGCGCTGGACATCCAGCAGGAGTACTACTCCAAAGCGGTCGAGTTCTGCGAGCGCCGCGGCATCCGCAGCGGCGTCATCGAGCAGGTGCTGGAGCTGTGGGGCCGCACCCTGGACGCCATCGGCAGCGGCGACCTGGCGAAGATCGGCACCGAGATCGACTGGGTGATGAAGTACCAGCTGATCGAGCGCTACCGGAACCGGGACAACATCACCATGTCCCACCCGCGGGTCGCGCAGATAGACCTCGCGTACCACGACATCCACCGGCGCCGCGGGCTCTACTACCTGCTGGAGCGCAAGGGCCAGGCCAAGCGGATCTGCAGCGACCTGAAGATCTTCGAGGCCAAGTCGGTGCCCCCGCAGACCACCCGGGCCCGGCTGCGCGGCGACTTCATCCGCCGCGCCCAGGAGCAGCGCCGCGACTTCACCGTCGACTGGGTGCACCTGAAGCTCAACGACCAGGCGCAGCGCACCGTGCTGTGCAAGGACCCGTTCCGGTCCGTGGACGACCGGGTGGAGAAGCTCATCGCCGGGATGTGACCGCGCGACGGCACACCGTAGGGTGTGGGGCGACACTCGTGACCCGCCAGCCCCACACCCGACGACCGTAACGAGGAAACCCCGTGCGCCGACGCTCCGTTCTGCTCGCCGTACCCGCGCTGATGCTCACCGCCGCCGGCTGTGGCAACGACGACAAGGGGAGCGACTCGGCGTCGTCCTCGTCGCCGACGCCCTCGGGTTCGACCGGCGCCACGCCCTCGGCGTCCGCCACCGCCGCCCCGAAGATCGTCGACGGCCCGGTGCCGGCCGTCACCGCCGGCCAGTCCTTCGGCCAGAAGCCCACCGTCGCCAAGGGCACCGGCGCCCCGTCCAAGGACCTCGCGGTCAGGACCGTCATCGCCGGCGACGGCCCGGTCATCGCCTCCGGCGACTACATCCAGGTCAACTACCTCGGCCAGATCTGGGACTCGGCGAAGGTCTTCGACACCTCCTTCGGCCGCGGCCCGTACACCAATGTGATCGGCCAGGGGAAGGTCATCCCCGGCTGGGACAAGGCCCTGGTCGGCAAGAAGGTCAAGAGCCGGGTGGAGATGGCCATCCCGCCGTCCCTGGGCTACGGCAGCGCCGGCAACGCGCAGGCCGGGATCAAGGGCACCGACACCCTGGTCTTCGTGGTCGACGTCCTCCAGCGGTTCAACGGCAAGAGCTCGGCCACCGGCAAGAAGGTCCCGCAGTCGGACAAGAAGCTGCCCACGGTCGGCGCCAACACCGACGGCAAGGCCCCCGACATCACCGTGCCCAAGGGCGCCAAGCCCCCCGCCAAGCTCGTCTCGGAATACGTCATCGAGGGCGACGGCGCGGTGGTCAAGGCCAGCGACACGCTGCTGCTGCAGTACAAGGGCGTGGTCTGGGACACCGGCAAGGAGTTCGACTCCACCTACCAGCGCGGGGAGCTCGCCGCGTTCCCGCTGGCGCAGCTCATCAAGGGCTGGCAGCAGGGCCTGGCCGGCAAGAAGGCCGGCAGCAGGGTGATGCTGGTGACCCCGCCCGACGTCGCCTACGGCGCCCAGCCGCCGAGCGGCAGCGGCATCCCGGCCAACGCGACGCTGGTCTTCTGCCTGGACATCCTCGCGATCCTGTGACCGGGTCCGGTCCGGGCTCTGCAAGACTGTGCGGGTTTTCCCGCAACGCACAAGGAGTTTCCGTTGAGCATCGACAAGCCCGAGATCGACTTCCCGGGCGGCGAGCCGCCGGCCGACCTGGAGATCAAGGACATCTGGGAGGGTGACGGCCCGGTCGCCAAGGCCGGCGACAACGTCTCCGTCCACTACGTCGGCGTCGCCTTCTCCACCGGCGAGGAGTTCGACGCGAGCTGGAACCGCGGCGCGCCGCTGAGCTTCGACCTGGGCGCCGGCAAGGTCATCGCCGGCTGGGACCGCGGCATCCAGGGCATGAAGGTCGGCGGCCGCCGCCAGCTGACCATCCCGGCCCACCTCGCCTATGGCGACCACGGCGCCGGCGCCGCCATCAAGCCCGGCGAGACCCTGATCTTCGTCTGCGACCTGGTGTCCGTCTGACCTCAGGTCCGGGCCGCCGAGGCCCGGCTCATAGCACCATCGCCGGGAGGGCGCGGGCCGTTTGGTCCGCGCCCTTTCGGGGCGGTAGGTTCGACACGCTGGGGCGCTCACGAGGGGTGGCGAGGGTACGGATGGCGATTGCCAAGGCCGAGCGGCTGATGAACCTCGCGCTGTGCCTGATGAACACCCGGCGCCCGGTCAGCAAGCGCGAGCTGCGCGCCTCCATCGAGGCGTACCACGAGGTCACCTCCGACGACGCGTTCAACCGGATGTTCGAGCGCGACAAGGACGACCTGCGCGAACTCGGCCTGGTCATCGACACGGTGGAGAGCCTGGACGGCGAGTACGGCTACCTCGCCCGCAGCGACCGCAACCGGCTGCCGGACATCGCGCTCGACCCCGAGGAAGCCGCCGCGCTGAGCCTGGCCGCCAAGGTCTGGCAGCAGGCCAGGCTCGCCGAGGCGGCCAGCGGCGCGCTGCAGAAGCTGCGGGCCGCCGGCGTGCCGTTCGAGGACGCCAGCAGCGCGCTCGAACCCCGCATCGCCGCGCCCGAACCCGCCTTCGAGGCGCTCATGCTCGCCACCCGCGAACGCCGCGCCGTCGCCTTCGACTACCGCAAGGCCAACGCGGCCCGCCCCGAGCCCCGGCTGGTCGAGCCGTGGGCCCTGGAGTGCTGGCGCGGCCACTGGTACCTGGCCGGCCACGACCGCGACCGCGACGACGTCCGGGTCTTCCGGCTCTCCCGGATCTGCGGCCGGGTCCGTACCAAGGGCGCGGCCACCGCCCCGGTGCTGGACCACGTCGACGTCCGCGAGGCGGTCGCCCGCTGGGCCGGCGAGGGCGCCACCGCGGCCACCGCCCGGATCAGGCTGCGCCGCGGCAGCGGCTACCCGCTGCACGCCCGCGCCGTCCTCACCACGCCGGTGGACGCCGAGTGGGACGAGCTGGAGATTCCGTACGGGCACGGACTGGACGCCTGGCTGGCCGAGTTCGGCCCGGACGTGGTGGTCCTGGCCCCCGACGAGCTGCGCACCGAGGTCGTCGACCGGCTGCGCGCCGTGGCCAAGGGCTGACGCGGGGGAGAGCGGAGAGCATGAGCAACGCCATCGACCAGACGCGCAGGATGCTGTCGCTGGTCACGTATCTGCGCGAACGGCCCGGCGCCCGGGTCAGCGAGGTCGCGCGGGCCTTCGGCGTCACCGAGGCCGAGCTGATCGGCGACCTCAACGTGCTGCCGCTGTGCGGCACCAGCTTCCGCGGCGGCGACCTGCTGGACATCGACACCGACGGCGAGCGCATCTGGTGGCACAACCCCGGCACCGCCGACGACGTGGCGCAGCCGCTGCGGCTGGCCGCCGACGAGGCCACCGCGCTGCTGGTGGCGGCCCGCGCGGTGGCGAACCTGCCGGGGCTGCGCGACAGCGACCGGCAGGCGCTGCTGCGGGCCGGCACCAAGCTGGAGGCGGCGGCCGGCGAGGCGGCCGGCGCGAGCACCCACCTGTCGGTGACCTTCGAGTCCGAGGGCAGCGTCTTCGCGACCGTCGACCGCGCCCTCACCGAGCGCCGCCGGCTGTGGATGCGCTACTACTCCCCGGCCCGGGACACGCTGACCGAGCGCGAGGTCGACCCGATCCGGCTGTTCGCGGTCGGCCACACCTACGTCGAGGGGTGGTGCCGGCTCTCGGAGGACCGCCGCACCTTCCGGCTCGACCGCGTCGCCGAGATCCGGCTGCTGGACGAGCCGTCCGACCCGCCCCGGATCGAGCCGCGCGACCTGTCCCAGGGGCTGGTGCAGCCGGCCGGCGACGACCCCGAGGTGGTCGTCGAGGTCGGCCCCGGCGGACGCTGGGTCGCCGAGTACTACCCGCACGACAGCGCCGAGGAGCTGCCCGACGGCGGTCTGCGGATCACCCTGCGCACCCCCGACCCGGGCTCGCTGCGCCGGCTCGCCCTGCGGCTGGGCCCGGACGGGCGGATCGTGTCGCCCGCGGGGCTGGCCGCCGACGCCCGGGACGCCGCGGTCCAGGCGCTGGCCGCCTACGGGGAGTGAGGACGCCGCCGATGACGCTGACGCCGGTCTCCGCCGGGCCCGTGCTCTTCCGGGCGAACTGCCCGCACTGCCGGGAGAGCTTCGAACTGGCGGCGGACGCGCTGCGGCTGGCCGTCGGCGGCTCGGCCCGCACCACGTTCTACTCCTTCACCTGCCCGGAGTGCGGCGAGCAGGTCCGCAAGCCGGCCGGCGAGCGCATCGTCGAACTCCTCACCGGCGGCGGCGTGCGCACCATCCGGCTCGCGTGACGCCCGGCCCGCCCGGCGGGCGGTAGGCTCGCCGTCCATGTGGTGGATCATCGCCTGCGTGGGACTGTCGACCGCCGGCCTGCTGGTGCTCGCCGTGCTGGCCCTGCGGGTGTACGCCGAGGTGGCCGAGCTGGCCCGCCGGGTCGAGGCCGGCAGCCGCGCGCTGGCCGAGGCGGGGGAGCGGCTGCGGCGGGCCGCGGACCGGGCCGCCGAGCGCACCGGCGGCATCTCCCGCCGCTGAGCCTGCCGTGCCGAGGGGGACGAAGGGTACTCTGGCCGGGCGGCCCGCTACGGAGCGCGGCGGGGGCCGCCACCGGCCGTACCGCGGGGACCTCCCCGCAGTTCACCGGTGCACGCTACGATCACAGCGGAACACGCCGCCCCGGTGAGAAGGTAGATCTCATATGCTCGGCAACCTCAAGCCCCTGGAGCTCGTCCTCATCCTTCTCGTCGTCGTCCTGGTCTTCGGCGCCAAGAAGCTGCCGGACGTGGCCCGGTCGCTCGGCAAGTCGGCCCGCATCCTCAAGAGCGAGGCCAAGGCGATGAAGAACGACGGGTCCGACGGCACCGCCGAATCCACCGCCACGGCGCAGCCGGCGGCCGAGACCCCGCGCACCATCCAGTCCGCGCCCGGCGACACCGCGAGCGCGCGCCCGGTCCAGGAGCCGGCCGACCGCGCCGCCCGCGGCTGACCGTCGCCCGCAGCTGACCGGCGCCGAGAGCCCGACCGGCCGCCGGACGACCCGACGCAGGACCAAGCCGCAGGCGGGGCGCCCCGCCCAGGCTGTCGCACGAGACGAGGACGTGGGTGCTCAAGACTGCCCGCCGCAAGCCGGCCAAGGACCCCGAGGGGCGGATGCCCCTCGCGGACCACCTGCGCGAGCTGCGCAACCGGCTTCTCAAGTCTGTCCTTGCGATCATCGTCGTCACCGTCGTGGCGGCGTTCTTCTACAAGGACATCATCCACCTGCTCCAGCAGCGCATCCCGGACAACGTCCGCTGCATCAACGGCCAGAACCACAAGGACGCCAGCAAGGCCTGCGCGCAGATGACGGTGAGCGGCCTGCTCGGCGGCTTCTCCATCGCGCTGAAGGTCTCGCTGATGGCGGGCATCGTCGGCGCCTCGCCGGTCTGGCTCTACCAGCTCTGGGGCTTCCTCGCGCCCGGCCTGCACCGCAACGAGAAGCGCTACACCCTCGGCTTCGTCGGCGCGGGCGTCCCGCTGTTCCTGGCCGGCGGCCTGCTGGCGTACGAGATCCTGCCGCAGACCGCGCGGATCATGATCGGCTTCGTGCCGAACGACACCACCAACCTGCTGGCGCTCGACGACTTCCTCGACCTCGTCGTGCGCATGATCGTGGTCTTCGGCCTGGCCTTCGAGCTGCCGCTGGTGCTGGTGCTGCTGAACTTCACCGGCATGGTCAGCGGCCGGCGGATGCTCGGCTGGTGGCGCTGGATGGTCATCGGCATCACCGTCTTCGCCGCGGTCGCCACGCCCACCGGCGACCCGCTGACCATGTGCCTACTGGCCGCGCCGATCGTCTTCCTGTACTTCCTCGCGATGGGCGTCTGCTTCTTCAACGACGCGCGCCGGCGCCGCCGCCGCGAGGCCGACCCCGACTTCGGCCTCGACCCCGACGAGGCGTCCAGCCTCGACCACATCCCCGAGCAGATCACCTCCCAGCCCTTCGACGCGGGCGACCGGCGCGGCGACGACGGCTACGACGACGCGACCTGAGCGCGAGCCGGCCGCGACCTGAGCGCCGCCCGGGCGGGGCGCCGCACCGGCACGGCCCGAGCAGGACCGGGCGGGGGAGGCGGCCCGGGAGCGGGCGGGCATCCTCGGAGTGTCTGGAGCGCCCCGATCCGGGATAGGGTCCGGCCGTGACCAGCGAGATCACCCTTGTCGTCAATCCCGCCGCGGGCCGCGGCCGGGGCGCCGGCGCCGCCGAGCCCGCCGCCCGCGCCCTGCGGGAGGCCGGCCACCGGGTGCGCGTCGTGGCCGGCGCGGACGCCGCCGGAGCGCTCGACCTGGCCCGCACGGCCGTCGCCGGCGGCACCGGGGCACTGGTCGCGGTCGGCGGCGACGGCATGGTCTCGCTCGCCCTGCAGGCCGTCGCGGGCACCGGCACCCCGCTGGGCGTCGTGGCGGTCGGCACCGGCAACGACTTCGCCCGGGTGAACGGCCTGCCGGTGCGCGACCCGGCGGCGGCCGGCGCCGCGCTGGCCGGGGCCCTGGCCGAGGGCCGCACCCGTTCGCTGGACCTGGGCAGGACCGGCGACCGCTGGTTCGGCACGGTGCTCGCCTCCGGCTTCGACTCCCGGGTCAACGACCGCGGCAACCGGATGCGGTGGCCGGCCGGCCGGTTCCGCTACGACCTGGCGATGCTCGCGGAACTCGCCGCACTGCGCCCGATCACGTACAAGGTGGCCTTCGACGACGGGCCCGAGCGGGAGATCGAGGCGACCCTGATCGCGATCGGCAACGGCTCCTCGTACGGCGGCGGGATGCGGATCTGCGCGGACGCGGTGATGGACGACGGGCTGTTCGACGTGTGCGTGGTCGGCCCGTGCAGCCGCAGCACGCTGCTGCGGGTCTTCCCCCGGGTCTACCGCGGCACCCACCCCTCGCACCCGGTGGTGACCGTGCACCGCGCCGCCCGGGTGCGGCTGGCCGCGGCCGACGTCACCGGCTACGCCGACGGCGAGCGGATCGGCCCGCTGCCGCTGGAGGCGGAGACCGTGCCGGGGGCGCTGCGGCTGCTGGTGTGAGGCGCCCGGCGCGGGCCTGCGCGAGGCAACCATGCCCCGGGAAAGCGGTACCGGACAGATAAGATCACGCGCCGTGTCGGCACCTGCCGGTAGTCTCGTTCCCGAGATGACCGAAGAGATGTCGCCAGCCGAGCGCTACGCCGCCAGCCGTCGCCGCGCCGAAGAAAACACCACCGCACTCGCCCGGTTCCGCGAGCTGTACGAGTTCGGGCTCGACCCGTTCCAGGTGGAGGCCTGTCAGGCGCTGGAGTCCGGCAGCGGCGTCCTGGTGGCCGCGCCGACCGGGTCCGGCAAGACCATCGTCGGCGAGTTCGCCGTGCACCTGGCCCTGGAGCAGGGCCGCAAGTGCTTCTACACCACCCCGATCAAGGCGCTGTCGAACCAGAAGTACAACGACCTCGCCAAGCGCTACGGCGCCGACCGGGTCGGCCTGCTCACCGGCGACAACAGCGTCAACGGCGACGCCCCGGTGATCGTGATGACCACCGAGGTGCTGCGGAACATGCTGTACGCGGGCTCGGCCGCCCTGGACGGCCTGGCCTACGTGGTGATGGACGAGGTCCACTACCTCTCCGACCGGTTCCGCGGGGCGGTGTGGGAAGAGGTGATCATCCACCTGCCGCAGTCCGTGACGCTGGTGTCGCTGTCGGCGACGGTCTCCAACGCCGAGGAGTTCGGCGACTGGCTGGACACCGTGCGCGGCGACACCGAGGTCATCGTCTCCGAGCACCGCCCGGTGCCGCTGTGGCAGCACGTGCTGGCCGGCCGCCGGATGTACGACCTGTTCGAGGAGAAGTCCGGGCCGACCGAGCCGCGCGGCCGCCGCGAGGTCAACGCCGACCTGGAGCGCCTGGCCCGGATGGAGAACCAGCGCGTCCACCGGCCCCGCGGCCGCGGCCGTGAGGCCGACCGGGAGCGCGAGCGCCGGGCCCGCAGCCGGGTGTGGACGCCCAGCCGCGCCGAGGTCATCGACCGGCTCGACGCCGAGGGCCTGCTGCCCGCCATCACCTTCATCTTCAGCCGGGCCGGCTGCGAGGCCGCCGTCCAGCAGTGCCTGTACGCCGGGCTGCGGCTGAACGACGAGGAGGCCAGGGCCCGGGTGCGGTCGATCGTGGAGGAGCGCACCCGCTCCATCCCCGACGAGGACCTGCACGTCCTCGGCTACTTCGAGTGGCTGGAGGGCCTGGAGCGGGGCATCGCCGCCCACCACGCCGGCATGCTGCCGACGTTCAAGGAGGTCGTCGAGGAGCTGTTCGTCAAGGGCCTGGTCAAGGCGGTGTTCGCCACCGAGACGCTGGCGCTGGGCATCAACATGCCGGCCCGCAGCGTGGTGCTGGAGAAGCTCGTCAAGTGGAACGGCGAGACCCACGCCGACATCACGCCCGGCGAGTACACCCAGCTCACCGGCCGCGCCGGGCGGCGCGGCATCGACGTCGAGGGCCACGCGGTGGTGCTGTGGCAGCGCGCCTTCGACCCGGCCGCCGTCGCGGGCCTGGCCGGCACCCGCACGTATCCGCTGCGCTCGTCGTTCCGGCCGTCGTACAACATGGCGGTCAACCTGGTCGGCCAGTTCGGGCGGCACCGCTCGCGGGAGCTGCTGGAGACGTCCTTCGCGCAGTTCCAGGCCGACCGCTCGGTGGTCGGCATCTCCCGCCAGGTGCAGCGCAACGAGGAGGGCCTGGCCGGCTACCGGGAGTCCATGACCTGCCACCTCGGCGACTTCGACGCGTACATGCGGCTGCGCCGGGAGCTGAAGGAGCGGGAGGCCGAGCTGTCCCGGCAGGGCGCCGCGCAGCGCCGGGCCGCCGCGTCCGACGCGCTGGAGAAGCTCAGGCCCGGCGACATCATCCATGTGCCGGCCGGCAAGTTCGCGGGCCTGGCGCTGGTGCTGGAACCCGGCATCCCCGGCCGCGCGGCCGGCCACCACCACCCGCGCGGCGGCGAGTACCACGACGGGCCGCGCCCGCTGGTGCTGACCGCCGAGCGGCAGGTCAAGCGGCTGGCCGCGCTGGACTTCCCGGTGCCGGTCGAGCCGCTGGAGCGGATGCGCATCCCCAAGTCCTTCAACCCGCGCAGCCCGCAGTCCCGCCGCGACCTCGCCTCGGCGATGCGCAGCAAGGCCGGCACGGCCGGCTGGACCGGGCCGGTGCGGCACCGCAGGGAGCGCTCGGCGGCGGCCGACGACACCGAGATCGCCCGGCTGCGCGCCGAGATCAGGGCGCATCCCTGCCACGGCTGCGACGACCGCGAGGACCACGCCCGCTGGGCCGAGCGCTACCAGCGGCTGCGCCGCGACAACCAGCAGCTGGAACGCCGCATCGAGGGCCGCACCAACACGATCGCCCGCACCTTCGACCGGGTGTGCGCGGTGCTGTCCGAACTCGGCTATCTGGAGGGCGACACCGTCACTCCGGAGGGCCGCAGACTGGCCCGGCTCTACGGCGAGTTGGACCTGCTGGCCAGCGAATGCCTGCGTGACGGCGTGTGGGACGCCCTCGGCCCGGCCGAACTCGCCGCCTGCGCCTCGGCGTTGGTCTACGAGTCGCGGCAGTCCGACGACGCGGTGGCGCCCAAGCTGCCCACCGGCGCGGCGCGTGACGCGCTGGGCGAGATGGTCCGCATCTGGGGCCGCCTGGACGCGCTGGAGGAGGCGCACCGGATCAACCAGACCGAGGGCGTCGGCCAGCGCGAACCGGACCTGGGCTTCGCCTGGGCCGCCTACCGCTGGACGTCCGGCCGGCCGCTGGACGACGTGCTGTCGGAGGCGGACATGCCGGCCGGCGACTTCGTCCGCTGGTGCAAGCAGCTGATCGACGTGCTCGGCCAGATCGCCGACGCCGCGCCGCCGGACGCCCCGGTCCGCCGCAACGCCCGCAAGGCCGTGGAGGGCCTGCGCCGCGGGGTGGTGGCGTACTCCTCGGTGGGCTGACCCCCGGCCCTCGGCCCCGGCCCCTCGCGGTTTCCCGCCCCTCGCGGCGCGCGCCTGCGCGCGCCTGCGCGCACCCGCGCCCTCTCGCGGCGCGCGCCCTCGCACGCCCACGCCCACATTCGCGATACATCGCGGTTGAGGCCGCGCCGTCTTCGCGATATATTCGGCTGCGGATATACGGGAACGAGCGATGGTCGGGGGTGGCGTTCATGGCCCAGCGGGCACGGCTGTCCAATCCGCTCGCGCTGGCGGTCATGGTGTTCCTCGGCGAGCGCCCGATGCACCCGTACGAGATCGCCCGGCTGCTGCGGCAGCGCGGCAAGGAACACGTCATCAAGATCAACTACGGCTCGCTCTACACCGTGGTGCAGAACCTCGAAAAACGCGGCTTCGTCGAGGTGACCGGCGTGCAGCGCGAGGGCAACAGACCCGAGCGCACCCTCTACGGCCTGACCGAGGCCGGGCGGGTCGAGATGCACGACTGGCTGGCCGACCTGGTGGCCGTGCCCGCCCGTGAGTACCCGGCCTTCGACACCGCGCTCTCGCTGATCGGCGCGCTGCACCCGGACGAGGTGGCCGACCTGCTCGCCGAGCGGGCGCACGCCCTGGAGGTGCACGCCGCCGCACTGCGCGGCATCCTCGGCCGGCTCGACGCGGACCTGCCCCGGCTGTTCGTGATCGAGACCGAGTACCAGCTGCACATGATCGACGCCCAGGCGCAGTGGGTGCGCGGCCTGCTCAAGGACATGGCGGACGGCGCCCTGCCGGGCGTGGCCCAGTGGCGGACCTTCCACGAGACCGGCGAGGTGCCGGAGGAGTGGACCGACCTCGAGGAGCGGATGGCAGAGCACGAATGACGAGGTCCGGCGCCCGCTGCGGCAACAGCGGACGCCGGCACGCGAACCAGCGAACCCGGCCGGAACGCCCGCGGACCGCGGACACCGGGGGATCGAGGTGCGGCACACCCACGATATCCCGGCTCCCCTCCACGGCTGCGCCACCGCGCCCGGCACCACAGCCGTGCCCGTCCGGAAGTGCCCGTCGCGCACCTCCGGCACGGCACCACAGCACCGCGGAGGAACGCCACCATGACCACCCACCCGCCCGCCGTCGAGGCGCGCGACCTCACCAAGAGCTATCCCGGCGGGGTGACCGCCCTGGACGGGATGGCCGTCACCGTCGCCGCCGGCACCGTCTTCGGGCTGCTCGGCCCCAACGGCGCCGGCAAGTCCACCACCGTCAAGATCCTCACCACCCTGGCCCGCCCGGACTCCGGCGCCGCCTCGGTCGCCGGGCACGACGTGCTGCGCCACCCGGACCGGGTGCGCCGCGCGATCGGCGTGGTGGCCCAGCGGTCCGGCGCCGACCCGGTCGCCACCGGCCGCGAGAACCTGCTGCTCCAGGGCCGCCTCTACGGGCTGCGCGGCCCCGGCCTGGCCCGCCGCGCCGACGAGCTGCTGGAGCGCTTCGACCTGGCGGACGCCGGCGGCCGGCTGGTCAGGACGTACTCCGGCGGCATGCAGCGCCGCCTCGACGTGGCGCTCGGGCTGGTGCACCGGCCCCAGGTGCTCTTCCTGGACGAGCCGACGACCGGTCTCGACCCGGAGGCGCGCACCGCGATGTGGGACGAGATCGGCCGGCTGGCCGGTGACGAGGGCCTGACCATCCTGCTCACCACGCACTATCTGGAGGAGGCCGACCGGCTCGCCGAGCGCATCGCGATCGTGGACCGCGGCCGGGTCGTCGCCGAGGGCACGCCGGACGAGCTGAAGGGCGAACTGCGCGGTGACGCCGTCCATGTGGAGCTGCGCGAGACGCCCGGCGCGGTCGACGCGCAGTTGCTGCGGGCCGCGCTGGACGCCTTCGCCGGCGTGCGCGAGGCGGTGGTCGACGGCCGCACGCTCAGCGCCCGCGCCGACGACGGACCCGCCGCCGTACCGCAGGTGCTGGCCGTACTGGAGCGGGAGGGGGCGCAGGTCGCGTCCGTGACCGTGGCGCGGCCCTCGCTGGACGACGTCTATCTGCGGTACGCCGGGCGGCGGTTCGCCGACGCCGACGGCGCCGCGGGCGCGGCTCCCGTCACCGCCGGCTCCGCCGGAGGTGCGCGATGACCGCCACCGCCCCGTACGCCGGAGCAGGCCCCGACAGGCCCACCGGGTCCGCTCCCGGCCGCGGTCCGCTGGAATCCCTGGCGCAGAGCTGGTACATGACGCAGCGTCAGCTCATGGCGATCTTCCGCCAGCCGGTGTTCGTCGTGATCACCCTGGTGCAGCCGGTCATCTGGCTGTTCCTGTTCGGCCAGTTGTTCAAGAAGGTGGTCGAACTCCCGGGCTTCGGCGCCCAGTCGTACCTGGACTATCTGGTGCCCGGCGTGGTCGTGATGAGCGCGGTGTCCTCCAACATGTGGGCCGGCATGGGCACGTTGGAGGAGATCGAGCGCGGCACGCTGAACCGCTTCCTGATCACGCCGGTCAGCCGCGCGGCGCTGATGAACGCCAACGTGGTGCAGCAGGCGTTCAGCACCACCGTGCAGTCCGCGGTCATCGTGCTGCTCGGGAAGCTCGGCGGCGCGCACTACCCGGGCGGCGTCGGCGGAGTGCTGCTGCTGGTGCTGCTGTCGATCATGCTCGGCACGGTCTTCGGCGCGCTCTCCAACGCGCTGGGCATGCTGGTCAGGCAGCGCGAGAGCATCATCGGCGTCAACACCTTCCTGCTGCTGCCGCTGACCTTCCTGTCCTCGGCGTTCATGGCGCCCGGCCTGATGCCCTCCTGGATGCGGCACATCGCCGACTTCAACCCGGTCAACTGGGCGCTGGTCGCAGGGCGTTCGGCGATGGCCGCGGACCCCGACCGGAGCGTGGTGTGCGGCCGCGGCGGCGCGCTGCTGGCGCTGGCGGTGGCCGCGGTGTGGCTGTCCACGCGGACCTTCCGCTCCTACCAGAAGTCGGTGTGAGAGCGGCCCGGGCCCCCGTGACGCGCACGGGGGCCC
>JAJSZB010000153.1:0-15309 GCA_050613715.1 Streptomyces sp. IBSBF 3018
GCCGGACAAACCGCCCCTGCCGCCGCGCCCGCTGTGGGACCCGCAGCCCACCGAGGCCCCCCGGCCCTGGCTGCGGCCGACCATCCGGATACGGCTCACGGTGCTGTACGGCGGCATGTTCCTGATCGCCGGCGTGGTCCTGCTGTGGATCATCTACCTGTTGGCCGCGCAGGCCATCCACAAGGGCAGCGACCTGCCCTTCCACATCGTCCTCATCTCCAGCCCGACCGACTGCGTCCGGCTGCCGGACAACCCCACGCCCGACCAGGTCAACCAGGCGATCGGCTCCTGCATGCAGCACCAGCGCGACGTGGCGCTGAACACGCTGCTCAAGCGGTCGCTGCTGGCGCTGATCGGGCTCGCCGTGGTCGCCTTCGCCTTCGGGTACGTGATGGCAGGACGGGTGCTGGCGCCGCTCGGCCGGATCACCAGGATCGCCCGCGGCGTGGTCTCCTCCGACCTCAAGCGCCGGATCGAGCTGGACGGCCCGGACGACGAGCTGAAGGAGCTGGCCGACACCTTCGACGGCATGCTGGACCGCCTGGAGCGCTCCTTCGACGCGCAGCGCCGCTTCGTCGCCAACGCCTCGCACGAGCTGCGCACCCCGCTGGCGATCAACCGCACCCTGCTGGAGGTCCAGCTCGCCGACCCCGAGGCGTCGCCGGACCTGCAACAGCTGGGCAGGACGCTGCTGGCCACCAACGAGCGCAGCGAGCAGCTCGTGGAGGGCCTGCTGCTGCTGGCCCGCAGTGACAACGAGATCGTGGACCGCAAGCCGGTGGACCTCGCCGAGGCGGCCTCCCAGGCGCTGGAGCAGACCCGCGGCGAGGCGGCGGCCAAGGGCGTCGCGCTGCGCAGCAGCCTGAGCCCCGCCGTGGTGCAGGGCAGCGGTGTGCTGCTGGAGCGCATCGCCCTGAACCTGGTCCAGAACGCCGTCCGCTACAACGTCGCGGAGGAGGGCTGGGTCACGGTCGACACCGCGGCCGAGGGCGGCAGGGCGCTGCTGGTGGTGGCGAACACCGGACCGGTGGTCCCCGCCTACGAGGTCGACAACCTCTTCGAGCCGTTCCGCCGGCTGCGTACCGAGCGCACCGGCAGCGACAAGGGCGTCGGGCTCGGCCTGTCGATCGTCCGCTCGGTGGCCCGTGCGCACGGCGGCACCATCTCCGCGGAGCCGCGCGAGGGCGGCGGCCTGGTCGTGCGGGTCGCGATCCCGATGTGATCCCGATGTGATCCCGATGTGACCGGGCGTACGGCGGGTACGGCGGGTACGACGTGCGGCTGCGCACCCGGTGCGGGACGGGGCCGGCGGTTCCGCGCGGGTGGGCGGGCAACCGGGCAACGTCCGGGATCTTGTGAACCCGATCACTGCGGACCGCGTCCTGGAGGATGACAGGCCCGGGGCGTGTTCGCTATGCGAGTAATCGCCGGGTCTGCTCCCGCGCGGCGTCCCGTGTGACCGATCGCACATATCTCCAGCGAGACGTGTACGCTCGGTGATCGCCAGATCAGGGGAAAAGACCGGAAAATCCATGTTTCCGCAGGTCATGATCACGGGAAGTACACGTGCATGCGTTGGTGACATACGACTTTCGGACCGGCGCGGACCATGATCGGCCACCCGCACGATCACCTCTTCGGGGGCCTCGTCGGGTGTCGGTTGAGTAACAGGCCTTGAGGTGAGGCAAAATCTCCGCCTCGAGGCGGGCACAACACCGGCCTCCCGCGCGTTACGTGCGCTGGAAGCTCCGCAGAGACCCACAGACACCCACAGGGGGAGAGCGAAAATGGCTACGGATTACGACACCCCACGCAAGACCGACGACGACGTCAACGAAGACAGCATCGAGGAACTGAAGGCCCGGCGGAACGAGAAGTCGACCTCCGCGGTCGACGTCGACGAGTTCGACCAGGCCGAGTCCCTGGAGCTGCCCGGCGCCGACCTCTCCAACGAGGAGCTGTCGGTCCGCGTACTGCCGCGTCAGGCCGACGAGTTCACCTGCATGAGCTGCTTCCTGGTGCACCACAGGAGCCAGCTCGCGTCGGAGAAGAACGGCAACCCGATCTGCCGCGACTGCGCGGCCTGATCCGCGGGCGCCCGTGACCGGCACACCGGACCCCGGCACCCCCGGGCCCTCCGGCACCCCGGACCGCCACAAGGGCGACGAGCGAGGCCGCGCGGCCTCGCTCGCGGTCGCGACCGCCCGCGGCGTGGGCCGCGGTCTGGGCCGAGGCATCGGCAAGGGCGTGGCAGGAGGCGCCCGCGTCGGCGGCCGGATGGCCAGAACGGGCATCGGCTCGGTCGCCGAGCGGCTGGTCGACGCCGCCCCGCGCATCCCGGTCCGCGAACTGGCCACGCTGCGGCGGCAGTTCCCCGGGCTCGGCCCGGAGGACATCGCCGACCGGCTGATCGCCGCCGCGGTGAAGGGGACCATGACGGTCGGAGCGGGAGTGGGCGCGGCCGCGATGCTGCCGACCCCGCCCGCGATGCCGGCCGAGCTGGCCACCGAGACGCTCGGCGTCGCGGCGGTCGAGTACAAGCTCATCGCCGAGCTGCACGAGGTCTACGGACAGCGCGTGCACGGCAGCGCCAAGGACCGCGCCACCGCCTACCTGTGGTCGTGGACCGAGCAGCGCGGCATCAACGTGCTCAGGCTGTCGACCGTCAACGCCGCACTGGGCAGCGCGGCGAAGAAGGAACTGCGGCAGCGCCTGACCCGCCGCACTTTGCGCCACACGCCGTCGCTGACGCCCTTCATGGTCGGCGCGGTCGTCGGGGCGCTGATGAACCGTCGTGACACCCTCAAGCTCGCCGAGCGGGTCCGCCGCGACCTGCGGGCCCACCAACTGCCCTGGCCGCCCGAGGACGCGGAGCCTTCGGGCGACGACGCGGACGAGGGTTACGGCACGGACGAGGGCTACGAGGGCCCTCAGGACTGACCCGCCTCCGCGGTCCCGGCCGCCCGAGCGGTTCCCGCGGCCCCGGCCGCCTCCGACGCGCCCGCGGACGCCCCCGCCGCGGCGCCCGCCGCCAGCGCGTCCGCCAGCCGCTGCGGCGACCGCGTGGACAGGTAGACGTACGGCGTCGGGTCCGCCGGATCGGTCACCTCGACCTTCAGCGCCGTCGGCACGTACGAGCGCAGCAGCATGAACGCCCGCGAGTCCGCCTTGTGCGACCGCCAGGCCACCGCCTCCGCCGGGTCGAGCACCTGCGCGGCGCCCAGCGCCTCCAGCGGGATGCGGGCCTTGCCCGCCACCAGCGAGCCGGCCACCACGCGGATGCGCGCGGACCCGTAGGAGCTGACCGCCATCAGCGCCAGCGCCGCGCCGCCGACCAGGCCGGCCAGGATCGCCAGCGGGCCGAACGGGAACAGGATCAGCGCGAAGGCCACCCCCACCCCCAGGGCCAGGACCCACCAGGAGCGGGGTGCGGTGAGGCGTTCGTCGTACGGCTGCGTGGCACCAGACATGGCACAAGCCTGCCATGCGCCGCTGTGCCGGCGAGCGAACGGGGGCCGTACGGTCCGGCGGTCGTACGGTCCGATGGGCGGGCGTACGGCCCGATGGACTGTCGGGCGGTCGGGCAGTCGGATGGCCGGACGGATGGCCGGTCGGATGGGCGGTCGGATGGCCGGACGGTCAAGGGATGGCCACGGCTCGGCCAAGGCGTCCGCAGGACCGGCGAAGAGCGGCGGACGCGGGACGGGAAACGATGCCCCAGGAGGGTAGGGTCTGCCGCGTGAGTGCAGCCACGACATCCTCGAACCCGCCGGGAGGCGGCCGCCGGCCCGGTCTCGTCCCGCCGTCCGACGCCCGGGAACCGGTGCGGCACCCCGACGCCCCCGCGCCGGGCGACGTCCTCGGTTCGCACTACGACCAGTGCTTCGGCTGCGGCGAGGACCAGCCGCACGGCCTGCACCTGGCCATCCGTGCGGGTGAGGGCGTCAGCGTCACCGCCGAGTTCACCGTGCAGCCCGCCCACCAGGGCGCCCCGGGCCTCGCGCACGGCGGCGTACTGGTCTCCGCGCTCGACGAGACGCTCGGCTCGCTCGGCTGGCTGCTGCGGGTCATCGCCGTCACCGGCCGGCTGGAGTCGGACTTCGTCCGCCCGGTGCCGGTCGGCTCCCTGCTGCACATCTCCGCCCGCTGCACCGCGGTGGCCGGCCGCAAGATCTACAGCACCGCCGAGGGCCGCATCGGCGGCCCCGAGGGCCCGCTCGCGGTCCGCGCCGACGCCCTGTTCGTCGAGGTCAAGCTGGAGCACTTCACCGACAACGGCCGCCCCGAGGAGATCAGGGCCGCCATGGCCGATCCCGACCAGGTCAAGGTCGCCCGAGCATTCGAGGTCAACCCGTGAGCGCCGTACGCCCGCCGGTCGACGTGCTGCTGCGGCGGCTGGACGACTCAGTGCCGGTCCCCTCCTACGCGCACCCCGGCGACGCCGGCGTCGACCTGGTCACCACCGAGGCCGCCGAGCTGGCGCCGGGCGAGCGCGCCGTGCTGCCCACCGGCATCGCGCTGGCCCTGCCTGACGGCTACGCGGCCTTCGTGCACGCCCGCTCGGGCCTGGCCGCCCGCTGCGGAGTGGCGATGGTGAATGCCCCGGGAACGGTCGATGCCGGGTACCGTGGAGAGATCAAGGTGATCGTGGTCAATCTGGACCCGCGCGAGCCCGTCAGGTTCGAACGGGGCGACCGGATCGCCCAACTGGTCGTCCAGCAGGTCGAGCGGGTCCGCTTCCACGAAGTGGCGGAGCTGCCCGGCTCTGCACGGGCCGCGGGGGGCTTCGGCTCCACGGGGGGGCACGCCGCGGTGGAGACGCCGTCGGCGGGCACGTCCAGCTACGGATACGCATCGGTCGGCAGCGACCGGGAAGGACAGTGACCGTGTTCCGTCGTCGCAAGGAGCGCGAAGACGCCGTCGACGAGTTCGACGAGGCCGAGGGCCCGGACGAGTCGGCCGAGGACGCAGGGGAGCCGGACGACTCCGGCGACACCCGGTACAACCTTCCGCCCGCCCCGCGCCCCGACGGGCCGTGGGACCTGGGCGAGGTGAAGGAGCCCGGCGAGGGCCGGGTGGACCTGGGCGGGCTCTTCGTGCCCGGCGTCGAGGGCATGGAGCTGCGGGTCGAGGTCGCCGGCGAGTCGATCGTCGCGGCGACCGTAGTGCTGCGTGACAGCGCGGTCCAGTTGCAGGCGTTCGCCGCCCCGAAGTCGGAGGGCATCTGGGGCGAGGTGCGCGAGGAGATCGGCGCCGGCATCACCCAGCAGGGTGGCATCGTCGACGAGGTCGAGGGCCCGCTCGGCTGGGAGCTGCGGGCGCAGGTGCCGGTGCAGCTGCCCGACGGCACCAACGGCGTCCAGCTGGTCAGGTTCGTCGGCTGCGACGGCCCCCGCTGGTTCCTGCGCGGCGTCATCTCCGGCCAGGGCGCGGTCCAGCCGGCCGCGGCCGGCGTGCTGGAGGCGGTCTTCCGGGACACCGTCGTGGTCCGCGGCGAGGCGCCGATGGCGCCCCGCGACCCCATCGTCCTCAAGCTGCCCAACGACGCGCAGATGGTGCCCGACGGCGCCGGCGCGCCCGCGGCGGCCGAGCAGGGCAAGTTCGGCGACGGCCTGGACCCGTTGCGGCGCGGCCCGGAGATCACCGAGCTGCACTGAGCCCGCGCGGGGCGCACGAGCCCCGGCGAAACGTTGCACACGTCACCCGGTCACCGATACGTTCGGCGGCCGGGTGAGTCGTTCCGGGCGGCGCACACGGGCGGCGCACACGGGGGTCGTACGGCGGGTTCCGGCAGGGGGGAAGCGGCATGGGCGAGCAGTCCGCGGGGAGCGCGGCGGGTGCGGGATCGGGCGGTGCGCGGGCGGCTGGTAGGGCGGCGGCCGGCACGGGTGCGGTCGGTGCGGCGAGCGCCGTCGGCCGCGGGAGCGCCGTCCTCGCGGAACCGCGTGGCGGCGACATGGTCGTCGTGGAGGACCTGCGTCGTACGTACGGCAGCGGCGACACCGCCGTGCACGCCCTGCGCGGGGTGAGCTTCGCCGTGCCACGCGGCGAACTGGTCGCGCTGAAGGGGCGCTCCGGCTCCGGCAAGACCACGGTGCTCAATCTGGTCGGCGGCCTGGACACCCCCGACGGCGGCCGGATCACGCTGGACGGCACCGACCTGGCCGCCCTCGGCGAGGACGACCGGCTGGCGCTGCGCCGCGACCGCATCGGCTTCGTCTTCCAGTCCTTCGGGCTGATCCCGATCCTCACCGCCGCCGAGAACGTCGGCGTGCCGCTGCGGCTGCGCAAGGCGCCGGCGCGCGAGCGCGAGGAGCGCGTGGCGCTGCTGCTGGACCTGGTGGGCCTGGCCGACCACGTCGACCAGCGCCCCGGCGAGCTCTCCGGCGGCCAGCAGCAGCGCGTCGCCATCGCCCGCGCGCTGGCCAACCGCCCGCTGCTGCTCATCGCCGACGAGCCCACCGGCCAGCTGGACGCCGACACGGGCCTGGCCGTGATGGAGCTGCTGCGCGCGGTGGTGCGCAGCGAGGGCGTCACGGCCCTGGTCGCCACCCACGACCACCAGCTGCTGGCGCTGGCCGACCGGGTCCTGGAACTGCGCGACGGCCGCATCGTCACGGAGGAGTGAGGCGCGGGCGGCGGTCCGGCACTGTCGTCGGAGCCCTCGTCGGAGGCCGTTGCCTGGGCCGTTGTCGGGGCCGTTGTCGGGCCCCTGGTCCCCGCGGTCCTGGCCGGTACCCTGGAGACATGAGTGGTGCCATCCGTTCCGACCGGCCCGCGGGCCGCTTCCGCCGCATGCTCGACCGGCTGTCCTCCACCCCGGAGGAGCTGCACTCCGAGGAGCTGCGCCAGGACGCCCTCGCGACCGGCTGCACCCGGATCCGCGACTGCTCCGACCGTCAGATCGTCTCCGTGACCGGTACGCTGCGTACGGTCACGCTCCGTCCCCGGGCGGGTGTGCCCGCACTGGAAGCCGAGCTGTTCGACGGGTCCGCCGCGCTGGACGTGGTGTGGCTCGGCCGGCGCAGCATCGCCGGCATAGAACCCGGACGCAGGATCATCGCGTCCGGCCGGGTCTCCATGAACCGGGGCCGTCCCGTGCTGTTCAACCCGAAGTACGAACTGCGTCCGGTCGGACAGGAGTAACAGGTGACGTCGATCGACAACCCGAACCGCACGGGCGACGACCCGTACCGCACGGAAGGGCCCGGCGCACCGGACGGACCCGGCGGAACGGCCGAACCGGGCGGGCCGGGGAGTCCGGCCGGCGCCGGGGGCCGGCACGCGGCGGGCCGGAGCGGCGAGCCGACCGCCGAGGCGCGGGCCGTCACCGAGGCCGCGCTGTTCGAGGCGTTCGGCGGCGTGCGCGGCATGGTCGAGACCACCGTGCCTGGCCTGATCTTCGTCGCGATCTACACCGTCAACAAGGACATCAAGTCCTCCGCGATCGCCGCGCTGGCGCTGTCGGTGGTCATGGGCGCGGCACGCCTGGCGCAGCGCGACACCCTCAAGCACGCCTTCAGCGGGGTCTTCGGCGTCGCCTTTGGCGCGGTCTTCGCGATGATGTCCGGCAACGCCAAGAACTTCTACCTGCCGGGCATGCTCTACACCCTCGGGCTGGCGATCGCCTACCTGGTCTCGGCCGCCGTGAAGTTCCCGCTGCTCGGACTGATCCTCGGACCGGTCTTCAAGGAGAACCTGTCCTGGCGCAAGCGCAACCCCGGCCGGCTGCACGCGTACACCAAGGCCAGCTGGGCCTGGGGCCTGATCCTGCTGGGCAAGTCGGCGATCCTCTTCCCGCTGTACTGGTGGGGTGACGCCACCCAGCTCGGCTGGGTCAAGGTCGCCCTCGGCATCCCGCCGTTCCTGCTGTCGGTCTACCTCACCTGGATCTTCCTGGTGAAGGCGCCGCCGCCGATCGACGTGATCGCGGAGATGGAGGCGGAGGAGAAGGCGAAGAAGGAGCAGCCGACCTCGGTCTGAGGCCGGGGTGTGAGGCCGGGGCGTGAGGCCGGCGTGGCGCTCGGCGTGGCGAGCCGCTGTCGGCCGCGGCGCCCCGGCTCATGGGTGGGGCCCGGACCGCACGGTCCGGGCCCCACCCACGCGGGCTCACTCCCCGCTCACATCGCGCTCACTCCTCGGCGGACTCCGCTCCGCCCTGCACCGACAGCAGGTCCTCCAGCTGCTCCTCGCGGTGCGGCGCGGCCACGAACAGCAGCTCGTCGCCGGCCTCCAGCGCGTCGTCCCGGGACGGGGTGAGCACGCGGTTGCCGCGGATGATGGTGACCAGGGAGGTGTCCGTCGGCCACTCCACGTCACCGACGCGGGTGCCGACCAGCACCGCCTCCTGCGGCAGCGTCAGCTCCACCAGGTTGGCGTCGCCCTGGCTGAAGCGCAGCAGCCGGACCAGGTCGCCGACGCTCACCGCCTCCTCGACCAGCGCCGACATCAGGCGTGGCGTCGACACCGCGACGTCCACGCCCCAGGACTCGTTGAACAGCCACTCGTTCTTCGGGTTGTTGACGCGGGCGACCACCCGCGGCACCCCGTACTCGGTCTTGGCGAGCAGCGACACGACCAGGTTGACCTTGTCGTCGCCGGTGGCCGCGATCACCACGTTGCACCGGTGCAGCGCCGCCTCGTCGAGCGAGGTGATCTCGCAGGCGTCGGCGAGCAGCCACTCGGCCTGCGGCACCCGCTCCACCGAGATCGACGTCGGGTTCTTGTCGACGAGCAGCACCTCGTGCCCGTTCTCCAGCAGCTCGCCCGCGATCGAACGCCCGACCGCGCCGGCCCCGGCGATGGCGACCCTCATGAACGAGCCTCCTCGGGACCCTTGGCGAACGCCGCCTCGACGTCGGCGACCGCGTCGGAGCGCATCATCACGTGCACCAGGTCGCCCTCCTGCAGCACCGTCTGCGAGGTCGGCAGCATCGCCTCGCCGAGCCGGGTGAGAAAGGCCACACGGACCCCGGTCTCGTCCTGGAGGGTGCTGATCTTGTGCCCGATCCAGGCCGGGGAGGTGTGCACCTCGGCCAGTTGCACCCCGCCGCTGGGGTCGCGCCACAGCGGCTCGGCGCCGGACGGCAGCAGCCGGCGCAGCATCTGGTCGGCGGTCCAGCGCACGGTGGCCACCGTCGGGATGCCGAGGCGCTGGTAGACCTCGGCGCGCCGGGGGTCGTAGATCCGCGCCACCACGTTCTCGATGCCGAACATCTCGCGCGCCACCCGGGCCGCGATGATGTTGGAGTTGTCACCGCTGCTGACCGCGGCGAACGCGCCCGCCTCCTCGATTCCGGCCTCGCGCAGCGTGTCCTGGTCGAACCCGACTCCGGTCACCCGGCGCCCGGCGAACCCGGAACCCAGGCGGCGGAAGGCCGTCTGGTCCTGGTCGACCACCGCGACCGTATGACCTTGCTGTTCGAGGGAGTGCGCGAGGGTGGAACCCACCCGCCCGCATCCCATAATCACGACGTGCACGACCGTCCTTCCGGCTGCCCAACGAACTGCCCACGTATTTCGGTGTCGGCCTCAAGCGTCTCAGACCGCGGCCAAAGCTACACACGCGTACGGCGGCGCAGAAGGTTGCGCCCGGCCCGCCTCACAAGTTCGCCACACTCGGCGGCACCGGGACCCCCACTCGGATGGACGATCCCTTAACATCGCGGGGTGTCCAAACTGACCGACCTGCCGAAACGGATTCTCATCGGCCGGGCGCTGCGCAGCGACAAGCTCGGGGAGACGCTGCTCCCCAAACGCCTCGCCCTACCCGTTTTCGCGTCGGACCCGCTGTCCTCCGTGGCGTACGCGCCGGGCGAGGTGCTGCTCGTACTGTCCATCGCCGGGGCGTCGGCCTACCACTACAGCCCGTGGATCGCGGTGGCGGTCGTGGTGCTGATGTTCACGGTCGTGGCCTCCTACCGGCAGAACGTCCACGCCTATCCCTCCGGCGGCGGGGACTACGAGGTCGCCACCACCAATCTGGGCGCCAAGGCCGGCCTGACCGTCGCCAGCGCCCTGATGGTGGACTACGTGCTGACCGTGGCGGTGTCCGTCGCCTCCGGCATCGAGAACCTCGGCTCCGCGGTGCCGTTCTTCGCCACCCACAAGGTCCTCGGCGCGGTCGGCACCATCGTGATCCTCATGCTGATGAACCTGCGCGGCGTGCGGGAGTCGGGCACCATCTTCGCGATCCCCACCTACGCCTTCGTCTTCGGCGTCTTCTGCATGATCGCCTGGGGTGTCATCCGGATCGCCGCGGGCCACGACATGCACGCCCCCACGGCCGGCTACACCGTGCACGCGGAGTCCTCCGGCATCGGCGGCTTCGCCCTGGTCTTCCTGCTGCTGCGGGCCTTCTCCTCCGGCTGCGCGGCGCTCACCGGCGTCGAGGCCATCAGCAACGGCGTGCCCGCCTTCCGCAAGCCCAAGTCCAAGAACGCCGCGACGACGCTGGCGCTGATGGGCATTCTCGCGGTCACCATGTTCTGCGGCATCGTCGCGCTGGCCATGGAGACCCATGTGCGGATGGCCGAGAACCCGGCGACCGACCTGCTGAAGAACGGCCGGCCGATCGGCTCCGGCTACACCCAGGACCCGGTCATCGCCCAGGTCGCCGAGGCGGTCTTCGGACACAACTCGATCCCCTTCATCTACCTGGCCGCCGTCACCGCGCTCGTCCTGTTCCTCGCCGCCAACACCGCGTACAACGGCTTCCCGGTGCTCGGCTCGATCCTCGCCCAGGACCGCTACCTGCCGCGCCAGCTGCACACCCGCGGCGACCGGCTGACCTTCTCCAACGGCATCGTGCTGCTGGCCGGCTTCGCCTGCGTGCTGGTGTGGATCTACGGCGCGGACTCCACCCGGCTGATCCAGCTCTACATCGTCGGCGTCTTCGTCTCCTTCACCCTCAGCCAGACCGGCATGGTCCGGCACTGGAACCGCCACCTGGCCACCGAGACCGACCAGAACAAGCGCCGCCACATGATCCGCTCCCGCGCGATCAACACCTTCGGCGCCTTCTTCACCGGCCTGGTCCTGGTCATCGTCCTGCTCACCAAGTTCACCCACGGCGCGTGGGTCGCCGTCGTCGGCATGGTCGTCTTCTTCGCCACGATGACCGCGATCCGCCGCCACTACACGAGGGTCTCGGAGGAGATCGCCGCCGACGACGAACCCGGCGAGGACTTCGTACGCCCCTCCCGGGTGCACTCCATCGTGCTGGTCTCCCGGCTGCACAAGCCCACCCTGCGGGCCCTGTCCTACGCCAAGCTGATGCGCTCGGACTCCCTGGAGGCGCTCAGCATCAACGTCGACCCCGACGACACCAAGGCCCTCCAGGCCGACTGGCAGCGCTACGGCATCGACGTCCCGCTGAAGGTCCTCGACTCGCCCTACCGCGAGATCACCCGGCCCATCATCGACTACGTCAAGGGACTGCGCCGCGACAGCCCCCGCGACGTGGTCAGCGTCTACATCCCGGAATACGTCGTCGGCCACTGGTACGAACACCTCCTCCACAACCAGAGCGCACTGCGCCTCAAGGGACGCCTGCTGTTCACCCCAGGCGTCATGGTCACCTCCGTGCCCTGGCAGCTGGAGTCCTCCGAACTGGCCAAGGCACGCGCTCGCCGCCGCGCCGACTGGAACGCCCCGGGCTCCATCCGCCGCGGCCCCGTCGGCCGCCACCGCGTAGGCGACCAGTCGCCGGTCGCCCGGCACGTCCTCGCGGACCACGACGCAGGCCGCCCGCACCGACGGGTGGTCGCGCAGCACCGCCTCGATCTCACCGGGCTCGATGCGGTGGCCGCGCAGCTTGACCTGCTGGTCGGCCCGGGCGACGTACTCCAGGTCGCCGTCGGGCGCCCAGCGCACCACGTCGCCGGTGCGGTACATGCGGGCGCCCGCACCGGCGAACGGGTCGGCCACGAACCGCGCCGCGGTGAGGTCGGGACGGCCGAGGTAGCCGCGGGCGACGCCGGGCCCCGACAGGTACAGCTCACCCTCCGCGCCGGGCGGCACCGGGCGCAGCGAGGCGTCCAGGACGTAGGCCCGCATGCCGTCGAGCGGGCGGCCGATGGGGGGCACGCTCTCGCCGTCGCCGGGGCGGACCCGGCGCAGCGTGGCGAAGGTGGTGGTCTCGGTGGGCCCGTAGGCGTTGTGGAAGGCGGTGCCGGGGTGGGCTGCGGCCAGCCGTGCCAGGACGCCGGGCGCCGCGGCCTCGCCGCCGCTGGCCACCAGGCGCAGCCGCCCGAACGCGCCCGGGTCGGTCTCGGCGATGACGTGGAACAGCGCGGTCGTCACGAACGCGGCCGTCACCTTGTGCCGATCCGTCATGTCCCGCAGGACGTCCGGCTGCAGTACGCCCTCGGGTGCCACCACCACGCGGCCGCCGCCCAGCAGGGGCGTCCAGATCTCGAAGGTGGAGGCGTCGAAGACGTACGCGGAGTGCATGAGGACCGCGTCGGCCGCGCCGCCGCGCCAGGCGCGGTCCGCGGCCAGGGCGGCGATGTCGGCGTGGGTGATCCCGACGGCCTTGGGCAGGCCGGTGGAGCCCGAGGTGAACATCACGTAGGCCAGCCGCGTCCCGCCGCCGGGCGCCGGCAGCGCCCTTGGGACTTCCGGCGCCCCGGCGAGGACCCGGCCCGCGGGGTCGACGGTGACGACGGGGACGTCGGGGCCGAGGCCGCGCACCCAGGGATGCGCGCCGCGGACGCCGTCGACCACCAGGACGCGCACGCCGGCCGCCGCCGCGACGCCGGCGAGCCGGTCCGCCGGCCAGTCCGGGTCGAGCGGGACGTAGGCCGCGCCGGCGCGCAGCGCCGCGAGGGACGCGGTGACCGTCGCGGCCGAGCGGCCGAGGAGGATGCCGACGCCGTCCTCGTCCCCCGCGCCCAGGCCACGCAGCGCGCCGGCCAGCCCGTCGGCCAGGCGGGTCAGTTCGCCGTAGGTCAGCTGCTCGCCCGCGCCGGACACCGCGACCGCGTCGGGGTGGTCCAGCGCCCGGCGGGCGACGGCCTCGCCGACGTCCGCGGCGAGCACGCCGGGCGGCAGGTCCGCGCCGCGCCCTCTGGCCAGCAGGGCCTCGTACTCTCCGTCGAGCAGCACGGGGAGGGCGTCGGCGCGTGATCCGAGGCCCTCGGCCATCGCGGTCAGCAGGCGCCGCATGCGGGCGACCGTGTCCGCCATGGCCTCGCCGTCCAGGACGGACGCGCGGTAGCCGAAGGTGACGCGCAGCCGGGCGCCGGGGGCGATCGTCAGCGTGAGCGGGTAGTGGGCGGCGTCCGTGCCGTCGAAGCCGGCCACGGTGAGGCCGGGCAGTCCCCGCTGCGCCGCGCGCAGCGCCTCGGCGTCCATCGGGTAGTTCTCGAAGACCGCCAGGGTGTCGAACAGCTCGTCCAGGCCCGCGGCCGCGCGGATGTCGGTCAGTCCCACGTGCTGGCTGCCCAGCAGCCGGCCCTGTTCTTCCTGCAGCCGGGTCAGCAGCGCCGCCAGGGTGTCGCCCGGCCGCACCCGCAGCCGCACCGGGACCGTGTTGATGAACAGTCCCACCATCGACTCGACGCCCGGTATCTCCGGCGGGCGGCCGGAGACGGTGGTGCCGAACAGCACGTCGGTGCGGCCGGTGAGGTGGCCGAGCAGCAGTCCCCAGGCGCCTTGTACCAGCGTGTTGACGGTCAGTCCGTGGGCGCGCGCGGTCTCCCTCAGCCGCCCGGTGACCGCCTCGTCGAGTTCCAGGACGAGCGTCCGGGGCAGCTCGCCGGCGCCGTCCGCCGCGGCGGGCGTCCGCCCGGCCAGCAGGGTGGGCGCCTCGACGCCGTCCAGCGCGGCCCGCCAGGAGTCCAGGGCCGCGCCCCGGTCCTGCGCGGCCAGCCACGCCAGATAGGTGCGGAAGGGGGTGACGCGCGGCAGGCCGGCGTCGTCGCCGCCGCTCGCGTACAGCTCGAACAGTTCGCGCACTAGCAGGGGCATGGACCAGCCGTCGAGCAGGATGTGGTGGCTGGTCATGACCAGCCGACGGCGCCGCGGCCCGGTGCGCAGGAGGGTGAACCGCATCAGCGGCGGCGTGGACAGGTCGAACCTGCGGGTGCGGTCCTCGGCGAGGAACGCCGCCAGCCGCTCGGCCACCGTGCCCGCCTCCCCGGCGGTCAGGTCGCGCTCCTCCAGCGGCGTGTCCACCTCGGCGGCGATCGCCTGTACGGGCTCGTCGAGGTCCTCGTGCAGGAACCCGGCGCGCAGGTTGGCGTGCCGGCGCAGCAGGGCGGCCACGGCCGCCCGCAGCGCGTCCGCGTCCACCTCGCCTTCCAGGTCGAAGACGAACTGCGAGGTGTAGACGTCCACCGCGCTCGCGTCGTACAGCGCGTGGAAGAGCATCCCCGCCTGCGTCGGCGTCAGAGGAAGCACGTCTTCCAGCCGGAACCCGCTCACTTGCGTCCACCCCATTTGTTCTGCAGTCGGTCGAGTTGGGCCTGGTCGAGGGAGACCAGGGGGAGGTCGGACGGCGTCCAGCCGCCGGCCTCCGGTCGGTCCGCCAGTTCGGCGACGGCGCGCAGCGCGCGGGCGAAGAGGGCGGACAGCGCCTCCACGTCTTCCTCCGCGAGCAGGCCGCCGGCCCAGGTCCAGCGGGTGACCAGGCACGGGCCGTCCGGTTGGTCCTCGGTGTGCGCGTTGACGTCCAGCACGTGGTGGACGGGCATGCCCGGGTCCTGGCTGCGCGGGCCGCCGCCGTCGAGCACCACCTGCCAGTCGGCGGCGGGGCCGTCCGCCGCCGCGGGCGCGGCGTACCGGCCCAGGTAGTTGAAGCCGATCTGCGGCTCCGGGTGGGCGGCGAGCCGCGCGCGGGCCGCCGGGTCGAGGTGGCGCAGCATGCCGTAGCCGAGGCCGTGGTCGGGGATCGCCCGCAGCTGCTCCTTCACGCGTTTGAGGGCGTCTTCGACCCGCGCGGCGGAGAAGGGGGCCGGGCCGTGCGGATCGACCGGTCCCGGGTCCAGCCGCACCGGGTACAGGCTCGTGAACCAGCCCACGGTACGGGCCAGGTCGACGTCGTCGGCGATGGGCTCGCGGCCGTGGCTCTCCAGGTGCAGCAGCACGCCGGCGCCGTCCGGCCCGCCGCCGCCGGGGCGCTGTGCCTGCCAGGCCGTCAGCGCCATCGCCAGCGCGGTGAGCAGCACGTCGTCCACTCCGGCGTGGAAGGCGGCCGGCACGCTGGTGAGCAGCGGCTCGGTATGGACGGCGGGGAGCCGGCCGGTGAGGGTATGGGTGCGCTCGGCCGTGTCGAGGGCGGGGTCGAGCGGCCGGTGGCCGAGGGGC
>JAJSZB010000154.1:0-15088 GCA_050613715.1 Streptomyces sp. IBSBF 3018
TTTTTTTTGTTTTTTTTTTTTTTTTTGGGGGGGGGGGGGGGGGGGGGGGGGGCGGGGCGCCCCCCCCCCCCCCGGACCTGGGCCCGGGGCTGGTCCCCGGGCTCGGGGTCGGCCCGGGCCGGAACGGGAGCGGGGGCGGGGGCGGCGTCGTGGCCGCCGCGCCCCTGCAACCAGCACACCACCGCGCCCGCCGCCGCGGGACGCCCGAGCTGACCCTGCCGAAGCAGGTACCGGCAGGACCAGGCAGCGCCCGCCACGCCGCGCCGGCCCGCGCCAGACTGGAGGCATGGACAGCGAGGAGCGCACGCAGCAGAAGGGCGGCGGTGGCCGCGGGACCGGCACGGACACCACGAACGGCTCAGCTCCTCCCGCGCCCGCCGCAGGCACGGACCGCGCGCGGCGTACGACGCCTACGGCCGGCCGCCCGGCACCCGGGCAGGCACCCGGTCCGGGCGGGCGCGCCGCGGACTCGGATGGCAAGGACAGCGCGCGCCGTACAACGCCTACGGCCGGCCAGCCGGCAGCCGGTCCGGACAGGCAAGCCGGGGACTCGGACGGCATGGACAGCGTGCGGCGCACGACGCCTGCTGCCGGCCGTGCGACGACCGGTCCGGCGAGCCGGCCGGCACACGTTCCGGACGGGCGTGCCGTCGCCCCGGTCGCCGCCCGCGCTGCCGACCCGGTCGCCGCCCGCGCGCGCGAGATCTCGGACTTCCTGCGGGGGCGGCGCGCGCGGATCACGCCGGATCAGGCGGGGCTGCCCGGGGACGGGCGGGCGCGGCGGGTGCCGGGGCTGCGGCGCGAGGAGGCGGCGCGGCTGGCCGGGGTCAGCACCGAGTACTACACGCGGCTGGAGCAGGGCCGGGCGGGGAACCCGTCGCCCGAGGTGGTCGAGGCGCTCGCCCGGGCGCTACGGCTGGACGCCGTCGAACGCGAGCACCTCGCCGATCTGCTGGCCAGGCCCGGGACCGCGCGCAGGCCGGGGCCGGCCGCCCCGCAGCGGGTCCGCCCGGGGCTGTACCAGCTGCTGCGGACGCTGGACCACGTGCCCGCGTTCGTCATCGGCCGCCGCACCGACGTGCTGGCGGCCAACCGGCTGGCCCGCGCCGTCCTCACCGACTTCGACGCGCTGCCCGCCACCCGGCGCAACCTCGCCCGCTACTACCTCCTCGACCCCGAGGCGCCGGAGCGCATCGGCGACTGGGAGCAGATCGCGGCGGAGACCGTCGCGATGCTGCGGCTGGACGCCGGCCGCTTCCCCGACGACCCGCGGCTGGCCGACCTGGTCGGCGAACTCACCTTGCGCTGCCCGCGGTTCACCGAGTGGTGGAACGACCACCGGGTGCTGCGCCGCACGCACGGCGCGAAGACGTACCGCCATCCGCTCGTCGGCGAGCTGCACTTCGCGTACGAGTCGCTGCATCTGCCGGGCGACGCCGACCAGACGCTGTGCGTCTACACCGTCGAGCCGGGCTCGGCCAGCGAACGCGCCCTGGAACTGCTGGGGAGTTGGACCGCACCCGCGGCCGAGCCGGCCCGCTGACGAGCCGGTCCGCTGACGGACCGGCCCCGCTGACCGGCCCGGCCCGCCGGCCCGTGCGCCGCCGGACGCACCGGAGGGGCGACGCGGCGATCCCCCTGCCGCGCCGCCCCCGTTCACGGGAGCCGAACCGGATGTACGTTCAGCACCGGGTGTGTGTTCAGCTGGGTTGGCAGGTCAGGTCGAGGCTGGTGGGGGCGCTGCCGGAGCCGTTGACGACGTACCCGAAGGTGGTCGACGCGCCGACCCCCACCTGACCGTTGTACGCGGCGTTGTGCGCGGTGGTCTGGCTGCCGGAGGAGCCCTGCACGCCGTTCCACAGGTTCACGATGGTCTGGCCCGACGGCTGCGTCCACGCCACCGTCCACGCCGACAACGGCACCGAACCCGAGTCCGCCACCGACACCTCGGCCTGATAACCACCCGACCACGCACTCACCAACCGATACGTCGCCGTGCACGCCGCACCCGACGTCCCACCCGTCGTCGACCCCGCCGACGAACCACTCGACGTACCCGAAGACGTACCGCTGGAGGTACCGGTCGACGTACCCGTCGAGGTGCCGGTCGAAGTCCCCGACGACGTACCGGACGACGTGCCCGACGACGTACCGCTGGACGTCCCGGACGACGTACCGCTCGACGTACCGGACGAAGTCCCCGACGACGTACCGCCGTTCGTCCCGCCGGGCGCGCTGTTCAGCGCGTTCAGCACGGACGTGTACGCCTGCTTCTTGTTGTAGTTGCCGTCGAAGAGCAGCGGCGTGTCACTGCTGCGCCAGGAGTACTTGTCGGTGATGCCCCAGACCGTGATGCCGGTGCAACGGCTCACCGCCAGGCACGCGTTGACGACCTTGGCGTAGCTGTCGGCCTGCGCGGAGCCGGAGCCGGCGATGTCCAGCTCGGTGATCTGGACGTCCACGCCGAGGTCGGCGAACCGCTGGAGGTTCTGCTGGTAGTCCGAGGTGACCGGGGACTGGCTGTTGAAGTGGCCCTGGAAGCCGACGCAGTCGATCGGGACGCCGCGCGACTTGAAGTCCTTGACCATGTTGTAGACGGCGTTGCTCTTCGCGTTGATGCCGTCGATGTTGTAGTCGTTGTAGCAGAGCTTGGCGTCCGGGTCGGCGGAGTGCGCGGTGCGGAAGGCGTGCTCGATGTAGCCGTCGCCCAGCTTGTCCTGGAAGGGCGAGCTGCGCCGGGCGCCGCTCCCGCCGTCCTGGAACGCCTCGTTGACCACGTCCCAGGCGTAGATCTTGCCCTTGTAGTGGGTGACCAGGTTGGTGATGTGGTTGTCCATCGCGGTCTGCAGGTCCGACGCCGACAACCCGCTGACCCAGCTGGGCAGTTGCTGGTACCACACCAGCGTGTGGCCGCGGATCTTCATGCCGTGCGCCTGGGCGTGCGAGACGATCTGGTCGGCCGAGGAGTAGGTGAACTGGCCGCGGTTGGGCTCGGTGGCGTCCCACTTCATCTCGTTCTCCGGGGTCACCGCGTTGAACTCGGTGTCCAGAGTGGACGCGTACTGCGCCTCGCCGAGGTGGCTGAGGGCCACCGCGGTGCCGAAGTAGCGGCCGGAGGCCGCCGCCGAGGCGCCGAGCGTGGTGGCCGCGTGGGCGGTGCCGGCCGAGACCGCGAGGCCCACACCGGCCACCGCGCCCGCCGTCACCGCGGCCAGCGCCATGCGTACGGCGGTGCGCCCGCGTTTGGGCACGCCACGTCCGTGGGGGGTTGCTGGGATCACTTCCGACCTCGTCTCCTGGTTCGGACCGGCCGCCGCGGGCGCGGCGGCCGATCGTGGTGGGGGGACCATTCGCGCGGGTGCCGCCGGCCGGGGAGTGGTCCGCGGACGGCGCGTGGGGGCGCCGGACGCGGTGCGGCCGGGGGGCGATCGCAGACGAGTGTGGACCCGCCGACCCCGAACGTCAACGGCGTGTTTCCGAAAACTCAGAGAAAAACGGTCGGCGGCGGTCCGCCGAAGGCCAGGCAGGCGACCGTTGCGGCGTTCCCGCAGAACAGGGGCGTGTGCCGGGGAACGTACGGCTCCTGGGGCGGATACGACGGCAGGTCCGTACCAGCGTCGCGGACGCTCGCCGCAGGGCCGGATGCCTTGACGCGGCGCGGTCCGGGCCCTACGGTTTCCCGAAACATTCGTAAAGGTGTCGAAAAATTTCGGTCGGCCCTCGGGCCGGTCGGTCCGCATCATCCCCCCACATCTGACCGCTCCGGGCCGGGAGGGGAGTCCCGGCCCGGGACGGCGGACCCGCGGAAAGGACACCACCGCCATGACCGCAACCAGCGGCCGGCACGCCCCCCGAGGACTGCGGCGGCTGCTCGTCGCGCTGCTCACCGGGATCGCGCCGCTGCTCGCCGCGCTCCTCGTCACGGCCGGCTCGGCCGGCACCGCGCACGCCGCCTCGCTCACCGAGGTCACCGGCTTCGGCGCCAACCCCAGCAACCTGCGCATGTACGTGTACGTGCCGAACAGCGCGCCGGCCCACCCGGCGATCCTGGTCGCCGTCCACTACTGCACCGGCTCGGGCCCGGCCTTCTACTCCGGCACCGAGTTCGCCTCGCTCGCCGACCAGTACGGCTTCGTCGTCGTCTACCCGTCGGCGACCCGCGACGGCAGCTGCTTCGACGTCTCCTCGCCGCAGGCGCTCAAGCGCGGCGGCGGCAGCGACCCGGTCGGCATCATGTCGATGGTCACCTACACCGAGCAGCACTACGGCGGCGACCCCGACCGGGTCTACGTCACCGGCGCGTCGTCCGGCGGCATGATGACGAACGTGCTGCTCGGCGACTACCCCGACGTCTTCAAGGCCGGCGCTGCGTTCATGGGCGTGCCGTTCGGCTGCTTCGCCACCACCGACGGGTCCTCGTGGAACAGCGCGTGCGCCAACGGCCAGATCAGCAAGACCCCGCAGCAGTGGGGCGACCTGGTCCGCGGTGCCGACCCCGGCTACACCGGCCCGCGCCCGCGCATGCAGTTGTGGCACGGCACCGCGGACGCCACGCTCAACTACGCCAACTTCGGCGAGGAGATCAAGCAGTGGACCGACGTGCTGGGCGTGAGCCAGACGCCGGTCCTCACCGACCACCCGCAGTCGACCTGGACCCGCACGCGCTACGGCTCCACCGGCGTCCAGGCCCCGGTCGAGGGCGTCAGCATCCAGGGCGTCGGCCACTCGCTGCCCACCAGCGGCATGGCCGCGCAGGCCATCGCGTTCTTCGGCCTGAACGGCTCGGGCGGGACGAACGGCGGTACGTCGTCGGGGACTTCGTCCGGTACGTCGAGCGGGACGTCGTCCGGGACGTCCAGCGGTACGTCGTCGGGCACGTCGTCGGGTACGTCGTCGGGGACTTCGACCGGCACCTCGACGGGTACGTCGACCGGTACCTCCAGCGGTACGTCTTCGGGTACGTCGAGTGGTTCGTCGGCGGGGTCGACGACGGGTGGGACGTCGGGTGCGGCGTGCACGGCGACGTATCGGTTGGTGAGTGCGTGGTCGGGTGGTTATCAGGCCGAGGTGTCGGTGGCGGACTCGGGTTCGGTGCCGTTGTCGGCGTGGACGGTGGCGTGGACGCAGCCGTCGGGCCAGACCATCGTGAACCTGTGGAACGGCGTGCAGGGCTCCTCCGGCAGCCAGACCACCGCGCACAACGCCGCGTACAACGGTCAGGTGGGGGTCGGCGCGTCGACCACCTTCGGGTACGTCGTCAACGGCTCCGGCAGCGCCCCCACCACCCTCGACCTGACCTGCCAACCCAGCTGAACACCCGCTGAACGGATGAGGAGAACACCGTCGTGACCGCACCCGCAGGCATACCGGCCGCACCACGGCCGGGCCGGTACGTCCCCGTCGTCGACTCCACCCGCCTGGTCGGCTCGTACGCGGCGCTGACCTTCGACGACGGCCCGCACCCGGTGCACACGCCGCGGCTGCTGTCGGTGCTGCGCCGGCACCGGGTCACGGCGGTGTTCTGCCTGTGGGGCGCGCACGCGCTCGCCCATCCGGAGATCGTCCGCGCGATCGTCGAGGACGGCCATCTGCTGGGCAACCACGGGATGCACCACGACGACATGACCGACTGGACGGCGCCGCGCATCCGTGCCGACCTGGAGGAGACGGCCGCCGCCGTACGCGCCGCGGTGCCCGGCGTGCCCGTCCCCTACTTCCGCGCGCCGTACGGGAACTGGGGCCGCACGCCACAGGTGGCGGCGGACCTCGGCATGGTCCCGCTCGGCTGGCGGCTCGCCGTGCGGGACTGGGAGCCGCCGGGCGCGGGGGAGTTGCTGCGCCGCCTCACCGACGGGATCGCGCCCGGCGCGGTGGTGCTGCTGCACGACGGCGGCGGTGACCGGAGCCAGACCGTGGACGCGGTGGACGCCATGGTGCCGCAACTGAAGGCGCGCGGCTGGAGGTTCACCACCCCCGCGTGAGGCCCGGTGGTAAGCGCTCTCCCGGGTGACAAAGCGGCGAGCTGTCCACATTGGTACGTGTCGCTTTTTGGACACCATGCCGCCAGGTAGCCGAAAATCGCAGGTCGGATACGTATTCGAGGCCCCGAGAGGGAATTCGGCGCCCTGTGACCGGCTAGGCACGCAGTGCCTCCATCGGGTACCTATGCAGAAGCGGCCCCTCACGGCGAACTCCCCGCCTTCCGAGAGCGCCGCGGCACCGCGAGGTGCTCCCGGCCGCGGCTCCCCCGAGTCGCCGCGTCCGGGGTCGGACGGCGCATCGACGGGCACGCTCGCCCTGTCGACCCGGGGGGGACGCGTCGTTCGGCACGGTGGGGGCCGGCAAGGCCCGCCTGCCCCCACCATCGGTGCCGTTCGTTCCCGGGCTGAGGGGGGACGGGAACGAGCGGCGCCCACTGCGCACGGTCCACCGCGCGCTCCACCGCACACGACCCGCCGCGCACAGCCGCCGAGCCCGGCCCACACACCCGGCCCACACGCCCGGCCCACACACCCGGTCCACACGCTCAACGGTCGGTCGACGGTCAGCGCTTACTGCTCTTACCGACTCTTACCGACTGCCGTGCGCGTCACTGTTCGTGCGTCACGGTTTGCCGCTCGTCGCCGCGCCGGGCGATCCCGGGCCGCGCAACGCCGCCGCGTACGCCGGGTCCTGCGCGAGCTTCAGGCCCGCCTCGAAGCGGCTGGAGGCGTGCAGGCGCTCCATCAGCTTGGCCACCGCGCGCTGCACCGTACGCCGGTGCACGCCCATCTTGCGGGCGATCTGGTCGTCGCTGAGCCCGCCGGCCAGCAGCCGGACCACCGTCCGCTCCTGGACGGTCAGCTGCGCGGCCACCGAGTCGCCGCCCTGCGCGTGCGCTTGCTCGTACGGGACCGCGCGCAGCCACAGGTCCTCGTAGAAGCCGACCAGCACGCGGATCAGGGCGGAGCCGCGGACCAGCAGCATCGGGCCGCCGGGGCTGCCCGGGTCGCTGGGCACGCAGGCCGCCGCGCCGTCGTGGATCACCAGGTCGCAGGGGGCGTGGTCGAGCAGCCGCACCTCGGCGCCGAGGTCGGACAGCCGCTGGAGGTAGCCGACGTGGCGCGGGCTCTGCAGCAGCGACAGCGGGTAGATCGAGCGCAGCCGCACCCGCTTCTCCCGCATCTGGGCGTCCCGCCGCAGCGAGTCCTCCAGGACCACCGGTGACGGCATCGGGCCCGGGTGCATGGAGTCCACCCGGTGGCGTGAGGTCCCGGCCAGCTCGGTCATCGTCCGGTCCTTGTGCCGCCGGTCGGTGAGGTACGCCACCTCGACCTGCGCGGCCTCGGCGGCGACCGCCGGGCGGTAGACCGACATCAGCGACTCGGTGAGCTGCTGGAGCGCGGCGGCCGTGCTGGCCTGCTGGGCCGCGCTGGTCTGGTACGCGGTCATCGTGCGCAGCAGCGCGGTCTCCGGGTCGACCGGCTCCAGCAGGCCGTCGCCCTGCTGGAGCAGGCCCAGGTCCTCCAGCCGGAGCCGGCCGCGGCGGGCCTCCTCGGCGCCGACGCCCGCGGCCCGGCCCAGCTCCGCCTCGGACGGGAAGGAGCCGTGGGCGCGCAACGCCTGGTAGACCATCAGCGCCAACTCGTCGTCGCCCGACATGCGGCCCTCCGAACCTCACCGGCCCGCGGGCCCCCGTCCCCCGCGCGCTCCTACGCTCACGCTCACGTCAGTGCGCTGCGGCCGGGGTGCGTGCGCTCACAGGTCGAACTCCGCGGGGTTCAGCCCCACCGCGAAGCACGCCTCACGCACCACGGCCTGCTCGGACTTGTCGAAGACGCCGTCCGCACCGCCGATGACGATACCGATCTGGATGACCGCACGCGCCTCGGTGGGCTTCTTCTGCACCTTGGCGATCTCCTGCAGGATGGCGACCTTGCCGAAGTCGAAGTCCGAGGTGAGCTTGGTGAGGTAGTCGTCGAAGCGGCGCTGGAGGTCGGTCGCCGGGAAGTTCTGCAGCACGTCGTTGCCCGCGATGAGGGAGGCCACGCGCTGCCGCTCGGACGGGTCCACCGAGCCGTCGGCGGCGGCGACCAGCGCGCACATGGCCATGCTGGCGTCCCGGAAGGCCCCGCTCTTCAGGTCGTTCTTCTTCGCGGTCAGCTGGGTCTGCATGCTCTGGGCGGACTCCTTGAAGCGGTCCCACAGCGCCATGTCGGTCTCTCCTCGGGCCATTCGGTACGGGTCAGTACAGGTTGGTACGGGTCGGTACGGGGTGGTGCGGGCCCGTACGGGTCGGTACGGGTGGTCGGTACGGGTCGTGTCCGGTCGTTTAACTCGTGACGCGAGTAAAGCAGTTCCCAAATCCGCCGACGGTCCCGGTTCTGTGTTCGCCCACAGCGAACAGACAGCGGGCGGCCCGCGCCGCCCCCCGCTCACAGCCGCGGGTAGCGGGCCAGCAGGCCCCACACCACCGGGTTGTCGGCGAGGTCCTCGTGCAGGTCGGCGAGGTCGGCGACCAGGTCGTGCAGGAAGTCGCGGGCCTCGCGGCGCAGCCCGGCGTGGCTCAGCACCAGCGGCGGCTCGTCCGGCGTCCAGTCCGCGGTCACCTCGACATGGCCGAAGCGGCGGACGAAGCGCAGCCGGTCGGTGGACTCGGTGAAGTCGAACTCCGCGCGCTGCGGCCGCGCCGCCCGCCCGCCCGCGGGGTCGCGGTCCAGGTCCTCGGCGATCGCGCACAGCGCCCAGGCGAAGTCCAGCACCGGCACCCAGCCCCAGGCGGTGGACAGTTCGCGCTCGCCCTCGGCGAGGTAGACGTCCCCGCAGAACAGGTCGCGCCGCAGCGCCGCGACGTCCGCGGTCCGGTAGTCGGTCTGCGGCGGGTCGGGGAAGCGGCGGGACAGGGCGTATCCGAGGTCGATCACCCGGCCGATGGTGTCAGAACGCGCGCGGCCGCCGTGCCCCCGGCGGATGCGCGCGGGGGCCCGGCGGCCGCGGTGCGTGCCGGCGTGCCGATGTGCCGGCGTGCCGGGAACCTCAGAGGTTGACGCCGAAGTCGGTGGCGATGCCGACCAGGCCCGAGGCGTAGCCCTGGCCGACCGCGCGGAACTTCCACTCCGCGCCGTTGCGGTACAGCTCGCCGAAGACCATCGCGGTCTCGGTCGCCGCGTCCTCGCTCAGGTCGTAGCGGGCGATCTCGGCGCCGCCGGCCTGGTTGATGATGCGGATGTACGCGTTGCGCACCTGGCCGAAGTTCTGGCTGCGGGCCTCGGCGTCGTAGATCGAGACGGGGAACACGATCTTGTCCACGTCGGCGGGCAGGGCGGCGAGGTTGACGTTGATCTGCTCGTCGTCGCCCTCGCCCTCGCCGGTGCGGTTGTCGCCGGTGTGGACGATGGTCTGGTCGGGGCTCTGCTTGTTGTTGAAGAAGACGAAGTGGCCGTCCGAGTAGACCTTGCCGGTCGCGTTGACCGCGATGGCGCTCGCGTCGAGGTCGAAGTCCGTACCGGTCGTGGTGCGGACGTCCCAGCCCAGGCCGACGGTCACGGCCGTCAGGCCGGGCGCCTCCTTGCTCAGCGAGACGTTGCCGCCCTTGGTCAGGCTTACCGCCATGGGAAGTCCCCTTTTGTGGTCGTAGGTGTTGCCGACGAAACTACCGTCATCCGTCCATACGCGGAGGGCCCCGTGATGGTTCCTCCGCGGGGCGAAATCCCCGTGACGTACGCATGTGCGGGCGGGATCATGGGGGCATGTCCGGAGCACTCCCCATCCGCGGTTCGGTCTCCCTGCCGGAGGCCGAGCTGGTGTGGCGTTTCTCCCGGTCCTCCGGGCCCGGCGGGCAGCACGTGAACACCAGCGACAGCCAGGTGGAGCTGCGGTTCGACCTGGCGGCCACGCAGGCGCTGCCGCCGGTGTGGAAGGAGCGCGCGCTGGAGCGGCTGGCCGGCCGGCTGCACGGCGGCGTGCTGACCGTACGGTCCTCCGAGCACCGCTCGCAGTGGCGCAACCGCGAGACCGCGGCGGCCAGGCTGGCCTCGCTGCTCGCGCAGGCGACCGCCCCGCCGCCCAAGGCCCGCCGCCCCACCCGCACGCCCCGCGGGGTCAACGAGCGCCGCCTGCAGGCCAAGAAGCGCCGCGGCGACGTCAAACGCGGCCGCGCGGCGGGCTGGGACTAGAACCGGGAGCGGCCGGGGGGTGGCGCGCGGATCGCGGGCCGGGAGCGGCCGGGGGATCGGCCCCGGTCCGGGGCTCAGCTCAGATAGCGGTAGCGGCCGCGGAAGTAGCTCAGCGGGCCGCCGTCCGCGCTGGGCGTGCGCGCGGCCAGCACCCGGCCGATCACGAGGGTGTGGTCGCCGGCTAGGACCCGCTGGTCGGTCTCGCACTCGAGTATGGACAGCGCCCCGCCGAGCACCGGCGCGCCGGAGTGCTCGCCGCGGTAGTAGGCGATGTCCTCGAACAGCAGCCGGTCGCTGATCCGCCCGCGCATCGCGAAGCGCCCGGCGATGTGCCGCTGGCTCTCGCTGAGCACGGACACCGCCCAGCGCGGCTGCCGCTCCAGCAGCTCGTCCATCCGCGAGCCGACGCGCACCGACGCCAGCACCAGAGGGGGTTCGAGGGAGACCGACATGAAGGCGGTGGCGGTCATGCCCACGTCCTCCCCGCGCGGTCCGTCCTCGGGGTCGTGCGCGGTCACCAGGACCACGCCCGCCGCGAGGCGGGACATGGCGGCGCGGAAGTCATCGATGTCGACGGTCTGGCCCATGATGGTCCCAGGATGCCGTCCCGGCGGAGTGTGAGGCACGGTTCCACGTTACGGCCCGGTAGCAACCGGGGCATCGGGCCCCGGTCGCAACCGCGCGGGAGCCCGGTCCTAGGTCGCAGGGACCACGGTCCGTGCCCAACTGCTCACCTGGCGGTGTGACTTGAGTCACAAGGGCGAGGAATTGTTGACCCTGTGTACCGATCGCACAGCACCCTGTGATTCAGTGGCGTGTAAATGGAAGAGTGTGAATTACGAAGCGTTCGAAGCGGGGAACGCCGGAACACGAGGAGTCTGCAGTCGAGGGCGCGGAGAGGGCCATGGACACCGAGTCGGAGCCGTACGTCCGCCTCGCGACCTTGCGTCAACTGCACCAGGTCGTGGCGGACCTCAACAGCGCGCGCAGCCTGGCCGACACCCTCCAGGCCGTCGCCGACGGAGTGGTGCGCGGCCTGAGCTACGAGCTGGCCGCGGTCAACCTGGTGCGCCCGGACGGCGACCTCGTGGTGGCCGCGTTCGCCGGCAGCGCCGCGGGCGAGGCGCTGCTCGCCGGGCGGGTCGGCTCCCGCGCGTCCTGGGAGCGCCGGCTGTCCATGGGCGAGCGCTGGGGCCAGCTGCGGTTCATACCGCACACCGAGGGCTGGGTGCTCATCGACGACGACGTGCCGCAGTGGCACACCGAGGGCCCGCTGCCGCGGTTCCCCGACGAGTGGCACCCCGGCGACCGCCTCTACGCGCCCATGTACTCCTCGCAGACCGTCGGCAGCGAGCTGATCGGCGTCATATCCGTGGACCGGCCCACCAGCGGCCGGCACCCGGGCCCCTGGGGCTGCGAGGCCCTGCAGATGTACGCCTTCCAGGCCGGCATCGCGATCAGCAACGCCCGGATGCGCGCCAACATGCAGCGCGCCCTGGTCCGCCTGGAACGCGACCAGCAGGCGCTGCGCGCCAGCGAGGAGAGCTTCCGGCAGGCCTTCGAGTACGCGCCCAGCGGCATGGCCATCGCCGAGATGGGCGGCGACCAGCACGGCAAGCTGCTGCGCGCCAACGACGCGCTGTGCCGGCTGCTCGGCCGCTCCGCCTCCACGATGCGCCGCTACTCCTTCTCCGACCTGGTCCACCCCGAGGACGTCGGCCTGCTGCTGCGCACCTCCGCCGAGGGCGGCCGCGCGGAACTGCGGCTGGCCCGTCGCGACGGCTCCTACCTGTGGGTGTCGCTGCGCAACTCGGTGGTCGCCGACACCGCGGACGGCCCGCGCTTCCTGCTCACCCACGTCGAGGACATCGAGGAGCGCAAGAGCCGCGAGCTGCAGCTCGCCCACCGCGCCAGCCACGACTCGCTGACCGGCCTGCCCAACAGCGCCGAGTTGCGCTCCCGGCTGTCCTCGCGGCTGTGTTCGCGCCCGCAGGACAAGGACGCCGAGGACGCGGCGGCGCTGGTCGCCGACCCCGGCCCCGACGAGTTCGCCTTCAGCTACGGCTACGGGCCGGAGGAGCTGGCCGCACCGCTCGGCGCGCTCGACGGCCATGTGCACACGGTCGCGCCCGACGAGAACGACGAGGAGTCGGCGACCAAGGGGCTCGCGGTCCTCTTCTGCGACCTCGACGGGTTCAAGTCGATCAACGACCGGTTCGGCCACCACACCGGTGACGCCGTGCTCATCGAGGTGGCCCGCAGGCTCACCGGCGCGGTGCGCGACGGCGACACGGTCGCCCGGCTCGGCGGCGACGAGTTCGTGGTCCTCGCGGACGGCCTGGCGCCGGCCGACGCGGCGGACCTCGCGGTGCGGCTGCGCAACGCGATCATCCCGCCGATCAGGGTGGACGGGCGCGCGGTACGGGTCGGCGCGAGCTTCGGCATCGGCTGGGCCGGCTGCGGGATGACCGCGGAGGAGGTCCTGCACAGCGCGGACCAGCGCATGTACGTGGAGAAGCGCAGCCGCTCCGCCCGCCCCAACCACCGCCGCGCCGGCTGACACGCCACCTCAGCGCTGGACGTCAGCCCAACAGGGGCGCGGGTTTCCGTCCGCGCCGGACGTCAGCCACCCAGGGGCGCGCGTTTCCGTCCACGCCGGACGTCAGCCACCCAGGGGCGCGGGGAACTGCGCGACCAGCCCACCACCGGGCCGGTGGTCCGGACCGGACTGATCTGCCCCTTCGGGACGGTGACGACCCGCGGGCGCGCGGTGGCTTGTCGCGCAGTTCCCCGCGCCCCTGGTTGACGCATCGCCCAGCGCATGCTGGACCTCCCGCGTGCGGGAGACTCGGGGAACGGGGAACGGGGAAAACGGGACGCGGCCCGAACGGGGGCGCAGCCCGACCCCCTCGCGGCCGGGAGACGGAACGGAGAGGCATGGCGACGTACGACGACGAAGCCGCGGCGGAAGCCGAAACGCGGCGCGCGCGGCGCAACGCAGCGGCGCAAGCCGCGTCGAAGGTGCTCAGCGCGCCCCCGCGCGCGACCATGCCCGCCCGCCTCGCGCAGCTCGCGCAAGAAGCAGAGGCGGCGTACCAGGACAGTACGCCCGACCAGTACGGAACGGGCCCCGTCCGCGACCTGGAGCGCCGCACCGCGGAACTCCTCGGCCTGGAGGACGCCGCCTTCTTCCCCACCGGCACGATGGCCCAGCAGGTGGCCCTGCGCTGCTGGGCCGGCCGCACCGGCAACCCCGTGGTAGCCCTGCACCCCCTCGCCCACCCCGAGGTGCACGAGCGCGACGCGCTGCACGCCCTCGGCGGCCTGCGCACCGTCCACCCGACCACCGAGCCCCGGCTGCCGACCGCGGACGACGTGGCGGGCTTCGAGGAGCCCTTCGGCACGCTGATGCTCGAACTCCCGCTGCGGGACGCCGGTTTCGTGCTGCCGAGCTGGGAGGAGCTGACCGCGGTCGTCGCGGCGGCGCGGGAACGCGACGCCGTGGTGCACTTCGACGGCGCGCGGCTGTGGGAGTGCACGCCGCACTTCGGCCGCTCGCTGCCGGAGATCGCCGGGCTCGCCGACAGCGTCTACGTCAGCTACTACAAGTCGCTGGGCGGCCTGTCCGGCGCCGCGCTGGCCGCCTCCGCCGACGTCGTCGCCGAGGCCAAGGCGTGGCGGCACCGCTACGGCGGGCTGCTCTTCCAGCAGTACCCCGCGGCGCTGGCCGCACAGGCCGGGCTGCGGGACGAACTGCCGCGGCTGGCCTCGTACGTCCTGCACGCGCGGCCGGTGGCCGAGGCGCTGCGCCGCGGGCTCGCGGACGGCGGTCTCGACCTGGTCAGGGTCCACCCGCCGACACCGCACACCCACCAGTTCCAGCTGTGGCTGGCGCACCCCGCGCGGGTGCTGGAAGAGGCGTCGGTCCGCCAGGCCGAACGCACCGGGCTCAGCCTCTTCGGCCGCGGCGTCTTCACCGAGCCCGGCCTGCCCGGGCTGCTCGGCCTGTCGATGACCGAGGTCACGGTCGCCGCGAGCGCGCTGGAGTGGACCCCGCGCGAGGTCCACGAGGCCGCCGAGGCGTACGCGGCGCTCGTCGCCGAGGTGCTCGACGAGTAGCCGGTCCGGCGGGGGCAGGGGCAGGGCGCGGCGGGCAGCGGGGCGGTCAGGCGGTCAGTACGTGCCGCCGCCGGCCCGTACCAGCCCCGACTCGTACGCCAGGACGACCGCCTGCACCCGGTCGCGCAGCTCCAGCTTGGTGAGGATCCTGCCGACGTGCGTCTTGACGGTCGCCTCGGACAGCACCAGCTTCTGGGCGATCTCGCCGTTGGACAGGCCCTGCGCGACCAGCAGCAGCACCTCGCGCTCCCGCTCGGTGAGCCGGCCGATCTCCTTGGCCTTGTGGCTCTGCTCGGCGCCGGAGCCGGGCAGCATCGGGGTGAAACGGTCCAGCAGCCGGCGGGTGGTGGACGGCGCCACCACCGCGTCGCCGCTGTGCACCGCGCGGATCGCGGTCAGCAGCTCGTCCGGCGGCACGTCCTTGAGCATGAAGCCGCTCGCACCGGCCTTCAGCGCGGCGAAGGCGTACTCGTCCAGGTCGAACGTGGTCAGGATGAGCACCCGTGGGCCGCCGTCCCCGTCGCCGTCGGGACCGCGGGCGCCGCAGATCCTGCGGGTGGCCTCCACGCCGTCCAGCCGCGGCATGCGGACGTCCATCAGCACGACGTCGACGGCGGTGGCGCGCAGCACCTCCAGCGCCTCGGCGCCGTCCCCCGCCTCGGCGACCACCTCCATGTCCGGCTGGGCGGCGAGCACCATGCGGAAGCCGGTGCGCAGCAGCACCTGGTCGTCGACGAGCATGACGCGGATCGCCATGAGGGGTCCTTTCCTGGGGTCGTACGGGGAGCGGGAGGGGCCGGGGCTCCGGGGAGGGC
>JAJSZB010000155.1:0-14987 GCA_050613715.1 Streptomyces sp. IBSBF 3018
CCGCGGGGTCGGCCGCCGGGCCCCGCCCGGTCGCCGGACCCCGCGGCCGGGCGGGCGTCGGAAGGCGCCCGGCCCGCGGCGCGCCCGGCGGGCCGCTGGAGCCGGGGCTGTGCTGGGCTGCGGCAGCGGTTCGCTCAGGCCTCTTTGAGGGCGTCGGTGAACCCCGTGTTGGCCACCAGCACGCCGCCCTCCACCGGCAGCGTCACCCCGGTGATCCACGCCGCGTCCGCGGAGGCGAGGAACGTCACCGCGGCCGCGATGTCCTCCGGCTCGCCGATCCGGCCGAGCGGATACGCCCTCGCCGCCGCCGTCAGCACCGCCTCGCGTCCGCCCCAGGCCGGGGTGCGGATCGTGCCGGGCGCGACCAGGTTGACCCGCACCCCCTGCGGCGCGGCCCGCACCGCCAGGCCCTGGGTGAACGAGACCAGGCCGGCCTTGGCCGCGCTGTAGGCGTGGTTGCCGAAGTACGACAGGCCGTTGACCGAGCCGATGTTGACGACCGCCCCGCGCCTACCGGGTGCCGTGGCCAGGTGCGGCAGCGCCGCCCGCGCGCAGCGCACCGCGCCCACCAGCGTGACGTCCAGGTCGAGCAGCCAGTCCTCGTCGGACTCCTCGGCGAAGTCGTCCTTGTGGACGCTGCACGAGTAGGCGTTGTTCACCAGCACGTCCAGCGTCCCGAAGGCGTCCACCGCGGAGGCGACCGCCGCGTCCACCGAGGCACGGTCGGCGACGTCGCACCGTACGGCCTCGGCGCGTCCGCCCGCGTCCCGGATCGAGCGCGCGGTGCGCTCGCCCGCTTCGCCGTCGAGGTCGGCGATCAGCACTCCCGCGCCCTCCGCGGCGAACCGCCGCGCGGTCGCCTCGCCGATGCCCCGGGCCGCGCCGGTGATCATCACCCCGTACGACGCGAAACGCCCGGTCGCCGGCGGTCCCGCCGCGTCCTGCCCCGCCGGTGCCGCCCCTGGTCCGCCTGCCGTCGCGTCAGTCGCCATCGGGTCAGCGTATGCACTCCCTGACGGCCCTGACCAGGGCCTGCGCGCGCGGGTCGGCGGTGACGTTCTTCTGCAGGCCGTTGGTGACGTAGCCGAAGCCGATGCCGTGCCCGGGGTCGGCGAAGGCCAGCGATCCGCCGCGCCCGGGGTGCCCGAAGGAGCCGGGGCCCAGCAGCGGCGACGCCGAACCGTGCAGCATGTAGCCCAGTCCGAAGCGGGTGTTGACCACCAGGACGCGGTCGGGGCCGTCGGAGTGCGGCGTCCGGGCCGCCTCCACCGTCGCGGCGTCCAGCAGCCGCTCCCCGTCCGGCACGTCGCCGATCAGCGCCGCGTAGAACCGGGACAGGGCCCGGGCGGTGGCGATGCCGCCGGACGCCGCCAACTCGCCCGCCCGGTACGCCGGGTCGTTCTCGTCCGGCAGCGGGGTGATCGCGGCGAAGGCGCGGCGGGTCAGCGACGCCGGGTCGGCGTAGGCGTCGTGCACGGCCTGCTTGGGGCGTGCCCGCAGGCTTCCGGAGGCGGTGGGCTCGGGCGTCGCGATGTCCCCGACCCGGCCGACCCGGTGCGCCTGCTCCTGCGGCAGCCCTATCCACAGGTCGAGGCCGAGCGGTCCGGCGATCTCCTCGGCGGTGAACCGGCCGATCCCCCGGCCGTCGACCCGCCGCACCAGCTCTCCGGCCAGCCAGCTGAAGGTCTGCGCGTGGTAGCCGTGCGCCTGTCCGGGCGGGAACAGGGGAGTCTGCGCGGCGACCGCCGCCGGTCCCGACACCCCGTCGAGCGCCTCCCGCGGCGTCAGCGGCCGGTCCAGGGCCGGCACCCCGGCGCGGTGCGCGAGCAGGTCCCGTACCGTCACGCGTTCCTTGCCCGCCGCCTTGAACTCCGGCCAGTACGTGCCGACCGGCGCGTCCAGGTCGAGCCGCCCGCGCCGGTGGAGCAGGAGCAGACCGGCCGCGGCCACGCCCTTGGTCGCCGAGCGGACGATCTGCGCGGTGCCGGGCTGCCAGGGCCCGTCCCCGTCGAAGTCCCGCGCGCCCGCCCACAGGTCCACCACCGGCCGGCCGTGATGGTGCACGGCGACGGCCGCGCCGCGGTCGCCGCGATGCGTGAAGTTCCGCGCGAAGGCGTCCCGCACCGGCTGCCAGCCGTCCGCCGCCTCACCCCCGATCTCGATCTCCATCTCCGCCGCCTCCGCTCTCCGCGTGCCGTTTTTCCCGTTGTCCGCCTGCGTCCCTCGCCGCCTGCTCCTCCATGGTGCACGAACGGCCCGACTCGCCGCGCCGGGCCTGTGGATAACTTCGCGGCGCCGCTGAAAGCACAGGTCACGACCGGTGGAGGCGAGGGCGAGGGCGAGCGGGCGGCGGGACGACGGGGCAGCCGGACGGCCGCTCGGGCGGGAAGACGCGCGGCCCGGAAACACGGATCGGGCCCGATCCGGGACCGCGAGCCGGTCGAGACGACCGGTCGCGGCCCCGTCACGGGCCCGGTGGGGGGAATCCGCTGCCGAGGTGCACGTACTAGGACAGCGGCGGGTACGCGTTCTGGAGCAGCTGGTGGAACTCCGCCGAGAACCAGTGACCCGCGAGCGGCGCGTTGGGCAGGGCGCCGGTCGGGTTGTTGCCGTTACGTGCGTTGCCGCCGTAGGTCGGGTCGCACATCTGGTCGAAGCCCTTGCCCTCGTCGTTGCTGACGGGCTGGCTCGCGCCGTCGGACTCACCCGGCGGCTTGATCCACACGTAGGCGTCGATGTTCGCCGAGGGGGCGGCGGTCGGCCGTGCTCCGAGGCCCGAGCCGGTCTGGTTGCACCAGTTGCCCGCGTGGATGCGCCGGTCGATGCGGCCGCCGTTCACGTAGGTGTCCACGCTGGTCGTGGCGCCCGGTCCGGTGGGACGCGCGGAGCCGCCCCAGCCGTTGCGGCCGGTGTCGATCAGCATGCCGATGGTGGACGGGAAGCCGTCGGAGATCAGCTGGTTGCGCAGGCCGAGCGCGTAGGACTGCTCGTCCACGTAGTTGTTCCAGTCGACCCACTTGGACTGCCGCACCGTGGTGCCGTTGACGGTGTCCGTCACCTTGAAGTTGGGCTCCACGGTGGCGCTGTAGTTCGCCGTGTTGGTGATGAAGCCCTGGACGTCGCCCAGGCTGGCGCCGTTGGTCGTGGCGACCTTGTAGAACTCCTGCGCGGACGGGCCGAGGTTGCTGTCCCAGCCGAGCCAGGCGTGGTGTCCGGCGTCGATGTAGTTGTAGGTGTTCGACAGCGAACCGAGCTGCCCCAGCGCGTAGCTGACGCCCTTCTCGTAGTTGCCGTTGGCCTTCATCGTGGCGCACGCGTCGGTGGAGCCGGCGGTGCCGCCCGCGTTGGTGACCAGGTTCGGCAGCGAGTCGGGCTCGATGATGTTCACGATCCGCAGGTTGGCGTACTTCGAGTCGCCCTCGAGCGCCTTGATCGGGTCGATGTAGTCGGTCTCGTACCGGCCGATCTCCGTCGGGCCCAGCTCGCCGTTGGACGCCAGCGCGGAGCAGTCGCGTCCGGGCAGGTCGTAGATGACGAGTTCGATGGTCAGGGGCTGGCCGGCGGCCTGGCTGACCGCCTCGTCGAGGTGCGCCTTGAGGCCCATGCCGCCGTTGACGCCGGCGATCGCGGCGATCCGGTCCAGCCACACCGCGGTGGACTGGTTCGCGATCGCGGAGCCGCCGTCGCCCGCGGCCTCGGCCGACCACTCGGGGTTCACGTAGCCCTTGGCCCCGACGTACGGGTTGTCGACCTTGCCGCCGGCCGGCGGCGGGGTGGTGCCGCCCGTCGAGCCGCTGGTCGTGCCCGAGGAGGTGCCGCTGGAGGTGCCCGACGACGTGCCGCTGGAGGTACCGCTGGACGTGCCGCTCGACGTACCCGAGGAGGTGCCGGCGGACGTGCCGCTCGAGGTGCCGCTGGAGGTCCCGGTCGACGTGCCCGTCGAGGTGCCTCCGTTGCTGCCCGTACCGCCACAGGCGACGCCGTTGAGCGTGAACGCGGTGGGCGAGGTGTTGGTGCCGCTGTAGGAGGCGTTGAAGCCGAAGCTGGCCGTGCCGCCCGAGGCGATCGCACCGTTGTAGGACAGGCTGGCGGCGGTGACCGCCGAACCCGTCTGGGAGATGTTGGCGTTCCAGCCCTGGGTGACCTTCTGGTTCCCGGCGAACGACCAGCCCAGCGTCCAGCTCGTCAGTGCCGGGCCGGTATTGGTGACGGTCACGTTCGCGGTGAACCCGCTGTCCCAGGTGTTTGCCGTGTAGTTGACGGAACAGCCGGCCGTGGCCGCGGAAGCGGTCGAGGTGCTCATCGCCGCCGCGACGCCTGAGGCGACGACCAGTGCGCCCGCCGCGGCTATCGCGGCGGTTCTGCGCCTGACTATCGGGACTGCCATGTGCGAACAACCTCCATAGGGGGGATGTGACCCTCCGGAACTCGCCCGGGAGCCAAGGGAGGTGAAGCGATGGTGCCTTGGTGCTCTTGTGCGTCGTTCACGCCGGACCAGGTGTCCGACGAGTGCTCACTGTGGGGTTACACGCTCTTAACGTGGGAGCGCTCCCATAGTGGGCAGCGGCCCTCCCCCTGTCAATGCTTGAAGCAAGACAGGGAACGAACCGGCCGCCGCAACGCGCCCTGAGGCGCGCCCCGGTGAAGCCGCCCGCGGGCGCGGCAGCCACGGCGACAGGGCGCTGACGTGCCGGGAACCCTCCGCGGGGCGCGGTCGTTCGACTTGGTGCCGGGTCCGTGCGACGCGCCCCGGGCGGAAGGCAGGCCCCCTACCGCTACGCCGTCGCGCGCGCCGCCGCCCGCCCCGCGGTCCGCCCGGAGAACAGGCAGCCGCCCAGGAACGTCCCCTCCAGCGAGCGGTATCCGTGCATCCCGCCGCCGCCGAAACCGGCCGCCTCACCTGCGGCGTACAGACCCGGCAGTGGCGCGCCGCGCTCCTCGCTCCCCGCCGGGGCCGGAGTGAGCACCCGGGCGTCGAGGTCGGTCTCCAGGCCGCCGAGCGACTTGCGGGTCAGGATGTTCAGCCGCACTGCGATCAGCGGCCCCGCCTTGGGGTCGAGCAGCCGGTGCGGCGCGGCGGTGCGGATCAGCTTGTCGCCGAGGTAGTTGCGCGTCCCCCGGATCGCCGTGACCTGCAGGTCCTTGGTGTACGTATTGGCGATCTCCCGGTCGCGCGCCTCGATCTCGCCGCGCAGGGCCGCCTCGTCGATCAGCTGCTCGCCGGTCAGTGCGTTCATCCTCCGTACGAGGGCGGGCAGTTCGCGTTCCACGATGAAGTCGACGCCGTTGCGCATGAACGCCTCGACCGGGCCGGGTGCGCCCGGGCGCACCCGCTTGAGCACCTCGCGCACGCTCTTGCCGGTCAGGTCGGGGTTCTGCTCGGACCCCGACAGCGCGAACTCCTTCTCGATGATCTTCTGGGTGAGCACGAACCACGTGTACTCGTGTCCCGTGCGCATGATGTGCTCCAGCGTCCCCAGGGTGTCGAATCCGGGGAAGTACGGCACCGGCAGGCGGCGTCCCGTGGCGTCCAGCCACAGCGAGGACGGGCCGGGCAGGATGCGGATGCCGTGGCGGGCCCAGACGGGGTTCCAGTTCTCGATGCCCTCGGTGTAGTGCCACATCCGGTCGCCGTTGATGCCGGACGCGCCGGCGTCGTGCGCGATGCCCAGCATCAGGCCGTCCACGTGTGCGGGCACGCCCGACAGCAGCTTCTTCGGCGGGGTGCCGAGGCGGGCGGGCCAGGCCGCCCGCACCAGGTCGTGGTTGCCGCCGATGCCGCCCGAGGTGACGATCACCGCCTGCGCCCTGAACGCGAACTCCCCCGTCACCTCGCGCGAGCTGGCCTCGCCCCGCTCGACGCCGCTGGGGGCCAGCACCTCGCCGGTGACACCCTCCACCACGCCGTCGGTGACGGTCAGCCCGGTGACCCGGTGCCGGAACCTCAGCTGCACCCGGCCGCGCGCCGCGGCCTCCCGCACCAGGCGCTCGAACGGCGCGACCACCCCGGGGCCGGTGCCCCAGGTGATGTGGAAGCGCGGCACCGAGTTGCCCGGGCCCGTCGCCAGGAAGCCGCCGCGCTCGGCCCAGCCGACCACCGGGAAGATGCCGACGCCGTGCTCGCGCAGCCAGGCGCGCTTCTCGCCGGCGGCGAAGTCGACGTAGGCGCGCGCCCACCGGCGCGGCCAGTGGTCCTCCGGCCGGTCGAAGCCGGCCGTGCCCAGCCAGTCCTGCCAGGCCAGCTCGGCGCTGTCCTTGACCCGCATCCGGCGCTGCTCCGGCGAGTCCACCAGGAACAGCCCGCCGAAGGACCAGAACGCCTGCCCGCCGAGCGAGGCCTCCGGTTCCTGGTCCAGCAGGATCACCTTGCGTCCCGCCGCCGCCAGTTCCGCGGTGGCCACCAGCCCGGCCAATCCCGCGCCCACCACCACGACGTCCGCGTCCAGCGCCATCGCCCGCTCCTGTCGTCCTGTCGTCCTGTCGTCCTGTCCACCGGTCCCGGGATGGTCCGGCGCTCCCGGGCGGCCGCAGGGCGGTCCCGGCGGCCCCTCGGGGACGCCGGGCTCCGCGACACGACAGCTCCTGCACACCTCATGAGGACATGAGGACACGAGGTCGTCAGGACCTGTCGGCGGCCGCCGGTGTTACCGGTCGGTACTCGCGTGTACGTTACGCGCGCGGCCGCGGCGAATCATTGGCGATGAGGTCACGAGATGGGGCCGATAGGCTGTGGCCCATGTCTGATGCCGCTCCCCGCGTACGCTTCGCCCCCTCGCCCACCGGCATGTTCCACGTCGGCGGCGCCCGCAGCGCCCTGTACAACTGGGCCGTCGCCCGCCGCTCCGGCGGCGCCTTCGTCCTGCGGATCGAGGACACCGACGCGGCGCGCAACAAGCCCGAGTGGATCGACGGCATCATCAGCGCGCTGTCGGCCATCGGCATCTCCGCGGCCGACCCGCACTTCGAGGGTCCGTACTTCCAGTCCGCCAACGCCGAGCGGCACCGCGAGGCGGCCCTCGGCCTGCACGCGGCCGGGCGCGCGTACTACTGCGACTGCACCCGCGAGATGCTCGCCGAGCGCACCGGCTCCCAGCAGCTCGGCTACGACGGCTTCTGCCGCGACCGCGGGCTGGCGTACGAGGAGGGCCGGGCGCTGCGCTTCCGCACCCCGGACGAGGGCGAGACGGTCGTCGTGGACCTGATCCGCGGCGAGCCGGCGTTCCCCAACAGCGCCATCGAGGACTTCGTGATCGCCCGCGGCGACGGCTCCCCGGTGTTCCTGCTGGCCAACGTGGTGGACGACCTCGACGAAGGCATCACCGAGGTGATCCGCGGCGAGGAGCACCTGTCCAACACCCCCAAGCAGCAGCTGCTGTGGCAGGCGCTCGGCGCGACGCCCCCGGTGTGGGCGCACCTGCCGGTGATCGTCAACGAGAAGCGGCAAAAGCTGTCCAAGCGCCGGGACAAGGTCGCCCTGGAGGACTACCTCGCCGAGGGCTACCTCCCCGAGGCCATGGTCAACTACCTGATGCTGCTGGGCTGGGGCCCGGGCGACGACCGCGAGATCCTGCCGTACGAGGAGCTGGAGTCGCTCTTCCGGGTCGAGGACGTCAACGGCTCGTCGGCGTTCTTCGACATCAAGAAGCTCACGGCGTTCAACGGCGAGTACGTGCGCGCGCTGTCGCCGGCCGCGTTCGTCTCGGCGTGCGCGCCCTGGCTGACCGCGCCGCACGCGCCCTGGCCGGCCGACGCCTTCGACGAGGCGCTGTTCGAGTCGGTGGCCCCGCTGGCGCAGACCCGGGTCGCGGTCCTGTCCGAGATCACCTCCTACGTGGACTTCCTGTTCCTGGACGCCCCCGCCGACGACGAGGCGTCCTGGGCGAAGGCGATGAAGCCGGGCGCGCTGGAGCTGCTGCGTGACGCCCGTACGGCCTTCGAGGCGCTCCCGGCCGACGGGTGGGAGCCGGAACCGCTCAAAACCGCTCTGGAGGGCGTGGCGGCCGGCCACGGCCTGAAGCTGGGCAAGGCGCAGGCGCCTGTCCGGGTGGCCGCGATGGGTCGCACGGTGGGACTGCCGCTGTTCGAGTCCCTGGTGGCGCTGGGCCGCGAGCGCTCGCTGGCCCGCCTGGCGGCGGCGGAGGAGAAGCTGGCGGCGCAGCCGCAGTAGTGCGTACGGCGTCGCGCCGGGGGGCGCGGCGCCGGTTTCGGACACCGCAGTGCCGCAAGGGCGCGGCGGGCCCTCGGCGGGGGGATGTGGCGTGAAGGGTGAGGGGACGCGCGGCGGCAGAGGGTCGCGGCGCCGCCTTGGGGTGTGGCACGACCTTAGGCGGCGACGCGGCCTTAGGACGCGACGGGACCTTAGGACGCGACGCGGCGATAGGACACGGAGTCGGCGCGAAACGCGGCCTGCTGCGAGTGTGCGGGTCGGCGGCGGGCGCCGGGCGCGCCTCACCCGCACGGCGGCGCGCTGGGCGGGGGGCTGGGCAGCGGTGGCGCTGCTTGCCGCCGCGTGCACCGGTACGGGAAAGGACGGCGGGCACGCCGGGGCCGTCGCTCCGGACGGCGGCCGTGTGACGCGTACGGCCCCGGCGCCCGACCCGCACACCGCAGATCCGGACCCGCGCCATCTGCGCGTCGGCGACTGCTTCACCGCCGGACCGCGCACGCTCCCCGGCGGGGTCCTGAACCCGGGCTCCACCGTGCGCATCGTGCCGTGCGCGCAGCCGCACGACGCCGAGGTGTTCGGGCGGATCACCGAGGTCCCGGAGCCGTATCCGGGCGCCTCCGCGGTACGTGACGAGGCAGTGAGGTACTGCGGCAACCTGGTCGCCGGCTACGCCATGGACTCCTGGGCGTTCTCGATCGCGGAGAACCCCACCCGGGCGTTCCTGCCGGGCCGGGCCGCCTGGACGGCGGGCGACCGCGGCGGCGTCTGCTACTTCGCCCCCCGCGGCGGCAAGGCGACCGGGGCGCTGCGACGCGACCAGAAGACGCTGACGGCCGACCAGTACGCGTATCTCGACGCCGCGAACAGGTTCGAGAGCGCGCTCGCGCGGGAACCGTTCACGACCGATCCTTCCAAGATCCATGACGCCAGGCGCGATGACGCCTCGTCATGGGCCGCCGGCGTCGCGGAAACCCTCACCGTCGAGCAGCAACTGCTCAAATCCCACCAGTGGCCGGTCCGCGCGCAGGGCCCGGTCAACGCCCTGATCCAGGTCCTTCTCACCCAGGCTCCCCTGTGGCGCGCCGCCTCCGACGCCCCCACGTTCGCCGGTGTGACCGCTGAGGCCGAGGCCGCCGAGCGCGTCGACAGCACACCGCAGCAGCGGAACGTACGCCGGGCGCTCGGCCTGCCGACCGTCCGCACGACGGCGAAGGCGGGCGGCAGCGGGAACGCCGGCGCATCCGCGTAGACCGCCGGAGGCGTACGGGCCCGGGCCCGTACGCCTCGTGCCGCCTCAGCCGGCCACGGGGACGAGCGTGAGGTACGCGATGCCGAGCACGCCGCGGTAGGCGGTGTACGCCGCGCGGTGGTCGTCGGCCCTGCGGCGGGTCTCGTCGGCGAGCGGGTGGCGGGGGTGGGCGGCGAGCCACTCCTCGACGTCGGCCTGGTAGCCGGACTCGAAGTCGTCCCACTCGTCGGCGTTGGCCGTCTCGGTCCACTCGGGGCGGAAGCCGGCGTCGACGGCCTGCCCGACGAGCGTGCCGAGGTCGACGTGGTCGTCTGCGCTGGCGCCCGGCCACATCCGGGCCAGCTCGGCGGGCTGCGGCGTGCGCTGCCAGAAGCCCTCGCCGAACAGCACCCGGCCGCCGGGCGCGACCAGCCGGCGCAGTTCGGCGAGCGCCTGCGGGGTGTGCCGGGGCGGCGGCGCCTCGCTGAGGGCCTGGCCGGCGCCCAGGCACAGCACGACGTCCGCGGGGCCGCGCGTGGTGCCGAGCGCGGACTCCTCGACGAAGGCGGCGCGGTCGGCGAGCGCACGGTCGGCGGCGTTGCGCCGGCCGCGGTCGAGGTCGTCGGCGCGCAGGTCGAGGCCGGTGCCGGTCGCGCCGGGCACAGCCCCCAGCAGGCGCAGCATCAGCTCGCCCCACCCGCAGCCGATGTCCAGGACGCTGCGCGGGCCGGTGCGGGCCAGCCGGGCGACCATGCGGGCGGCGCGCTCGCCGGACAGCGGCCCGTGGAAGTCCAGCCGGGTGAGCCGCGGCGGTCCGTCGGCGTGCGCGGTCCCGGCGGCGTTCGGGGCGGGAGTCCCGGCGGGGGTCGCCGGGGCCCCGGCGGGGGTCTGCGTGGTCCCGGCGGGGGTCTGCGTGGCCGTCTGCGGCGCGTGCTCGTACTCGGTCATGGGGCGCGACGATAGGCGAGGCGGGTGGTGCGGCGACAACGTTTTTCCGGCGGCCGGGCCCGCCGGGGCGCGCGGGCGCCGTGGGCTGAGGCGCGGAGGCGCGGAGGGCCGGGGCGGCGGGGCGCGGAAGCGCGGAGGCGGGAAAAGTTGCTGGGCCCAGCGGCTCCCCGAACCATGGGAGGGGTGAGCGATGGCGCGTACCTCCGGTTCCCGCACGTGCACGGCGAGCTGCTCTGCTTCGCCGCCGAGGACGACCTCTGGGTGGCCCCGCTCGGGCCGCCGGGGGGTTCGCCCGGGCGCGCGTGGCGCATCACCGCCGACCGTACGCGGGTGGGTCCCGCACGCTTCTCACCCGACGGTACGACGATCGCCTTCACCACCTGGCGCAGCCTGGACCCGGAGGTGTACGTCGTTCCGGTGGACGGCGGTACGTCCAGACGATTGACGTACTGGGGCAGCACCGACACCAGGGTGTGCTCGTGGACGCCGGACGGCCATGTGATGGCCGTCTCCTCCCACGGGCAGCCGTTCGCCCACCACACCTGGGCGCACAGCGTGCCGATCGAGTGCGAGCCGGGCGGGCCGCTGCCGTGGGGGCCGGTGTCGGACATCGCCGTGCAGGACCGGCCGTCGCCCGAGGGCTGCGGCACCGGCACCGAGCGCCGCACGCTGCTGCTCACCGGCACGCCGCCGCACGAGCCGCACGCCTGGAAGCGCTACCGCGGCGGCGCGACCGGCCGGCTGTGGCTGCACGGCGAGCGGCTGGTGCCCGACCTCGACGGTCACCTGGCGTCGCCGATGTTCGTCGCCGGCCGCATCGCCTTCCTGTCCGACCACGAGGGCGTCGGCAACCTCTACTCCTGCGCGCCCGACGGCTCCGACCTGCGCCGCCACACCGACCACGCCGACTTCTACGCCCGCAACGCCGCGACCGACGGCGAGCGCGTGGTCTACCAGTGCGCGGGCGAGCTGTGGCTGGTCGAGGACCTCGCCGCCCCCGACGCGACGCCGCGGCGCCTGGACATACGCCTGGCCGGCCCGCGCAGCGGCCGCCGCCCGTACCAGGTGCCCGCGTCGTCCAACGTCGACGGCCTGGCGATGGACCGCACCGGCCGCGCGAGCGCTGTCTGCGTCCGCGGCAGCCTCTACTGGCTCACCCACCGCGACGGCCCCGCCCGCACCATCTCCGATGTGCCCGGCGCGCGCGTCCGGCTGCCGGAGATGCTCGGCGACACCGGTGTGATCGCGTACGTCACCGACGCCGGGGGCGAGGACGGCATCGAGCTGGCGCAGCTGCCGGGGCGTGCGTCGCGGGCACTGTCCCGCGGGCCGCAGACCGCGTCGGACGTCACCGCCGCCGATCTCGCCGCGGACCTGGCCGCAGGCCCGGCGGGCGCGGCCGGCGCGGACACCGTCGACGTGGACGCCGTCCCCGTCGCCACCCGTACGGGTTCCACGCGGTGGCCGGACGCCGCATCATCGGACGATCACTTTTCCGACGATCCTTCGTCGTACCGCCGTGACCGGCTCACCCCTGACGGCGGCGGTGGTGTGAACGGCGACAGCGACGGTGACGGTGCCGGCGGCAGCGAGGGTGACGGCGGCGGCGACCTGGGCCGCAGGGGTGACGGTGGCACCCGGGACGCGGGTGAGGTGTTCGCGCGCGGTGTCGACGGCGACGACGACGCGGTCGCCCGACTGGCCGTGGGCCGTCTCGGCCGCGTCCTGGAGATGGTGTCGTCGCCGGACGGCGGCACGCTCGCGGTGGCCGCCCACGACGGCCGGCTGCTGTTGGTGACCACCGGTGAGGGTGACGACGCGGTCGGATCATCCGACGTAGCGGGCGAGACAACGGGTGATATGACCGGCGAGGGTGACCCGGGCGACGAGGGTGACTTCGCGGGCGCCGGGTTGACGCGGCCGGACCCGGGGCCGGGCCACCGCGGCCACGTCCAGGAGCTGGTGCGCTCCACCAACGGCCCGGTCCGCGACCTCGCCTTCTCCCCCGACTCCGCGTGGCTGACGTGGTCGCACCCCGGTGTCGGGCGCTCGCTGCGTTCCATCAGGATCGCCCGACTGGCCGACCATACGATCATCGACGTCACCAACGGCCGCTTCGAGGACGAGCAGCCCGTCTTCACCCGCGACGGCCGCTACCTGGCGTTCCTGTCCTGGCGCGGCTTCGACCCGGTGTACGACGTTCACACCGGCGACCTGTCGTTCCCGCTCGGCTGCCGCCCGTACCTGGTGCCGCTGAACTCCGCGACGCCCTCGCCGTTCGCGCTGCGCGTCGAGGGCAGCCCGGTCGGCGCCGGCCTGGAACCGGGCGAGAGCGGCGACGGCCCGGTGGTCGTGGAGGCGGAGGGCCTGCCGAGCCGGGTCGTGCCGTTCCCCGTCGCCGCGTCGAAGTACTCGGCCCTCGAACCGGTCGCCGGCGGCCTGGTGTGGCTGCGCTGGCCGATCTCCGGCGCCCTCGGCGAGACCTTCGTCAACCCCGCCGACCCCTCCGCCCGCCCCACCCTGGAGTTCTTCGGCCTCGGCAAGTCCAAGCGCGTCGAACTGGTCCGCCACATGGACTGGTACGCCGTCAGCGGCGACGGCGAGCGGCTCGCGGTCTTCGACGACGGCGAACTGGCGGTGCTGCCGGCCACCGAGCGCGGTGACGACGACTCCACCGTCTACGTCGACATGCGCCGCATCCTGCACGAGGTCGACCCCGCCGCGGAGTGGCGCCAGTCCTACGCCGAGGCCGGCCGGCTGATCCGCGACTACTTCTGGGCGCCCGACATGTGCGGCGTGGACTGGCCGGCGATCCTCGACCAGTACCGGCCGCTGGTCGAGCGCGTCGCCACCCCCGACGAGTACGCCGACCTGCTGCGCGAGGTGCTCGGCGAGCTGGGCACCTCCCACGCGTATGTGCAGCCCGCCCGCCGCAACGAGGGGCCGCCGCACTACCAGCGCCCCATCGGCCTGCTCGGCGCAGACTTCCGGCACGACAGGAACGACGGCACCTGGTCGGTGGTGCGCATCCTGCCGGGCGAGTCCTCCGACTCCAAGGCGCGGTCGCCGCTGGCCGGCACCGGCATCCGCGAGGGCGCGGTCCTCACCCACGTCGACGGCCGCCCGGTGCTGTCGCACGCGGGGCCGTACCCACTGCTCGCGGGTGCGGGCGGCACGACGGTCGAGCTGACGTTCCGGCCGCCCGGGGGGCGCGGGGCGCCCCGCAGGGTCGCCGTCGTGCCGCTCGTCGACGAGCGGCCGCTGCGCTACCAGCACTGGGTGGCCCGGCGCCGCAAGGTGGTGCGCCGGCTCAGCGGCGGCCGCTGCGGCTATCTGCACATCCCCGACATGGGCGGGTCGGGCTGGGCGCAGTTCAACCGCGACCTGCGCAAGGAGGTCGCCTACGACGCCCTGCTGGTCGACGTGCGCGGCAACGCCGGCGGCAACATCAGTGAACTCGTCGTCGAGAAACTCACCCGAAAGGTGCTCGGCTGGGACCTCACCCGCAACGCCCAGCCGGTCTCGTACGCCAGCGGTGCCCCGCGCGGCCCGGTCGTGGCGATCGCCGACGAGGCGACGTCGTCCGACGGCGACATGATCACCGCGGCGTTCAAGCTGCTCGGCCTCGGGCCCGTGGTGGGCCTGCGCACGTGGGGCGGCGTGGTCGGCATGACGGGCCGTCACCGCCTGGGCGACAACACGGTGATCACCGTGCCGATGAACGCCGCCTGGTTCGACGACTACGGCTGGGCCGTGGAGAACCACGGCGTCGCACCCGACATCGAGTGTCTGCGCACGCCCATCGACTGGGCGGAGGGCCGCCACGGACAGCTCGCGGTGGCGGTGCGCACGGCCCTTGAGCTGCTGGAGCGCAGCCCGGCCGCGGTGCCGCCGGACCTGTCCTCGCGGCCCGACCGCGCCCGGCCGCCGCTTCCGCCGCGCCCCGGACCTCAGGCACCGCCCGACCGTGCGTCACCGGACAAGGCGTCACCGGACAAGTCCCCGCCCGGGCCGCCCGCGGGCTGAGCGCCGGCCGTCACCTCGCGCAGCCGGGCGCGCGAGAACCGGTCGGCCCAGCGCGTCGTCTCGGGCAGCCGGTAGCGCGGCGCGAGCCGCAGCGCGTGGCCGCAGGCACGGTCCAGCCCGATGCCGCCGCCGACCGACACGAACACCGGCTTGACGCCTTCTTGCGTCCGCAGCGCCCGTCCGACGACCTCCCCGCCGTCCGCCGTCAGCGGCGCGCTGTCACCGCGCCGCGGCCCGGGCGCCTCGTGCTCGAACACGAACGGCGTCTTCGCCACGCCGAAGCACGGCAGCCCGGTCAGCACCCCCAGATGCACGGCCAGCCCGGCCCGTCGCGGGTGCGCGATCCCGTACCCGTCGCAGACGATCAGGTCGGGTGTTGCCTTCACCCGCTCCAACGCTTCCATCACCGACGGAAGTTCCCGGAACGCCAGAAGTCCCGGAACGTATGGAAATCTGCTCACGCCTTCCACGAGCACGGTCTCCAGCGGCTCCAACGTCGCCGCGTCCAGCACCACGGCCGCGGCGACCAGCCGTTCGCTCCCCTTGTCGTACGAGACGTCCACCCCTGCGACCCGCCGCACGTCCCCCACCGCGGGCCCCTCGACGTCCAGCATGGCC
>JAJSZB010000156.1:0-14947 GCA_050613715.1 Streptomyces sp. IBSBF 3018
GGCCGCCCGCCGGCCCCCCCCCCCCGGGGGGGGGGGCCCGGGGGGGGGGGGGGCGGGGGGGGCGCCGGCCCCCACGGTCACGCGCGCGGGCGCGCGGCTACGCGTAGAGCGGGTGCTTCAGCGTCAGCGCCGTGACCCTCGACCTCAGCGCCGCCGCGTCGTACTCCGGCAGCAGCGCCGCCGCGATGACATCGGCCACCTCGCGGAAGTCCTCCGCGGTGAAGCCGCGCGTCGCCAGCGCCGGCGTGCCGATCCGCAGGCCCGAGGTCACCATCGGCGGCCGGGGGTCGTTCGGCACCGCGTTGCGGTTGACGGTGATGCCGACCTCGTGCAGCCGGTCCTCCGCCTGCTGCCCGTCCAGCGCGGACTCCCGCAGGTCGACCAGCACCAGGTGGACGTCCGTGCCGCCGGACAGCACCGCGACGCCCGCCCCCGCGAGGTCCGCCGCGGACAGCCGCTCCGCGAGGATCTTCGCGCCCTCCAGCGTACGCCGCTGCCGGTCCTTGAACTCCTCGGTCGCCGCGGCCTTGAAGGCCACTGCCTTCGCGGCGATCACATGCTCCAGCGGGCCGCCCTGCTGGCCGGGGAAGACCGCCGAGTTGATCTTCTTGGCCAGCTCGGCGCGGGAGAGGATCACCCCGCCGCGCGGACCGCCCAGCGTCTTGTGGGTCGTGGTGGTGACCACGTCCGCGTACGGCACCGGGGAGGGGTGCAGCCCGGCCGCGACCAGCCCGGCGAAGTGCGCCATGTCGACCATCAGGTACGCGCCGACCTCGTCGGCGATCTGCCGGAACCGCGCGAAGTCCAGCTGCCGCGGGTACGCCGACCAGCCGGCGATGACCAGCTTGGGCCGGTGCTCCTTGGCCAGCCGCTCGACCTCGGCCATGTCGACCAGGCCCGTCGCGCCGTCCACGTGGTAGGCGACCACGTCGTACAGCTTGCCGGAGAAGTTGATCTTCATGCCGTGGGTCAGGTGGCCGCCGTGCGCCAGGTCCAGGCCCAGGATGGTGTCGCCCGGCTTGAGCAGGGCGAACATCGCCGCCGCGTTGGCCTGCGCGCCCGAGTGCGGCTGGACGTTCGCCGCCTCGGCGCCGAACAGCTCCTTGACCCGGTCGATCGCCAGCTGCTCGATCACGTCGACGTGCTCGCAGCCGCCGTAGTAGCGGCGCCCGGGGTAGCCCTCGGCGTACTTGTTGGTCAGCACCGAGCCCTGGGCCTGGAGGACGGCGGTCGGCGCGAAGTTCTCCGACGCGATCATCTCCAGCGTGGACTGCTGGCGGTGCAGCTCGGCGTCGACCGCGGCGGCGACGTCGGGGTCGAACTCGTGCAGGGACTGGTTCAGCAGGGACATCAGCGGCGTCTCCTCATCGTCTTCGGCGTCTTCGGCGTCGTCGGCATCCTCGGATTCCCCCGGACCGCGGCTCAGCCCGCGATGAAGGCGTCGTACTCGGCGGAGGTCAGCAGCTCGGCGTCCTGGCCGGACCCCTCGGCCGTCCGCACCTTGAACAGCCAGCCGCCCTCGAAGGGCGCCGAGTTGACCAGGGACGGGTCGTCGGAGACGTCCTGGTTGACCTCGGTGACCTCACCGGACACCGGCGAGAACAGGTCGCTGACCGACTTGGTGGACTCCAGCTCGCCGCAGGTCTGGCCGGCGGTCACCGAGTCGCCCACCGCGGGGAGCTGGACGAAGACCACGTCGCCGAGCGCGTCCGCGGCGTGCGAGGTGATGCCCACGGTGCGCACGCCGTCCGCGGGCTCCGAGACCCACTCGTGCTCCTTGCTGTAACGCAGCTGCTCAGGGTTGATGCTCATGGCGGAATTCTCCCGGATGATCAGAGGAACGGTGATGAACGAAAGGCGGGTGCTCAGCGCTCGCGCACACGGGCGGCCGGCACACGGGCGGCCGGCACCCGCGCGCAGGCGCTCAGCGCTCGCGCTTGTAGAACGGCAGCGCCACCACGTCGTACGGCTCCTGCGCGCCGCGGATGTCCACCGCGACCCCGGACGTGCCGGGCGCCGCGTGCGACGGGTCCACGTAGGCCATCGCGATCGGCACGCCGAGGGTGGGGGAGGGCGCGCCGGAGGTCACCTCGCCGATGACCCGGCCGGCGCCGTCGGTGACCGGGTAGCCGGCCCGCGGCACCCGGCGGCCCCGGGCGACCAGCCCGACCAGCACGCGCGGCGGCTGCGCGGCGGCCTTCTCCGCCGCCGCGGCGAGCGCCTCGCGGCCCACGAAGCCGCCGGGCTTGTCGAACTTCACCACCCGGCCGAGCCCGGCGTCGAACGGCGTCAGCTCGGTGGTCAGCTCGTGGCCGTACAGCGGCATGCCGGCCTCCAGGCGCAGCGTGTCCCGGCAGGACAGCCCGCACGGCACGAGCCCGGCCGGCGCGCCCGCCTCGGTCAGCGCCTGCCACAGCCGCCCGGCGTCGGCGGGGGAGACGAACAGCTCGAAGCCGTCCTCGCCGGTGTAGCCGGTGCGGGCGATCAGCGCCGCCACGCCGGCGACCGTGCCGGGCAGGCCCGCGTAGTACTTCAGGCCGTCCAGGTCGGCGTCGGTCAGCGAGGCCAGGATCTCCGAGGACCGCGGGCCCTGCACGGCCAGCAGCGCGTAGGCGTCCCGGTCGTCGCGCACCGCCGCGTCGAAGCCCGCCGCCCGCTCGGACAGCGCGTCCAGCACGGTCTGCGCGTTGGAGGCGTTGGCGACGACCAGGTACTCCTGCTCGGCCAGCCGGTAGACGATCAGGTCGTCCAGGATGCCGCCGTCCGGCGCGCAGATCATCGTGTACCGGGCCCGGCCGGCCGCGAGCGCGGAGAGATGGCCGACCAGCGCGTGGTCCAGCAGCTCACCCGCCTGCGGGCCGGTCACCGCGATCTCGCCCATGTGGGACAGGTCGAACAGGCCGGCGCGGGTGCGTACCGCCTGGTGCTCCTCGCGCTCGCTGGCGTACCGCAGCGGCATGTCCCAGCCCGCGAAGTCGGTCATGGTCGCGCCGAGGGCGCGGTGCACCGCGTCGAGTGCGGTACGGCGGGGCTGGCTCGGGGGTGCGCTCATCGGAAACGGGCTCCCAGGTGAGGACGGTCCGGGTGTCGCGGACGGGACGGGTACGAGGCCGAAGCGGCCTCCCCATCTGTCATCGGAACCTGAGAGGTTCACCGTGACCCCGCCAGGGGTCCGGCTTGCACCTTGGGTGGGAGGGACCGCGGCCGCCGGCCGGGCACCTCCGCTTTTCAGATCTGCCTCGCCCGCGCGGTATCTGTGCCTGAGAGATTCAAGGGAGGACTTGCTCCTTCGGCGCCCGGCGCCCTCCTCGGGGGGACGGAACCGGAACTCTCCCGCGCGGCCTCCAACGGCCGGTATGCGTGTTGTGCCGCCCATCATTGCATGCCCGGCCCGTACCGCCGCACGAGCCGCTAGGGTTTCCCGGGCAACGGCGGCACATGGGCGGACAAGGGTGGACATGGAGAATCCGGCACCGTACATACCGTACTCATGGCCGGCGAACGAGCTGGAGGAAGTGCTGTCGGCGAGCGTCGGCAACCCGTCGGCCGGCCCCCGGCTGATGGAGGTCCTCGGCCGTTCCCGGGTGTGGGTACCGCTGCCCAACGGCGGCGGCGCCCCCGGCTTCGACCTGCCGACCATGGAGCTGGGCGGTGCGCCGTACGTGCCGGTCTTCAGCTCCGAGGCGCAGTTCCGGCAGGCCGCCGAGGGCATGTCCTGCACGGTCGCGCCGGTGCACGAGTTCGCCCGCGGGCTGCCCCCCGCGGTCGGCATCGCGGTGAACCCCGGCGGCGCGGTCGGCGTGCCGCTGCCGCCCGCGGCGGTCGCCGAGCTGTGCCGGGCCGACCCGGGCACCGGGATGCCCGCCCCCGGCGCGCGGGTGCTGCTGTGGGAGCCGGACCACGAGGACGAGCCGGTGGAGTTCCTGGCCGCGGCCGCGGCGGAGTTCGCGGTGACCCCGGTGGTGCTCACCGCCCGCCGCACGCTGGCCTCGGTCGAGGACGAGCCGCCGGCGCTGTTCGTCGGCGTCGAGCTGGACCGCTGGCAGGAGGAGGACCGGGCGGCGGCGATGGACGCGATCGGCCGGGCGCTGGGCGCGCAGCCGCTGCACTGGGAGGTCCACCTGATCCTGCTGGACGTCGCGCAGGACCCGGTGGGGGACTGGATGCTGGAGACGGTCCGGCCGTTCTTCACCCGCGACTGAGCGGGCGGCCGCGCGGCGGGCGCGGCCGGCGGCCGGCGCGGACGGCGGACGGCGCGGTCGGCCCGGCGGCGCGTATACGTGCCGTTTACGCGCCCTATAGACGGTGCGGCTTGGGTGTTGCGTGGGCGCGGCGCGCGTGCGGCGCACCCGGTGTGCGGGCGGGACCCGCGCGCGGCTGTGGTGCGGCTCGCGTCGGGACGCGTTCCGCCGGGAACACTCGACCTGATTTGATGGCGCCGGGAAGAACCTCGGGAGCGGCCCGGGGGCCCGGCACGACGGCGAAGCGGAATCGGCGGACGAACGGAAAGGGCGGTCCCAGGTGATCGCGGGCGCTCAAGGCGGTGCGGCGGCGGCCGGCCAGGTGGAGCAGTCACTGCTCCAGGTGGCGCCCGGCCGGTTCGACGCATACGAGGACCTGCTCGCGTCGCTCGCCGAGGGCCAGGTGTGGATGCTGCTGTGGCAGGGCGCGCCCGGCTCGCCCGACGCCCAGTACGGCAGCATGCAGGTCGGCGGCCACCCGTACGCGCCCTGCGCGACCTCGCCGCGCGAGCTGGCGGCCAGCGGCTGGACCCGCGAGCACGAGGTGGTCTCCGGGCGGGACATCGCGCTGACCCTCTACCCCGACCGCTGCGGCCTGTGGCTCAACCCGCACGCGGCCGGCGGCGGCGTCGGCGTGCCCTGGGCGGACCTGCGGCGGATCGCGGTGGGCCTGGACCTGCTGCCCGCCGGGCCGCTGCAGATCGGCGAGCCCTCGCTGCAGCTCCCGCAGTTCGACGCGCTGCTGGCCCAGGCCGCGCAGAACACCCCGGCGGTGCGCTCGCTGCGCCGCGCCTGGGTGCAGCCGGCCCTCGGCGAGCCGTACCTGGCCATCGGCGTCGAGGTCTACGACGGCGCGCCGCAGGCCGTGGAGTCGGTACGGCAGATGATGCGGCAGGCGGTCGCCGGGGTGCCCGAGGGGGTCGCGGTCTCCACGGTCGCGATGGCCGACGCGTACGACCCGGTCGCGCTGTGGATGCGGAGCAACGCCGCCGCCTTCTTCGACCGCGACGCCTACGCCCGCGGCCCCGCCTGGGGCCGTCCGTAGCACCGGCCCGTCCCCGTACGCCGTCCGGTTTCGGTACGCGCGCCCGTCCCCGTACGCCGTCCGGTTCTCGTACGCCGTCCGGCCACGGGACCGCGCCCGTTCCCGTACGTCCCCCGGCCCGTTCACCCCGCGGGCCTCCGCTCCCCGCGCTGCGGCCGCTGTGTGAGCGCCGCGTCGATCAGGCCCAGCGGCGGGCTGCCCAGCGCGAGCAGCGCCGCGTGGAACCGCGGCAGCCCGAAGTCCGCGCCCCACGCGCGGCGCGCCTTCTCGCGCAGCCGCAGGATCTCCAGCTTGCCCCAGGTGTAACGGCCGTAGCCCACGTCGAAGGTGCCGCGCCGCGCCTCGGACACGGCGCCGGCCCGCGCCAGGTGGGCGTCGCGCATGAACAGCCGGGTCGCCTCCTCCAGGTCCATCCCGCCGGTGTGCAGGCCGATCGCGCAGGTCAGCCGGGTCACCCGGACCAGCGCCTCCAGTGCGACGCCGATCGCGAAGCGCGGGTCGCGGGCCCGGAAGCCCTCGTCGAGGCAGACCTCCTCCACGTAGTGCGCCCACCCCTCGGCGAAGGACAGGCTGTGCAGCTCCCGGCGCACCCGGCCCGCGGCCCGGCGCAGCGCCCGGCCGTGCGCGAAGTGGCCCGGCGCCACCTCGTGCACCGTGATCGACGGCAGGCTGGTGCGGCTGAAGACGGTCAGCCACTCCTCCTGCTCCCGCGCCGGCCAGTCCGGCTCCGGCGGCGTCACGTGGTACCACGACGGGGTGTCCGCCTCGGCCGGCGCCGCCCAGGTCATCATCGCCATCGACCAGCGGCGCGACGGCGGCGCGGGCCCGACCAGGCACTCGCCGTCCGCGTAGGGCGCCAGCCCCCGGTCCCGGGTGAAGTCCACCACCTCGTCGGTCAGCCGCGCGGCCTCCGCGATCACCCCGTCCGCGTCCGGGTGGTCGGCGAGCAGCTCCGGGATCAGCTCGTCCGGGGCGCGGCGCGGGTCCAGCGCCCGGCAGGAGTCGGTGAGCAGCTCGGTCAGCCGGGCCCGCTCGCGCTCCGCCTGCCGCGCCAGCGCGTCCAGGTCCACCCGCAGGCCCTCCTGCGCGCCCATCAGCGCGGCCAGCCCCGGGCCGCCCAGCCGCGGGTCCGGGTCGCCCTCGCGGGCCGCCCGCTCCAGGTGAGCCACCAGCGCGGCGTGCGCCCGCAGCGCCTCGGCCTCGGTGCGGCCGCGCTCGGGGTCCAGGTCGGCCGCGAGCCCGTGCGCCGCGCCCAGCAGCGCCTGCGCGACCGGCGCGGGCACCGCGTCCAGCGAGCGCAGCGAGCCCTCCACCGCCTCCGGCCACTGCTCCAGATGCCTGGCGCGGGCCTGCCCGCGCTCCCGGGCCGGCGCGTACTCCCGGTCGTAGCAGGCGAGTTCGAGGTTGGACAGGTGCGGGTACGGATCGCGCCTGTGCAGTTCGAGGTCGCCGTACTGGATGCGCGCCGACTCCTCGAACACCCGCAGGTGCGCCTCGTCGTGCGGGTCGTCGAGCGGACCGTCCGCATCCCGGGCGCGGTCGAGGGCGGCGAGCGCGGCGCGCACCCCGCCGGGGGAGAGATCCTGCACCCGGCCGTCGTACTCGTGCAGGCCGGACATCTCCCGCGCCTGGGGCATCATCAGGTCGAACACCGCGCTGAGCCGCATCTCCACCACCCGACCGTACCCCGCGGTGTGTGCGGATAGCGGTGTCGCGCGCTCGGGTAACGGTCGAAGAAGCGACACATCACAGTTGCGCATCCCTTCTCCGTCAGGTCTGGCGGGTGATCGCGACCGCACACAAGAATCCAGCGGCAGGGGGCTGAGGCGCGTCCACGTACGTGCCTTCCGTATCAACCACAACAACCGCACCGCCGGTTGTGGCATCCGCACCACCCGCATCCGATGAGTGATGAGTGGGGCCGCTACAGCGGCGGGCGTGCGTCGGCTACCCGCCGGCGAGAGGGGTCAGCTGCACCATGACCGCACCGATGGAGACCACCCCTGGGCAGGCAGGGCCACCACCCGAGGCCATCCTCAGCGGGGCGGGGCGGAAGACGATCGAGGGCCGCTCCCTCGGTCGCATTGCCTGGACGCGCCTGAAACGCGACAAGGCCGCCATGGCCGGCGGCGTGGTCGTGATCCTTCTGGTGCTCCTGGCCATATTGGCCAAGCCCATCGAGTCGGTCTTCGGCCTCGACCCGAACCAGTTCCACCAGGACCTCATCGACCCCGAGCTGCTGTCGCCCAAGAGCGGCTGGGGCGGCATGAGCTGGGCGCACCCGCTGGGCGTGGACCCGAAGTTCGGCCGCGACATCCTGGCCCGCATCATCGAGGGCTCCTGGATCTCGATGCTGGTGGCCACCGGCGCCACGCTGCTGTCGGTGGTGATCGGCACGGTCATGGGCATCGTCGCCGGGTACTACGGCGGCTGGGTTGACAGCGTTATCAGCCGGCTGATGGACACCTTCCTGGCCTTCCCGCTGCTGCTGTTCGCGATCTCGATCTCCGCCTCCCTGCAGGACGGCGCCTTCGGACTGAACGGCCTGCCGCTGCGGATCTCGGTGCTGATCTTCGTGATCGGCTTCTTCAACTGGCCGTACATGGGCCGCATCATCCGCGGCCAGACCCTGAGCCTGCGTGAGCGCGAGTTCGTGGAGGCGGCCCGGAGCCTGGGCGCGCGCGGACCGTTCATCCTCTTCCGCGAGCTGCTGCCCAACCTGGTGGCGCCGATCCTGGTCTACTCGACCCTGCTGATCCCCACCAACATCCTCTTCGAGGCCGCACTGAGCTTCCTCGGCGTGGGCATCGCGCCGCCGCAGGCGTCCTGGGGCGGCATGCTGACGCAGGCGGTGGACGTCTACCAGTCCGACCCGCAGTTCATGTTCGTGCCCGGCCTGGCGATCTTCATCACCGTGCTGGCCTTCAACCTCCTCGGCGACGGGCTGCGCGACGCGCTCGATCCGCGCAGCAAGTGATCTCACCGGCGGACCCCAGGGCACCCGCCCACCACCCGGGGCAACTCAAGGACACCCCAAGGAACAGGGAGCAATCTTCGGTATGAACACCAGAAAAGCGACAGCCGCGCTGGCGCTTGTCACCGCCATGGCCCTGGGGGCTTCGGCCTGCGGGGGCTCCAAGAGCAGCAGCTCGGGCGGCTCGGGCAAGAAGGACGACGCGCTCACGCAGGTCGTCAACAAGTCCGACAAGAAGGGCGGGACGGTCACCCTCGAGGACTCCGACGTCCCGGACTCCCTCGACCCGGGCAACACGTACTACGGCTGGGTGCAGAACTTCTCCCGCCTGTACGCGCGCACCCTGCTGACCTTCAAGCCGGCTCCCGGCAAGGACGGCCTGACGGTGGTCCCGGACCTGGCGACGGGCCTGGGCACCCCCAGCGCCGACGCCAAGACCTGGACGTACCACCTGCGCACCGGCGTGAAGTTCCAGGACGGCTCCCCGGTCACCTCCAAGGACGTCAAGTACGCCATCGAGCGCAGCAACTTCGCGCCCGACGTGATGTCCAACGGCCCGAAGTACTTCGCCGCCTACCTCCAGGGCGGCGACAAGTACCAGGGCCCGTACAAGGACAAGTCCGCGAACGGCCTGGCCTCCATCGGGACGCCCGACCCGCAGACCATCGTCTTCCACCTGAACCGGCCGTTCGCCGACTTCGACTACCTGGCGACGTTCTCGCAGACCTCGCCGGTGCAGCAGGCGAAGGACACCGGCTCCACGTACGTCCAGCACATCCAGTCCACCGGCCCGTACATGTTCCAGTCGTACGCCGAGGGCAAGGAGGCCGTGCTGGTCCGCAACCCGCAGTGGAGCAAGGCCACCGACCCGGTGCGCACCGCCCTGCCGGACAAGTACGACATCAAGTTCAAGATCCTGCAGAAGACCATCGACAACAACCTGCTGGCCGACAACATCACCGTCGACTCGGCCGGCACCGGCGTGGACTCCTCCAGCCAGTCGAAGATCCTCGGCAACCCCAAGCGGCTGGCCAGCACCGACGACGCGATCGCCGGCGCCACGTCGTACATGGCGATGAACCTGCACGTCGCGCCGTTCGACAACGTCAACTGCCGGATCGCCGTGCAGTACGCGGTGGACAAGAAGTCGGTCGTCGAGGCCGAGGGCGGCGCCGTCAAGGGCGACGCGGCCAGCACCCTGCTGCCGCCGTCGGTGAACGGCTACACCAAGTTCGACGAGTACCCGACGCCGGACAACGCGGGTGACGTGGCCAAGGCCAAGGAGTACCTGGGCAAGTGCGGCAAGCCGAACGGCTTCCACACCACGCTGACCGCGCGCACCGACCGCCAGACCGAGGTCGACGGCGCCACCGCGATCCAGGCCGCGCTGAAGAAGGTCGGCATCATCGTCGACATCAAGACCTTCCCGGCCGGCAAGTACTTCTCCAACTACGCGGGCGTGCCGGACTACGTGCACTCGCACAACATCGGCCTGATGATGATGGCCTGGGGCGCCGACTGGCCGACCGGCTACGGCTTCCTTGACCAGATCGTCGACGGCAGCGCGATCAAGCCGTCCGGCGGCAACAACCTGATGGAGCTGAACGACCCGGCCATCAACAAGGCGCTGGCCGACGCGATCTCCAACACGGACGCCACGGCCCGCACCAAGGCGTGGGGCGACATCGACAAGATGGTCATGAAGAACGCCTCCGTCGTGCCGCTGATCTACCGCAAGAACCTGCTCTACCGTCCGCCGTCCGCCACGAACGTGACGGTCGCCGAGGCGTACCTGGGCATGTACGACTACCTGCTGATCGGCTCCAAGAAGTAGCAGCCGCAGCCCGTACGCATCATCCGAAAGGCAGGTGAAGGCTCGGGCGTCCGCCGGTCCGGTTCTCCCCGGACCGGCGGGCGCCCCGCCGGACGGCCGTGCTCGCATACTTCATCCGACGCGTTTTCGCCGCGATCGTGCTCCTGCTGGTGGTCAGCGCCATCACGTTCGCGATCTTCTTCCTCGTCCCCCGGATCGGCGGACAGACGTCCTCGCAGTTGGCCGCCCAGTACGTGGGGAAGGACGCCAGCCCCGCGGCCGTGGCGGCGATCAAGAAGAACCTCGGCTTCGACCTCCCGCTCTACGAGCAGTACTGGCACTACATCAAGGGCCTGGTCGCCGGCGCGAACTACCACTACGGCCCCGACGCGGTGAAGTGCCACGCGCCGTGCTTCGGCTACTCCTTCAAGAGCCACGTCGAGGTCTGGCCGCAGCTGAAGTCGCGGATGCCGATCACCTTCTCGCTGGCCATCGGCGCCGCCGTGATCTGGGTCATCACCGGTGTCGCGGTCGGCGTGGTCTCCGCCCTCAAGCGGGGGTCCATCCTCGACCGGCTGTCCATGGGCGTCGCGCTGGCCGGCGTCTCGCTGCCGATCTTCTTCACCGGCATCCTCGCGCTGAGCCTGTTCACCGTGCAGTGGCCGCTGTGGAGCAACGGCATGAACTACGTGCCGTTCACCCAGAACCCCGCCGACTGGGCCTGGAACCTGCTGGTGCCGTGGTGCACCCTCGCCTTCCTCTACTCCGCGCTGTACGCCCGGCTCACCCGGGCGGGCATGCTGGAGACCATGGGCGAGGACTACATCCGCACCGCGCGGGCCAAGGGCCTGCCGGAGTCGACGGTGATCGCCAAGCACGGACTGCGTTCCGCGCTCACGCCGATCGTCACCGTCTTCGGCATGGACTTCGGCCTGCTCGTCGGCGGCGCCGTCATCACCGAGACGGTGTTCTCCTTCCAGGGCATCGGCGCCTACGCGATCCAGGGCATCCAGGACAACGACCTGCCGATCGTCATGGCGGTCACCCTGGTGGTCGCCTTCTTCGTCGTGGTCTGCAACCTGCTGGTGGACCTCGCCTACGCCGCCCTCGACCCCCGCGTGAGGTACTCGTGAGCAACAACGTCAACGACGGGAAGACCGCGGCGCCCGCGCCGCTGGACGCCCCCGAGCGCAGCGGCGGCGACGAGGCGTTCCTGTCGGTGCGGGACCTGCGCATCCACTTCGACACCGACGACGGCCTGGTCAAGTCCGTCGACGGGCTCAGCTTCGACCTGCAGCGCGGCCGCACCCTCGGCATCGTCGGCGAGTCCGGTTCCGGCAAGTCGGTCACCTCGCTCGGCATCATGGGCCTGCACCGCACCGCCCGGGCGAGGATCTCCGGCGAGGTCTGGCTGGACGGCGAGGAACTGGTCGGCGCCGACCCGGACCACGTACGGCGGCTGCGCGGCCGCAAGATGGCGATGATCTTCCAGGACCCGCTGTCGGCGATGCACCCGTACTACAAGGTCGGCTCGCAGATCGTCGAGGCCTACCGGGTGCACCACAAGGTCACCAGGAAGGTCGCCGCCGAGCGCGCGATGGAGATGCTCGACCGGGTCGGCATCCCCGAGCCGCGCAAGCGGTTCCACGACTACCCGCACCAGTTCTCCGGCGGTATGCGGCAGCGCGCGATGATCGCGATGGCGCTGGTCAACAACCCCGAGCTGCTGATCGCGGACGAGCCGACCACCGCGCTGGACGTGACCGTGCAGGCGCAGATCCTGGACCTGATCCGGGACCTGCAGAAGGAGTTCGGCTCCGCGGTCATCATGATCACCCACGACCTGGGCGTGGTCGCCGAGGTCGCCGACGACCTGCTGGTGATGTACGCCGGCCGGTGCGTCGAACGCGGCTCCGCCGAGAAGGTGTTCACCGAGCCCCAGCACCCCTACGCCTGGGGCCTGCTCGGCTCGATGCCGCGGCTGGACCGCGAGCGCACCGACCGGCTCAACCCGGTCAAGGGCGCCCCGCCGAGCCTGATCAACGTGCCCTCCGGCTGCGCCTTCCACCCGCGCTGCCCGTACGCCGCGCTGACCGGCGGCGCCGCCGACACCGTCGTCCCGGAGCTGCGCGAGGTGGCCCCCGGCCATGTCGTCGCGTGCCACCTCGGCGCGGACGAGCGCAACCGGATCTGGACCGAAGAGATCGAACCGAAGCTGTGAAGGGCCAGGACGAAGCCGTGGCGGAGACAACCTCCCTCGACAAGGGCGCGGCGCCCGAGCGGGCGCCGCGCGACCGGGAGACGCTGCTGAAGGTCAGCGGACTGGTCAAGCACTTCCCGATCACCAAGGGGCTGCTGCGCCGGCAGGTCGGCGCTGTCCAGGCGGTCGACGGCATCGACTTCGAGGTCGGGGCCGGCGAGACGCTGGGCGTGGTCGGCGAGTCCGGCTGCGGCAAGTCGACCATGGGCCGGCTCATCACCCGGCTGCTGGAGCCGACCGGCGGCACGATCGAGTTCGACGGCCGGGACATCACGCACCTGAGCGTCGGGGCGATGCGCCCGATGCGGCGCGACGTGCAGATGATCTTCCAGGACCCGTACTCCTCGCTGAACCCCCGGCACACCATCGGCACGATCGTCGGAGCCCCCTTCCGGCTGCAGAAGGTGCAGACCGAGCAGGGCGTGAAGAAGGAGGTGCAGAACCTCCTGGAGCTGGTGGGCCTGAGCCCGGAGCACTACAACCGCTACCCGCACGAGTTCTCCGGCGGCCAGCGGCAGCGCATCGGCATCGCGCGGGCGCTGGCGCTCAAGCCGAAGCTGGTCGTGGCGGACGAGCCGGTCTCCGCGCTGGACGTCTCCATCCAGGCGCAGGTGGTCAACCTGCTGGACGACCTGCAGTCCGAGCTGGGCCTGACCTATGTGATCATCGCGCACGACCTGTCGGTGATCCGGCACGTCTCGGACCGCATCGCGGTGATGTACCTCGGCAAGGTCGTCGAGATCGCCGACCGCGAGGACCTGTACGGGTCGCCGTTCCACCCGTACACCACCGCGCTGCTCTCCGCGGTGCCGGTGCCGGACCCCAAGCGGAAGCAGAAGCGCGAGCGCATCCTGCTCAACGGGGACGTGCCGTCGCCCATCTCCCCGCCGTCGGGGTGCCGCTTCCACACGCGCTGCTGGAAGGCGACGGAGGTGTGCAAGACGGTGGAGCCGCCGCTCGTCGCTCTTGCCGCGGGGCATCAGGTGGCGTGCCACCACCCCGAGAACACGCCCGAGCCTGCGGCGGGCTGAGGGGGTACGTCAGCTCAGCGCTGGGCGTCAGCCCAACAGGGGCGCGGCTGCGTTCGCGCTGGACGTCAGCTCAATAGGGGCGCGGGGAACTGCTCCCCCAGACTTCGTCCGGGAGGTACCCCCACCAGCCCACCACCGGGCGGTGGTCCGGATCGGACCGATCTGCCCCTCCGCGCCGGTGACGACCTTCCGCGCCGCGAGGGTTGCTCGCGCAGTTCCCCGCGCCCCTGGTGGCTGAAGCCCAGCGCCGCGCTGACGGCTATGTCAGGCCGGCGGTGCGGGCGCGGGCCACGGCGGGGCCGATCGCGGCCAGGAGCTCCGCGACCTCGTCCGCCGTGGACGTGTGCCCGAGCGAGAAACGCAGCGTCGCCCGCGCCTGGTCGACCGGCCGCCCCATCGCCAGCAGGACGTGGCTGGGCTGCGCGACGCCCGCCGTGCACGCGGACCCCGTCGAGCACGCGATCTCCTGCGCGTCCAGCAGCAGGAGCAGCGCGTCCCCCTCGCAGCCGGGAAACGTGAAGTGCGCGTTGCCCGGCAGCCGGCCGGGCCCGATCGGCGGCCCGTTGAGGATCGCCTCCGGCACCGTCGCCAGCACGCCGCGCACCAGCTCGTCCCGCAGCGCGCCGACCTCGCGGGCGAACTGCTCGCGCCGCTCCACCGCGAGCGTCGCCGCCGTGGCGAACGCCGCGATCGCGGGCACGTCGAGCGTGCCCGACCTGCTGCGCTCCTGGGCGCCGCCGTGCAGCAGCGGCACGGGCGTGTCCTCGCGGCGCAGCACCAGCGCGCCCACGCCGTACGGCCCGCCGACCTTGTGACCGGTGACGGTCAGCGCGTCGACCCCGCTCGCGGCGAAGTCGATCCCGACCTGGCCGAACGCCTGCACCGCGTCGGAGTGCAGCGGCACCCCGAACTCCCGGGCGACCTCCGCGAGCTCCGGCACCGGCAGGACCGTGCCGACCTCGTTGTTCGCCCACATCGCGGTCACCAGGGCGACATCGCCGGGGTCGCGCGCGATGGCCGCGCGCAGGGTGTCGGGCAGCACCCGGCCGGCCTCGTCGACCGGCAGCCACTCCACGACCGCGCCCTCGTGGTCGGCCAGCCAGTGCACCGCGTCCAGCACCGCGTGGTGCTCCACCGGGCTGGCCAGCACCCGCACCCGGCGCGGGTCGGCGTCGCGGCGGGCCCAGAACAGCCCCTTGACCGCGAGGTTGTCCGACTCGGTGCCGCCGCCGGTGAAGACGATCTCGCTGGGCCGGGCGCCGAGCGCGGCGGCCAGCTCCTCGCGGGACTCCTCCACGGTGCGCCGCGCCCGCCGCCCCGCGGCGTGCAGCGACGAGGCGTTCCCGGTCGAGGTCAGGTGCGCGGTCATCGCCCGGACCGCCTCCGGGAGCATCGGCGTGGTGGCGGCGTGGTCGAAGTAGGCCATGATGACCCCGATTCTACGATCGGCCCACCCCTGCCAGGACCATGCGTGCCGGCCTTGGACGGACCCGCATTCGGCCCCCCGAACGGACCCGCTCCCGGACGCACCCGGCCCGCCCCGGCCCCCTGCCCGGCCCAGCGAGATCGTCTTCACCGGCGGC
>JAJSZB010000157.1:0-14628 GCA_050613715.1 Streptomyces sp. IBSBF 3018
CCCCCCCCCCCCCCCCCCCCCCCCCCCCCCCCCCCCCCCCCCCCCCCCCCCCCGTGGCCGCGGTGGCGTTCCTGGCGCTGCTGTCCGCGGCCGCCTACGTGATGCCCCACTTCCTGACGTGGAGCTACACGCAGAACGACTGGAACGCACTCGGCGCCCCGCCCAGCGCCGCCCACTGGTTCGGCACCAGCCAGCCCGGTGTCGACATGCTTGCCCTGATCCTGCGCGGCCTGCAGAAGTCCCTGGTCATCGGGCTGGTCGGCGGTCCGCTGACCACGTTCGTCGCGGCCATGGTCGGAGCCTCGGCGGGCTATTTCGGCGGCTGGGTCGACCGGGTGCTGATGTGGGTCGTGGAGCTGATGCTGGTGGTGCCCAGCTTCCTCGTCCTGGCGATCATCGCCCCCAAACTCGCCGGCGGCACCTGGCTCGTCTTCGTCGTGCTGCTCGCCGCCTTCGGCTGGATGATCACCGCCCGTGTCGTACGCAGCATGACGCAGACCCTCAGGGACCGCGAGTACGTGCTGGCCGCCCGGTACATGGGCGTCAACCCCATGGTGATCATCTTCCGGCACATCCTGCCGAACGTCGCCTCCATCCTGATCGTCGACGCCACCATCCAGGTGGGTGCGGTGGTGCTGTCCGAGAGCGGACTGTCCTACTTCGGCTTCGGCATCCAGCCGCCCGACATCTCGCTGGGCACCCTGGTCGCCACGGGCGAGCCCGCGGCGACCACCTCTCCGTGGATGTTCTTCTTCCCGGCCGGCTTCCTGGTCCTGATGGGCCTGGCCACCGCCTTCATCGGCGACGGCCTGCGCGACGCGTTCGACCCGGCGGCCGCCGGCGCCAAGTCCCGCAGCCGCGCGGCCGAGGCCGACACCGAGGACGTGCCCGACACCGCCGGCCTCAGCACGCTCCCCGTCCTGGAAGGACCCGCCTCGTGACCGCCGCCCCCGTCCCCTCCCGCGGTACCGGGCCGTCCGACCCCGTGCTGGAGGTGCGCGACCTGCGGGTCTCCTTCCCCAGCGAAGCCGGCCGGGTCGCGGCGGTGCGCGGCATCGACTTCACGCTCCGGGCCGGCGAGACGCTCGCCCTGGTCGGCGAATCCGGCTCCGGCAAGTCCGTCACCGCCACCTCGGTCCTGGGCCTGCTGCCGCCCAGCGCCTCGGTCCGCGGATCGATCCGGCTGGGCGGCCGGGAACTCATCGGCCTCACCGACACCGAGATGTCACGCATCCGCGGCAAGGACATCGGCATGGTCTTCCAGGACCCCCTGTCCGCCCTGACCCCGGTCTTCTCCATCGGCACCCAGCTGATCGAGGCGCTGACGGTGCACCAGGACATGACCCGGGCGGCCGCCCGCGCGCGGGCCCTGGACCTCCTCGACCTGGTCGGCATCCCGGACCCCGGACGACGGATCGACGCCTTCCCGCACGAGTTCTCCGGTGGCATGCGGCAGCGCGTCGTGATCGCCATGGCCATCGCCAACGACCCCGAAGTGATCATCGCCGACGAGCCGACCACCGCCCTGGACGTGACCATCCAGGCACAGGTGCTGGACGTCCTGCGCAAGGCACAGGAGGTCACCGGCGCCGCGGTCCTGATGATCACCCACGACCTGGGCGTGGTGGCCGGCATCGCCGACCGGGTCACCGTGATGTACGCGGGCAAGCCCGTCGAGGCCGGACCGGTGGACGAGGTCTTCTACACGCCGCGCATGCCTTACACCATCGGCCTGCTCAGCGCGGTGCCCCGGCTCGACCAGGGCGGGCGCACCGCGCTCACCCCGGTCGAGGGCAGCCCGCCGTCCATGGTCGCACTGCCCGCGGGCTGCCCGTTCGCCGCCCGCTGTCCGGTCGCACTGGACGTCTGCCGTGCCCGGGAGCCGCGACTGGCCCCGGTCCCGGGCGGCGACGACGCGGCCAGCGCCTGCCACCGGTCCGCGGAGATCGGCACCGCACTGGCCCGCGAGGCGATGTTCCCCACACCCGCACTGCCCGAACAGAGCGATCAGGGCGAGCGCGACGCCCGCACCGAGGTGCTGCGGGTGGACGGGCTCGTCAAGCACTTCCCACTCACCAAGGGCCAGGTCGTCAAACGTCGGGTGGGCACCGTGCGCGCCGTCGACGGACTGAGCTTCGACATCCGCCAGGGCGAGACCTTCGCCCTGGTCGGCGAGTCCGGATGCGGCAAGACCACCACCTTGCTGGAGATCCTGGACCTCCCCACCCGGCAGACCGGCTCGGTCACCGTACTGGGCAGGCAGACCAAGGCGCTGCGCGGCCGCGAGCGCCGCGACCTGCGCCGCGACCTGCGCCGCGACCTCCAGGTGGTCTTCCAGGACCCGATGGCCTCGCTCGACTCCCGGATGCCGATCGGCGACGTGCTGGCCGAACCGCTGCGCGCCCACCGGTGGACCCGCGAGCGGATCGAGCGGCGGGTCCCCGAACTGCTGCGCCAGGTCGGCCTGCTGCCCGAACACGCCGAGCGGTACCCCTCGGAGTTCTCCGGCGGCCAGCGCCAGCGGATCGCCATCGCCCGCGCGCTGGCGCTGGAGCCCAGGCTGATCGTGCTCGACGAGCCGGTCTCCGCGCTCGACGTGTCGATCCAGGCGGGCGTGATCAACCTGCTGGACGAACTCAAGGCCCGGCTCGGGCTGAGCTACCTGTTCGTCGCCCACGACCTGTCGGTGATCCGGCACATCGCCGACCGCGTGGCGGTGATGTACCTGGGGCGCATCGTCGAAATGGGGGAAGCGGACCGGGTCTTCGAGCACCCCTCGCACCCCTACACCCAGGCGCTGCTGTCCGCGGTTCCGCTGCCCGACCCCCGCAAGGAGCGCGAACGCCGCCGGATTTCACTCAGAGGCGACCTGCCGAGCCCGGCGGACGTCCCCTCGGGCTGCCGCTTCCGCACCCGCTGCCCCTCGATCGCCGCTCTCACCGAGGCCCAGGCCGAGCGCTGCCGCACCGAGGACCCCGCTCCCGTAACCATGGCCGCCGACCACACCGCCGCATGCCACTACGCGGCGGCGGCCACCGTCGTCTGACGCCCGGAGAACTCGGCGGCGCCGCCGGCCGAGCATATTTCGCACCGCCCCAGGAAGGCATCACCGTGTCCCGCACGACCCTCAACCTGGCCACAGCCCTCGCGCTGTCGGTCGGACTGTCGCTGACCGCCACCGCCTGCTCCGGCACGGCCGGCGGCTCCGCGCCCGCGCGCCCCGCCTACGCCGCGACCTCCAACCAGATCAACGCGGTGGACCCGGCGTCCCTCCAGCAGGGCGGCACCTTCAACTACCCCGTCGACCAGTACTCCAGCCAGTGGAACATCTACAACGCCGACTCCCAGAACGAGGCGTCCATCGTCAACACGATGGCTCCGCTGCTGCCCTCGCTGTTCCACTCGACCGCCGACAACAAGCTGTCGAACAACACGGCCTACCTGGTGTCGGTGACGAACGGGATCAAGAACGGCAAGCAGGTCACCACCTACGACCTGAACCCGAAGGGCAAGTGGTCGGACGGCACCCCGATCACCTGGGAGGACTTCAGGGCCGTCTGGGCGTCCTCCAACGGCAAGGACAGCAAGTTCAACGCGACCAGCACCACCGGCTACAGCCAGATCGCCTCGGTCGACCAGGGCAAGGACACGTTCGAGGCCGTCGTCACCTACAGCAACCCGTTCTCCGACTGGCAGTCGCTGTTCTCACCGCTGTACCCCGCGTCCCAGATCGGCACGCTCGAAGGCTTCAACGGCAGTTACAAGAACAAGATCCCGGTCACCGCGGGCGCCTTCAAGATCCAGTCGATGAACCCGACCACCAAGGTCGTCACCGAGGTGCGCGACCCGAACTGGTGGGGGACCAAGGCGGTGCTCGACCGGATCAACTTCCGGACCCTGGACGCCGCCACCGAACCGAGCGCCTTCGCCTCCGGCGAGATCGACATCAGCGACATCGGCCCCTCCGTCGACGCGTACAAGAAGGCCAAGGAGGTCAAGGGGGTGTCCATCCGCGTCACCGGTGCGCCCAACCTGCGCCAACTGCTGCTGAACGGCCAGAGCCCGGCTCTCACCGACCAGAGTGTCCGCCAGGCGATCTTCCAGGGCGTCAACCGGATCGCGATCGGGCAGTCCGACCTGAGCGGCCTGCCCTGGCCGATCAAGCCGCTGGACAACCACTTCCTGGTCAACAACGCCAGCGGCTACGCCGACAACGCCGGCGCGCTCGGCAGCTACGACCCCAAGGCGGCCGGCGCCAAGCTGGACGCCGCCGGCTGGAAGGCGGGCGGCTCGGGCTACCGCACCAAGGACGGCAAAGAACTGGACCTCACGTTGGAGATCCCGGCGGGGACGCCGATCGCCACCAACGAGTCCCAACTGCTGGTCCCGATGATGAAGGCCCTCGGGATCAAGCTCAAGGTCACCGTCGGCGCGGCCGACAAGTTCTTCGACGACATATCCGCGGGCAAGTTCGACATGACGGTCTTCTCCGGCATCGGGGCGATCCCGTTCTTCCCGCTGGTCAACTCCCAGGCGTCCTTCCAGGCGCCGACCAAGTCCGGCATCGGCCAGAACTACTCCCGGCTGGGGACCGCCGAGCTCGACGCGACCATGAACAAGGCCGGCACCGAGATCGACCACACCGCCTACCTGGCCGACGTCAACAGCGCCGACAAGCAGTTGTGGGAGCTGGCCGTCAACCTGCCGCTCTACCAGCGTCCGCAGATCGTGGCCACCAAGCCCGCCCTCGCCAACTTCGGCGCGTTCGGGTTCCAGGACACCGACTGGACCAAGATCGGTTTCACCAAGTAGCACCCCGGCCGACCCGGGGACGTGGGCAGAGCGAACATGCCCGCCGCAGCGGGGCCGCCGGCCGGCGCGGCGCGGTGTCACGGCACGGGTTGGAACGCCGTGTGTGTGAGGTCCGCCGAGCGATGTGCCCCCTGCGGTACGCGCGCGGCGCAACCAGAGCAGTCAGAGCAGCAGAGCATTCAGAGCAATCAGAGCAATCACAGCAGTACGACGAGTGGAGCAGAGCGATGTCGGATCGGTACGGGGTTTTCAGGTCGGGTGCACGCCGCCGGAGGGGGGCGCTCCTCGGTGCGGCAGTGGTCGCCGGACTGGCCCTGGGCACCGCCGCGTGCGGGCCCGGCGACTCGAAGGACGGCGCCGCAAGCACCCCCTCGGCCACCCCCAGCACGTCGGCGGCCACGACCCCCGCCACCACCGCGCCGGCCACCCCGACCACCCCGGCCACCCCGAGCGCCCCGGCCGGCGGCGGCGTCCTCACGGCGGCGCAGTTCGACACCCTCGTACTGCCCAAGCCGGCCAAGATGCCGCAGGACGGCGCGTGGGCGGACGCCAGCTCCGATCCGCGCATCCGCCAGGCCACGTACGACGCCGGCGGCAAGTCCTACCTGACGGTGTACATGTTCGACTGCCGTGACCCGCAGTACGCGCACGCCACCGAAGGCTACGGCGCGTTCTGCCACATGAAGCCCGACACCAGCGTGGCGGGACATCCGGTGTGGAACCCGCCGGGCAACGACGGCACCATCCGGGTCGTGCGTGCCCACAACGTCTACGCCTACGTCGAGACCGGCGTGGACGGTCTGGCCACCTACGACGGACCGGACCTGATCGCCTACATCAAGTCCATGGACCTGTCGGCCATGGACCGCCTCGGGTAGGGCCTGTCGGAACCTGACCGCGAGGGCGAGCGTTGAATGATCACGTGCATCCCGGACTGAAGCTTTCCCCCGGGTCCACCCGCTGCTGGTGGATCGGTACAGCCCTTCCGCGTTCGCCCCGTCGGTCGCTGTCGACGACGACGCCCTCGACCTCCTCCTGGAGGCCGCACGGTGGGCGCCGTCGGCCGGCAACTCCCAGCCGTGGGGATTCCTCACGGCCCGGCCCGGCGAACCGGACCACCAGCGGGTGGTCCGGCATCTCATGCCCAGCTCGGCCCGCTGGGCGAAGGACGCCGGGTTGCTCGTCGTCGCCCTGGCACGCCGTTTCGTCGACGACACCGACCTGCTCTACTCGGAGTTCGCCGACTACGACCTCGGCCAGACCGTCGCCCACCTGAGCGTCCAGGCACAGGCGCTCGGGCTGGCGGCCCACCAGTTCAGGGCCTTCGACCTGGAGGGCCTCACCGCGGAACTGCGCACCAAGCCGGGCTGGGCGATCGTGTGCATGGTCGCCCTGGGGCGGGCGGCCGAGGGGCCGTCCCCCCACCGCGTCCGCCGTACCGTCGCGGACCTGCGCTCCGCACCCTTCGCTCCGGTGGAGTGAGTCCGCCTGTCGCCGGGCGATCGCGTGCGTCCGGCAGGGCTTTCGCGCGAAGTGGCGGCAGCGGAACGGGGCAGGGGCGCGCACTGGGTAGCGCACCCCTGCCCCTTCCGTCGGGCGAATCAGCCCTCACCCTCAGGGAAGGGCAGGGCCGCGCGCCCGCTCGGAGCAACCCCGACGCCTTGGGGTTCCTCCGCTCTCTCATTGTTCGCGACACGCGCGGTCACTTCATGGGTAATCACTGCCCATGTCCGGGACACCCGCGCCGCTCCGCAGCGGTGATCAGGATGCCGAGCAGCGCCGCCAGGTCGGCCGCGCCTTCCGCGTCATCGGCCCAGCGGGTGGTCTGCAGCGGGTGGACCTGGTCGAGCAGGACGCCTTCGCGGGCCAGGACGAAGGCCAACGCCAGCATGGCCGCACGGGCGTTGCCGTCCTCGAACGGATGGAAGAAGAGGACGTCGAGGTAGGCCCGGGCAGCACGTGACGGGAGGGGCAGATCCGGTTGAGCGGTCTCAGACAGACAGCGCTCGAACAGCGCCTGCGTACCGGGGGCGAGACCGTAGCGCTCCCGTCCGCCCTTCGCGAAGGCCGGCAGCGTCCGGAACCCGACCAGGTCGTGCCCCAACACGATCCGCTGCCACTTCGCCATGAGGGCGAAGGTCAGCGGCCTGTCCTGCTCCGCGTCGGCGAAGGCGACGTCGAGGGCGGTCATGAGCCGCACGGTTCCCTCGCCGTCACGTCCGCCTCGCGTCCCCAAGAAGAAATCCCGGAAGCCGTCGCGGGCCGGCGCCGCGGACACCATGCCTGCGGCGCGCCAGGACGGCCAGGAGATCTCCGGTCGGATGAGCAGCCAGTCGGCGAGACCGTCGTTCGGCCGGCCGGGCCCGGACGTCATCCGCCGCCGCCCACGCCTCTGGCGAACCGCTCGCTCACGGCGTCGACCACCGGAACGTCAGGGGCGACCCAACTGCGGAACCGGCCGCCGACCGCGGCCCTGACGATCTCCTCGGCCCGGCCGTCACTGATGCCGTTGTGGGCGAGGAACCACCGCAGGACCTGCATGCAGTGCCCGTACCAGCCGCTCGCGGCCTGGGTGCGGTCGGCCACCACGGTGACCAGGCGCGTGCACGCCCGCTCCCAGAACCAGAGGTCTCCTGCGGATGCCGGGGTGTTCCCCGACGCGGCCAGGGCCGCGAACCGTTCCGCCAGGTCCTCCAGCCAGTCGCGCCATTCCTGAAGGGCCGCGACGACCAGTGGGGCGGTCGCGTCCGGAGTCGTCACCGAGTGGGACGAACAGCACCACGCCTCGACGACGCCTCCGTCCAGGTCGCCCTCACCGACCGACCAGTTCCATCCGCAGGCCCATCGGCCGTACCGGCCCACCAGGAACCCGGTGACGGAATCCAGCGAACGCCGGCGATCCTCGGGAGCGGCTTCAGCGCTGGGCAGCAAGGGGGCGACGAGGCTCGCCAACTCCGCCGCCGCATCGTCGTCCGACTCGAACGGATGCCGACGGGGATCCACATCTGCCCACGTCAAGCCATGTGCCCACACGTTCACTCACCGTCCCACTCTGTCTTGTGCGCCCGCCCCGGTGGTGCGGCGGGGCCACGGGGCGGGGCTTCGGCCCGTCCCCGACGTCTCAGTCGTCGGCCTGGCCGAAGTCGGGGCGCAGGCCGAGTGCGGTCATGATGTCGTCGTTGGACGCACCGGCCGGGATCACCGGCCAGACCATGGCGTCCTCCTCGACGATGAAGTCGACGACGACGGGCCGGTCGTCGATCGCGTTCGCGGTCCGGATGACGTCGTCGAGGTCGTCGGCGCTCTCGCAGCGCAGCGCGGCGCAGCCCAGGGCCTCGGCGAGTTTGACGAAGTCGGGGATGCGCGTGCCGGCCGCGCCGGCGTGCGGGCGCCGGCCGTCGGGGGCCGAGTGCAGGATCGAGGCCGAGTAGCGCTGGTTGTAGAGCATGTTCTGCTGCTGGCGGACCATGCCGAGGGCGCCGTTGTTCACGATGGCGACCTTGATCGCGATGGAGTTCAGCGTGCAGGTGGCGAGCTCCTGGTTGGTCATCTGGAAGGAGCCGTCCCCGTCGATGGCCCAGACGGTCCTGTCGGGCTGTGCCACCTTGGCGCCCATGGCGGAGGGAACGGCGTAGCCCATGGTCCCGGCGCCCCCGGAGTTCAGCCACGTACCGGGCTCTTCGTGCGGCAGGAACTGGGCCGCCCACATCTGGTGCTGGCCGACTCCCGAAGTGAAGACCGTGTTCTGCGGGGCGAGCCGGCCGATGCGCTGGATGACCTGCTGCGGCGAGAGTCGCGTGCCGGCGGGCTCGTCGAAGGAGAGCGGGTAGGACGCCCGCCAGCTGTCCAGCTGCCGCCACCAGGGCGCGTAGTGGGACTGCGCGCCGCCGCTCGCGCCCGTCTCCGCGAGCAGGGGGCGAAGGACGCGGGTCAGATCGGCGATGGCGGTACGGGCGTCGCTGACGACGGAGACGTCCACGGCGCGGTTCTTGCCGATCTCGGCCGGGTCGACGTCGACATGGACGACCTTGGCGTGCGGGGCGAACGTGTCGGCCCTGCCGGTGACCCGGTCGTCGAAGCGTGCTCCGAGCGCCACGACCAGGTCGGCCTTCTGCAGCGCGGCGACAGCCGTGACCGATCCGTGCATGCCGGGCATGCCCAGGTGCTGGCGGTGGCTGCCGGGGAACGCGCCCAGCGCCATCAGCGTGGTGGTGACCGGTGCTCCGGTGAGTTCGGCGAACTCTCTCAGCTCGGCGGTGGCGCCGGCCTTCAGCACTCCTCCGCCGACGTACAGCACCGGGCGCCGGGACCGGGCGATCAGCCGTGCCGCTTCACGGATCTGCTTGCCGTGCGCGCGGGACTCCGGCGAGGCGTCGCGGACCTGCGGCGGCCGGGCGAACACGGCGTCCTTCTGGAGGGCGTCCTTGGCGATGTCCACCAGAACGGGGCCGGGCCGCTCACCGGCGGCGAGCCGGAAGGCTTCGCGGATCACGGGCGCGATGTCGGCGGGATCGGTCACCAGGTAGCTGTGCTTGGTGATCCCCCTGGTGATGCCGACGATGTCCGCCTCCTGGAAGGCGTCCGTACCGATGAGGTGGGAGGGCACCTGGCCGGTGATGGCGACCAGCGGCACGGAGTCCGCGTAAGCGTCCAGCAGCGCGGTGACCAGATTGGTCGCGCCCGGCCCGGACGTGGCCATGCACACGCCGACCTTGCCGGAGGCCTGCGCGTAACCGCTGGCGGCATGGCCCGCGCCCTGTTCGTGGCGGACCAGGATGTGCCGCAGGCGCCGGGAGTCCAGCAGCGGATCGTACGCCGGCAGGATCGCCCCGCCCGGGATGCCGAACAGGACCTCCGCGCCGCACTCCTCCAGGGCGCGGACCAGGCACTGCGCGCCCGTGAGCCGCTCGCCCGCGGACGCGGACCCGGTCGTGGACCCGGACCCGGTCGTGGACCCGGACGCGGGGGAGGGGGCGGTGGTGGCGGTGGCGGTGGCGGGATTCTGTGGCGTCCCGCGGAGGCGGGGCTGGTGGAGCGGACGTTCAAGGGCTCGCTCAAACATCGGCATTCTCTCTGTTCAGTGCTGAGGGTTTGACGGACGTGCTGTCGGCGCGTGGATGCCCGCGTGGCTCTGGCCGCAGGGCAGCAACAAAAAACCCCTCGTGCCGGTGGGCAACCGAGGGGAGCGCGTCGAGCGGTGACCGTGATGACAAGGTCCCCGACTTCAGCCGACGCGCCGTCCACGTACGAGAATGCGGATACGCATGGGGAAATCCTCATTCCTGCCCGTCCTCGCGTCAAGCGGGCGGGACCCCGATCCCACGATGTGGGCAATCCGTCCGTGCCGCGCGGAGCGAGTGGTCATTTGGGCCAACAGGCAGGTGAAACCCGGTGCCTGCGGGACCGTTCGACCGGCCGTCTGGCGCCGCCGTCAATTGCCGTGGACGGTGCGGAATTGAGTACCGACTACCCGGGGCACGGCGGTTCCCCCGCTCTATCATCGCCGGGACCCATGCCCGAACAACACCGGAAAAGGCTGATGCCGGACCCCCATGACACCTTTACCGGTCCGCGCCTGACGTGTGACGGCCACCGCGTGCCAACGGGCCTCCTCCTACAGAGACCTGGATTCTGATGAAAATTCGCACGTTCCTGTTCGGACCCGTGCTGCTGGCGCTCACCGCGGTTCTGCCGTGCACGATCGCCCTGGGCGACCCGCCCGTCAAGCAGCCGATCACCCCGGGGATCACCGCTCCGCAATCTCTCTGACCCGCTTGCCGGACGGGTCCGCCGCACGGCGGACCCGTCCACCCGGAACCCGGAGCGACGCTCACCGCTCCGGCATCGCTCCGGCACCGCTCCCACGGGCCCGCCCTCCTCGGGCCCAACTCTTCGGCTCTCGCAACGCCGCATCTCTTGACACAGAGTTGCCCTCGGGCTCACGATCGCGCAGCAGCCTGGGAGAGCGCTCTCCTCGGTCGCCCGTCCATGCCCCGCTCCTCCGTCAGGAGAGTCGATCAGGAGAGTCGATGGGAGACGCCGATGTCCCGCGTCCCGCGTCCCGCGCCGTCGCGTCGGTGGCGCGCGGACGCCGTCCGTAAACGCTTCCGGGCCTTACCTCCGCGTGTGCGGCACCCAAGCGGCTCATGACGCCCCGCGGCCGGCCGACCGGCCGACCGACCGCCCTCCCGGCCCGTCCCCTTCACGGGGCCTGCGCGAACCCCCCACCACGAACGGCACCAGCCATAGGAGAGCCGTGTCCACACGAACGCAACGCCGCCCCCACCGTCCGCCCGGCTTCGCTCCCGTACCCCGAAAGACCGGCAGAACCCTCTGGACGGCGGCCCTCGCCGTCCTGGCGCTGATCACCGCCCTGCTCGCCTCCGGCGCGACCAGCGCGAACGCGGCCCCCACGCTGCTCTCGCAGGGCAAGGCCGTCACCGCCTCCTCGGTGAACGCCGGCAACGCCGCCGCCAACGCGGTGGACGGCAACACCGGCACCCGCTGGGAGAGCGCCTGGAGCGACCCGCAGTGGCTGCAGGTGGACCTGGGCTCGACCGCGACGATCAGACAGGTCGTGCTCCAGTGGGAGACCGCCTACGCCAAGGCGTACCAGATCCAGGTCTCGGCCGACGGGTCGACCTGGACCCCGGTCTACTCGACCACCACCGGTCCCGGCGGGACCGAGACGCTGAACGTCAGCGGGACCGGCCGCTACGTGCGGATGTACGGCACTGCGCGCAACACCGGCTACGGCTACTCGCTCTGGGAGTTCCAGGTCTTCGGCACCTTGGGGACCGATGGCGGCGGCGCGACCTGCGGCACGCAGAACGCGGCGCTGAACCAGCCGGCGACCGCCTCCTCCACCGAGAACGCCGGCACCCCCGCCGCGGCGGCGGTCGACGGCAACACCGGCACCCGCTGGTCGAGCGCCGCCGCCGACCCGCAGTGGCTCAAGGTCGATCTCGGCTCCACCCTGACGATCTGTAAGGCCACCCTCAGCTGGGAGGCCGCCTACGCCACCGCGTTCCAGCTGCAGACCTCGACCGACAACACCAACTGGACCACGATCTACTCCACCACCACCGGGACCGGCGGCACCCAGACCCTCAACGTCACGGGGACCGGCCGCTACATCCGGATGTACGGCACGGCCCGCGGCACGGGCTACGGCTACTCGCTGTGGGAGTTCCAGGTCTTCACCGGCGGAACCGGCGGAACCGGCGGAAGCGGCGGCAGCGGCGGCAGCACACCGCCGCCCACCGGCGACTGCGGCACCACCAACGCGGCCCTCGGCCACCCCGCCACGGCCTCGTCGACCCAGGACGACAACCCGGCCTACGACGCGTTCTACGCCACCGACGGCAGCACCCTGACCCGCTGGTCGAGTGCGATCGCCGACCCACAGTGGATCATGGTGGACCTCGGCGGCAGCCTGCCGGTGTGCCAGGTGGTGCTCCAGTGGGAGAACGCCTACGCCTCCGGGTTCCAGCTGCAGACCTCGACCGACAAGACCAACTGGACCACGATCTACTCCACCACCACCGGGACCGGCGGCACCCAGACGCTCAACGTCACGGGGACCGGCCGCTACGTGCGGATGTACGGCACGGCCCGCGGCACGGGTTACGGCTACTCGCTGTGGGAGTTCTCCGTCCGCACGGTCGGGAACCAGACCGTCACCATCCCGCCGCCCCCGTCGCAGCCCGCACCGGGCAACTGCCCCTGGATCAACGAGCCCAACGTGGCCGTCTCGACCCGCGTCGCCCAGCTGATGGGCGCGATGACGCAGGACCAGAAGGCCGGGATGCTGCACGGCGACGGCTCGAACGTCTACATCGGGCAGATCGCCGGCCAGCCCGCGCTCTGCATCCCGGACGTCAACCTGGAGGACGGGCCCACCGGTGTGGGTGACGGCCTCGGAGGCGTCACCCAGTTCCCCGACGGCGAGACCTCCGCGGCCACTTTCGACCCCGCCTACGAGCACGACTTCGGCGTGGCGGTGGGCCAGGAGTTCGCCGGCAAGGGTGTCAACGTCTCGCTCGGCCCGACGATCAACATGGTGCGCGACCCGCGCTGGGGCCGGTCCTACGAGACCTTCGGCGAGGACCCGTACCTCACCGGCGAGATCGTCAGCGCCGACGTCCAGGGCATGCAGAGCCAGGGCGTGATGGCCATGGTCAAGCACGCGGCCGCGTACAACATCGAGCAGCCGTCGGCGCCCGGGAACGAGATCGTGGACAGCCGCACCCTGCAGGAGATCTACCTGCCCGGCTTCCAGACCGCCATCGAGAAGGGCGGCGCGGCGGCGCTGATGTGCGGCTACAGCATGGTCAACGGCAACTATTCCTGCCAGAACCCGCAGATCGAGAACGTGCCGATGTACCAGCAGGCCGGGTTCCAGGGCTTCATCTCCTCGGACTGGGGCGGCATCCACTCCACCGCGCCCTCGGCCAACGCCGGCGAGACGATCGAGATGCCGTTCGGCGGGTTCTTCGGCGCCAATCTGGAGCAGGCCGTCGCCGCGGGCCAGGTCACCCAGGCCACCTTCGACACCATGGTGTCCCGGGTGCTGACCCAGATGTTCCGCTTCGGCATGTTCGACAAGGCGCCCAGCGGCTCCACCACCGCCATCGTGGCCACTCCCGCACACCGCGCGGTCGCACTGCGCGGTGACGAGGAGGGCTCGGTCCTGCTGAAGAACAACGGCGTGCTGCCGCTCGATCCGAACGGCAGCGAGTCCGTCGCGGTCATCGGCACCAACGCGGGCGCCGGCGTGATCACCGCCGGCGGCGGCAGCGGCACCGCCACCAGCACCGGCACCTACAACCCGCTGTACGGGATCCAGCAGCGCACCGCCGGCACCAACGTCAAGGTCGGCTACGACGACGGGACCAACCAGAGCAGCGCGGTCGCGCTGGCGAAGTCCTCGAACGTCGCGATCGTCTTCGCCTCCGACAACTACGGCCATGAGGAGTCCGACAACAGCACGCTCAACCTGCCGAACAACCAGGACGCGCTGATCTCCGCGGTCGCCGCGGCCAACCCGAACACGATCGTGGTGCTCAGCGACAACTCCGCGATCATGATGCCGTGGCTGAACCAGGTCGCGGGCGTGTTCGAGACCTTCTACCAGGGACAGGAGTTCGGCCAGGCGATCGCGGAGCTGCTGTTCGGCGACGTGAACCCGTCCGGGCACCTGCCGATCACCTTCCCGGCCTCGCTCGCGCAGGTGCCGGCGAACACGGCCGCGCAGTGGCCGGGCGTCAACGGCACCGTGCAGTACTCGGAAGGGCTGAAGATCGGGTACCGCTGGTACGACGCGAACAACGTCACGCCGCTGTTCCCGTTCGGTTTCGGCCTGTCCTACACCAGCTTCTCGTTCGGCAACCTCAAGGTCGGGGCGCTGAGCAACGGTCAGGCGACGGTGACGGCCACCGTCACCAACACCGGAAGCCGGGCCGGGACCGCGGTGCCCCAGCTGTACGTCGGCGATCCGGCCTCAGCCGGCGAGCCGCCGCACCAGCTCAAGGGCTTCCAGCGGATCACGCTGAACCCCGGCGCGTCCGGCACGGTCACGTTCACGGTGACCGCGCACGACCTCGCGCACTGGGACACCGCGTCGAGCAACTGGATCGCCTCGGCGGGCACGTACCAGATCCTGGTCGGTGACAGCTCGCGCAACCTGCCGCTGACCGGCAACCTCACCAACCCGAGCGACGTCACGGCCAACGCGATGGACTGACCCGGGAATCGCCCCTGAGGGGGGGGGGGGGGGGGGGGGGGGGGGGGGGGGGGGGGGGGGGGGGGGGGGGG
>JAJSZB010000158.1:0-14603 GCA_050613715.1 Streptomyces sp. IBSBF 3018
CACCCGCCCCGAACCACTACTCGCACGCCCAGCACGGGCCACCCCGTCCCACCGGCAGGCAGCCGTCAGCGACGAACCAGCCCCACGGGGCCCACCCGCACCCGAATGACCCCTCGCACGGCCGACCCGCCAGACCACTCACCGGCAGACAGCCGCCGACGGCGAGAACACCCCACAGGGGCCACCCGCACCCGAATTGCTACGTGCACGGGTGGTGCGGGTGGGAACAGCACCGCGCCGCCAGGCGCGGGAAAGCCCCCACCGGCGGGCAGCCGGGAGCGGAGGGCGAGGACCGCCGGGGCCGACGCGCGGCCCAACACCCGCCCGGTCAGGGCTTGTCGCGGGGCTCCCCCGACTCCCCCGACTCGGGGTCACGCCGACCCAAGAGCTCATCCGCCAGCGTCGGAAGATCGTCGAGCGGCGTCTCCTCCGCCCACTCCGGCCGAGGCCGCCGCGCCGGCTGCTGCTGCATCGACGGCAACTCCCGCGTCCGCTCGTTCTCCGGCGTCTCGGGCCGGAACAGCCACGGCGGCACCCGGTCCGTGGGATCGGACTCCCTCGCCGTACCCGGAACCGGCGGAGTCGACGGCAGCACCGCCGTCTCGTCCGCGTCGCCGCCGTCCCGCGGCTCCTGCGGGGGGGCGACCGGCGGCAGCACCGTCGTCGTCTCCGACGAGGACGAGTCCTGAACGTCGCGCCCCTCGTCGCCCTCCTCCGGCGGAGCCACGGGCGGCAGCACCGTGGTCGTCTCGGACGAGTCCGTACCGCCGTGCGTACCGCCGTCCGTACCGCCGTCCCCGCCGCGGTCCGTGCCGCCGCCGTCCGCGCCCTCCTCCGGCGGAGCCACCGGCGGCAGCACTGTCGTCGTCTCGGACGAGTCGGAGTGGTCGGACGGCTCGGGCCGCGCGGACGGCTCGGGGACCGGTGTGAGCACCGTCGTACTGTCCGACGACTCCGCCCCGTCCGCGTCCGACGGCGACGTCTCCGCGTCATCCTCACGCCCAGGCTCCGCAGGAGCCACCGCCGGCAGTACCGCCGTCTCCTCGGCGTCGGACGCCGCCGCGGCCTCCGCGGCCGCCGCGGCCTCCTCCTCCGCCGCCCGCGCCGCCTCCGCGCGAGCCGCCTCCGCCCGCAGCAGCGCCTCCTCCGCCTTGCGCTGCTTCTCCAGCCGCTTCTCCTCGGCCTCGGCGCGCAGCCGCGCCTGCTCCTCGGCGAGGCGGCGCAACCGCTCCTGCTCGGCCGCGTGCGCGGCCTCCTCGGCCTCGCGCCGGGCGCGTTCCTCTGCCTCCCGGCGAGCCCGCTCCTCCTCGGCCAGCCGCGCGGCCTCCGCCTCCTGCGCGGCCTTGCGCTCGGCGATCTCGCGGCGCGCGGCCTCCTCCGCGGCGCGCCTGCGCTCCTCCTCCTCGCGGCGCAGCTTCTCCAGCTGGGCCTGCCGCTCGCGCTCCTGGCGCTCCTCCTCGGCCTTGCGCGCGGCCTCCTCGGCGGCGCGCCGCGCGGCCTCCTCGGCCGCCTTGCGCTCGGCCTCGGCGCGGGCCTCGATCTCCTGGGCGGACAGCGGCAGCAACTCGTCGAGCCGGTGGCGTACGAGGGTCGTGACCGCCGCGGGCGTCTGCGCGGCGTCGACCACCAGGTAGCGCGCCGGGTCGGCGGCGGCCAGGGTCAGGAACCCGGCCCTGACCCTGCGGTGGAACTCCGCCGGCTCGGACTCCAGCCGGTCCGGCGCCTCGGTGAAGCGTTCGCGCGCGGCCTCGGGCGACACGTCCAGCAGCACGGTCAGATGCGGCACCAGCCCGTCGGTGGCCCAGCGGGAGATGCGGGCGATCTCGGTCGGCGCGAGGTCGCGCCCTGCGCCCTGGTAGGCGACCGAGGAGTCGATGTATCGGTCGGAGATGACGACCGCGCCGCGGGCCAGCGCGGGCCGCACCACGGAGTCGACGTGCTCGGCGCGGTCGGCCGCGTACAGCAGCGCCTCGGCGCGGTGCGAGACGCCGCCGGACGACACGTCGAGCAGGATCGAGCGCAGCCGCTTGCCGATCGCGGTCGCGCCGGGCTCGCGGGTGACGACGACCTCGTGGCCCTTGCCGCGGATCCACTCCGCGAGCGCCTCGACCTGCGTGGACTTGCCGGCGCCGTCGCCGCCCTCTATCGCGATGAAGAAGCCGGTGGCGGCGGGCGCCGCGGCCGGCTCGCCGCCGCGCAGCGCCTCGCGCAGGTCGCGCCGCAGCGGTACGCCGGTGCGGTCGTCGGTCTTGCCGAGCACCAGCGCGGCGACCGGCAGCAGCAGCGCGCCGACCAGCATCATCGTGTACGCGGCGCCGCTGTGGTCGAAGGTGAAGTGGCCGTTGTGGACGCGGCGCGGGCCGATCGCCCCGGCGAGCAGCGGCGCGACGACCGCGACGACGCCCAGCACGGCCCGTACGACCGCGCGCAGGTGTTCTGCGGTACGCGGCCGGCGCGGCTCCTCGGCCTCCTGCTCGACCAGCAGGTGCCCGGTGTTCGCGGCGACGCCGGCGGCGAGGCCGGACAGCAGGGCGAGCAGCAGGATCGTGGTCTGGTCCGGCACGATGCCGGTGAGCAGCAGCGCGATGCCGGTCAGCGCGACGGCCAGGGCCAGCAGCCGGCGCCGGGACAGGCCGGGCAGCACGCGCGGGGCCACCCGGATGCCGACGACCACACCGCCGGTCAGTGCCAGCACGAGCAGTCCGAAACCGGTCGGGCCGAAGCCGATCGCGACGGCGTGCAGCACCGCGACCGCGGCGGCGGCCCCGACCGCCCCGGCGACCGCCGCGGTGGCCGCGACCAGCAGCGGCAGCGCGCCGGTACGTCCGCGCTCCGCGCCGGCCGGGCCCTTGGGCAGCCGCAGGCCCTCCAGCGGCGAACGCGGCCTTGCGGGCGTGCCGGACGGGAGTTCGAGGAGGTACAGGACAGCGACGGACGACGAGAACAGCCCGGCCGCGACGTACGAGGCCAGCGCCGCCTGGTGCAGGTGGAACCAGTCGACGCCCACCGCGATCAGCGTGTTGACCAGGGTGACCACGACGAGCGTGGCGGCCGCCAGCGGCAGCGCGACGAACCCGGTGCGCAGGTCGAGCCGGTGCAGCGTGGCCAGGTGGTCGGGCGCGGGCCGCACCGAGGTGTCGCCGGGCGGCGGCAGCAGCGCGGGCGCGGCGCCGTCGCGGGCCACGGCCCACAGGCGTTCCGCGGCGCCGGCCGCGAACGCGGTGACGATCAGCCAGATGTGCGCGGAGTCCGGGACCCAGGTGATCCACAGCGGCGCGACGATGAACAGTCCGAGGCGTACGGCGTCGGCGCCGATCATCGTCCAGCGCCGGTCCAGCGGGCCGTCGGCCGCGGTCAGCGAGGCCAGCGGGCCGAGCAGCGCCGCGCCGAACAGCACGGCGGCGACCAGGCGCGCGGCGAGCAGCGCGGCCACCCCGAAGGCCACGCCGCGGTATCCGCCGCCGAAGGCGCCGTCGGCCGCGACGGCCTGCACGGTGAGGTAGAGCAGCACCAGCATGCCGAGCCGGTCGGCGACCGCGCCGGTCAGCTGCGCGCTCCACAGCCTGCGCAGCGCCGGGATCTTCAACAGCGCGCCGATGGCGCGTTCGCGCGAGTCGGCGGCGAGGTCGGCGGCGAAGCGGTCGGCTCCGCTGTCGGCTCCACCGGGGGCCGCGGTGGAGGACGCACCGGTGACGTGTGCGGGCTGCTGTGGCTCGGATCGCGTCATCCTGACAGCCTAGCGCTGCGCCCCCCAGGCAGCCCGCCCCGCCCTCACGCCGGGCGCCGACCACCGGGGGAGCAGTTCCCCGCGCCCCTTCTTCGGCTCGGCGCCCGGCGCTATGCGGACTTCTTGGCCGGAGCGGCCTTCTTCGCCGCAGCCGTCTTCTTCGCAGGCGAAGCCGACTTCGCCGCCTTCTTGGCCGGGCGCTTGGCCGGACCCTTCGCCCGCTTCTCCGCGAGGAGTTCGTACCCCCGCTCGGGCGTGATCGTCTCCACGTCGTCCTCGCGGCGCAGCGTCGCGTTGGTCTCGCCGTCGGTGACGTAGGGCCCGAAGCGGCCGTCCTTGACCACGACCGGCCGCTCGCTGACCGGGTCGGTGCCCAGCTCCTTCAGCGGGGGCTTGGCGGCGGCGCGGCCGCGCTGCTTGGGCTGGGCGTAGATGGCCAGCGCCTCGTCGAGCGTGATGGTGAACAGCTGCTCCTCGCTCTCCAGCGAGCGCGAGTCGGTGCCCTTCTTCAGGTAGGGCCCGTAGCGGCCGTTCTGCGCGGTGATCTCCACGCCCTCCGCGTCCGTGCCGACCACGCGCGGCAGCGACATCAGCTTGAGCGCGTCCTCCAGCGTGACGGTGTCCAGGGACATCGACTTGAAGAGCGAGGCGGTGCGCGGCTTGACCGCGTTCTTGCCGGTCTTCGGAGTGTCCTCGGGGAGCACCTCGGTGACGTAGGGGCCGTAGCGGCCGGCCTTGGCGACGATCCTGCGGCCGGTGGCCGGGTCGTTGCCGAGCTCGAACTCGCCGCTGGGCCTGGCGAACAGCTCCTTGGCGTACTCCACCGTCATCTCGTCCGGCGGCAGGTCGTCGGGCACGTCGGCGCGGCGGTGGTCCTCCTCGCCGCGCTCGCCGGTCTCGACGTAGGGGCCGTAGCGGCCGACGCGCAGCACGATGCCGTCGCCGACCGGGAAGGAGGAGATCTCCCGGGCGTCGATCGCGCCGAGGTCCTCGACCAGTTCCTTGAGCCCGCCGAGGTGGTCGCCGTCGCCGTTGCCGGCCGCGGCTGCCGAGTTCGCCGCACCGGCGTCGCCGTCGCCGGCGCCGAAGTAGAAGCGGCGCAGCCACGGCACGGCCTGGGCCTCGCCGCGGGCGATGCGGTCGAGGTCGTCCTCCATCGAGGCGGTGAAGTCGTAGTCGACGAGCCGGCCGAAGTGCTTCTCCAGCAGGTTGACCACGGCGAAGGACAGGAAGGACGGGACGAGCGCGGTGCCCTTCTTGAAGACGTAGCCGCGGTCCAGGATCGTGCCGAGGATCGTCGCGTACGTCGACGGGCGGCCGATCTCCTTCTCCTCCAGCTCCTTGACCAGGCTCGCCTCGGTGTAGCGGGCGGGCGGCTTGGTGGAGTGGCCGTCGGCGGTGATCTCCTCGGCGCTCAGCGGGTCGCCCTCGGAGACCTGCGGCAGCCGGCGCTCGCGGTCGTCCAGCTCCGCGTTGGGGTCGTCGGCGCCCTCGACGTACGCCTTCAGGAAGCCGTGGAAGGTGATGATCTTGCCGGACGCGGTGAACTCGGCGTCGCGGCCGTCCGCGGAGGTGCCGCCGACCCGGACGGTGACCGACTGGCCGACCGCGTCCTTCATCTGCGAGGCGACCGTGCGCATCCAGATCAGCTCGTAGAGCCGGAACTGGTCGCCGGTCAGGCCGGTCTCCGCGGGGGTGCGGAAGCGGTCGCCGGAGGGACGGATCGCCTCGTGCGCCTCCTGCGCGTTCTTCACCTTGCCGGCGTACGTGCGCGGGCGGTCCGGCAGGTAGTCGGCGCCGTACAGCTGGGTGACCTGGGCCCGGGCGGCGTTGACCGCGGTGTCCGACAGCGTGGTGGAGTCGGTACGCATGTAGGTGATGAAGCCGTTCTCGTACAGCTTCTGGGCGACCTGCATGGTGGCCTTCGCGCCGAAGCCGAGCTTGCGCGACGCCTCCTGCTGGAGCGTGGTGGTGCGGAACGGCGCGTACGGCGAGCGGCGGTACGGCTTGGACTCCACGCCGCGCACCGAGAAGGCCGTGTCGGCGAGCGCCGCGGCGAGTGCCCGGGCGTTCGCCTCGTCCAGGTGCAGAACGTCGGCGCCGGACTTCAGGCCACCGGTCGACGCGTCGAAGTCGCGCCCCTGGGCCACCCGGCGGCCGTCGACGGCGACCAGCCGCGCGGTCAGCCGGGAAGGATCGCTCGCGTCGCCGCCGCGCCCGGTGTCGAAGGTGCCGACCAGGTCCCAGTACTCCGCGCTGCGGAAGGCGATCCGCTCGCGCTCGCGCTCGACCACCAGCCGGGTCGCCACCGACTGGACGCGGCCGGCCGACAGCCGCGGCATGACCTTCTTCCACAGCACCGGCGAGACCTCGTAGCCGTACAGCCGGTCGAGGATGCGGCGGGTCTCCTGGGCGTCGACGAGCCGCTGGTTCAGCTCGCGCGGATTGCGCACCGCTTCCTGGATGGCGTCCTTGGTGATCTCGTGGAAAACCATCCGGTGGACGGGGACCTTGGGCTTGAGGATCTCCTGGAGATGCCAGGCGATGGCCTCGCCCTCGCGGTCCTCATCGGTGGCGAGGAAGAGTTCGTCGGACTCCTTCAACAGGTCCTTGAGCTTCTTGACCTGTGCCTTCTTGTCGGCATTGACGACATAGATGGGCTGGAAGTCGCTGTCCACATTCACGCCGAGCCGCGCCCACGGCTGGCCCTTGTACTCCGCCGGCACTTCGGCGGCCCCGTTGGGGAGGTCGCGGATGTGCCCGACGCTGGCCTCGACGACGTATCCCGGGCCGAGGTAGCCCTTGATCGTCTTCGCCTTGGCGGGCGACTCGACAATGACGAGTCGCTGGCCGCGCTGTGCGGTCTCGCGGGTCGGGGACAACTTCGCTCTTCTCTCCGATTAGAAGGGGTGTCGCTGCGGAGTGTGACCGTACCTCCTGGGCCCGTGTCAAACGGGAAAAGCCCGCAACGCCACTCGAACGGTAACCCGATGTACGTTCTATCCACACTGCGGGGGTCCTCAAGCAGGCTACGTCGCATCGGGCAATCCCGCGTCGGAATCGCCACCGACCGACCGCCGCCCGCCCCGTACGCGTCATACCCGGCTCTCCCCTTGAGCAGGCGCGCCGGGCCCGGTACGGCGCGGCGCCCGGCGTCGTGCGCATCCCGCCCCGGGCGGGACGGGAGTCCCGCCGCCCTGCAAGGATGTCCGCCAGCACAGACCGACACGCACACAGCGCAGGGGGACGGCCTTGTCCGATCAGAATCCTTATGGCCAGAATCCGTACGGCCAGCCACAGCAGCCCGGCTACGGCTACCCGCAGGGCCAGCAGCCCCCCGGTTACGGCTACCCGCCCCAGCCCGGAGGCTACGCCGCCCCGCCGCCCGGCTCCTACACCGGCGACCCGAACGCCCCGTACGGCTACGACCCCTACGGCCGACCGTACTCCGAGAAGTCCAAGGTCACCGCGGGCGTCCTGCAGCTGCTGCTCGGCGGCCTCGGCATCGGCCGCTTCTACACCGGCCACACCGGCATGGCCCTCGGCCAGCTCTTCACCTGCGGCGGCTGCGGCATCTGGGCGCTGATCGACGGCATCATGCTGCTGGCCGGCAACAACCAGACCGACGCACAGGGCCGTGTCCTGCGTGGCTGACGTGCTGCGTCAGCCGGACCGGCGCCGGGACCGGGGCGGCGACGCCCCGGCCCCGGCCGGTCTCCCGCGCCCGATTCACCCGGACGCCCCACACCGGCGCGCCCCACACCCGCGGCACCCGGACGCCGAGCCGCACTCGCACTCGCACTCGCATCCACAACCGCACCCGCATCCGCATCCGCGCCGGCCGTACCTGCACCACCCCGCGGCCCCGCCGCTGGCCGCGCTGGCCGCGGCCGTCGCCGCGTCCTTCTACCTCTACGGCACCGACCCGCACCAAAGCGGCCACTGGCTGCCGCGCTGCCCGTTCAACTGGCTGACCGGGCTGCTCTGCCCGGCCTGCGGCGGCACCCGCATGGCGTACGACCTGCTGCACGGCGACGTGGCACGCGCGTTCCACGAGAACGCGCTGCTGCTCCTCGCCTCGCCCGCGCTGCTGTGGATGTGCGGGCGCTGGCTGGTCGAGGGCCTGCGCGGCCGCCGCTGGCGCCCGGTGCTCGGGGCCCGGGCGCAGACCGCGGTGCTGGGCGTCGCGGTCGTGTGGGCGGTCGTCCGCAACCTGCACTGACGCCCGCGCCGCGGCCGGCGCGAAGGCGCCGCCGCGGCCCCGGCGAGCGCCCCGGCGAGTGCCCCGGGAGCCTCAGCCGACCGGGTCGAGGAAGCCCTGCGCGACGAGCAGCCGGATGGACTCGGGCGTGCGGTCGCGCAGCAGCACCGGGTCCTCGCCGAGGAGTTGCGCGATGGCGTCGACGATCCGGCCGGCCGGCAGCGTGCCGTCGCACACTCCGGCGAAGCCCGCGCCGACCGTGTCGACCTTCGTGGCCCGGCGCATCCCGCGCGCCGAGCGCAGCACCACGTGCTCAGGGTCCTCCGCGCCCGGCAGCCCGACCTGCTCCTGCACCACCTCGGGGGCGAGTTCGTAGCGCGCGGCGAGCAGCGCCGCGTCGTCGTGGGTACGCAGGTAGTCCTGGCGGTCGAACCACTGCGCGATGTGCGGGCCGAGCGGCTGCTCGACCGGGTGCGGCCACTCCTCCGCGACCACGGAGGGCACGTCCGCGCCGGACTTGCGCAGCGTGATCCAGCCGAAGCCGACGCCGTGCACCTTGCGCCGCTCGAACTCCTCCAGCCAGGCGTCGTAGCGCCGTGCGTAGCGCGCCGGGTCGTCGTGGTGGTCGCCGCCGTCGCGCAGCCACAGCTCGGCGTACTGCGCGACGTCCTGCACCTCGCGCTGCACGATCCACGCGTCGCAGCCGGACGGCACCCAGGAGGCGAGCCGATCCCGCCAGTCCTCGCCCTCGACGTGCTGCCAGTTGGCCAGGAGCTGGCAGTGGCCGCCGTCGTTGAGGTGGGCGGCGGCCCCGCGGACCAGGTCGCGGCACAGGTCGTCGCCGGCCATGCCGCCGTCGCGGTAGGTGAACCGGCCGCCCGGCGAGATCACGAACGGCGGGTTCGACACGATCAGGTCGTAGCGCTCGTCGCCGACCGGCTCGAAGAGGCTGCCCAGCCGCAGGTCGGCCGCGCGGGCGCCGGACAGCGCGAGGGTGAGGCGGGCGAAGTGCAGCGCCCGCGGGTTGAGGTCGGTGGCGGTGACGCGGGTGGCGTGCCTGGAGGCGTGCAGCGCCTGGATGCCCGAGCCGGTGCCGAGGTCCAGGGCGGAGCCGACCGGTGCGCGGACGGTCAGCCCGGCGAGCGTGGTGGACGCGCCGCCGACGCCGAGCACGAGGTCGGCCCGGTCGACCGCGGGCCCGCCCGCGAGGGCCTGGGCGCCCCCGATGCCCGCGGCGCCGCCGACCGCGCAGCCCAGGTCGGAGACGATCCACCAGTCCTCGCCACCGTCGCCGGCGTAGGGGCGTACGTCCACGGTGGCGCGTACGGCATCCGCGCCCGCGCCCGTACGCGCGCCGGTGCGTGCGCCCGCACGCGCATCCGTGTCCGCATCGGTGTCCGTTTCCGTACGCGAATCCGTGCGCGCATCCGTGCGCGCGTCGGTCGCGGGGACGAGCCAGCCGTCGGCCTCGTAGCGCTCCAGGCCGGGCAGCGCGGCCCGGGCCAGGTCGCGGCGGACCGGCTGCTGGAGCAGGAAGAGCCGGACCAGGGTCTCCAGCGGGCCGTCGCCGCGGGTGGCGCGCAGCGCGGGGACGGTCTCGGCGCGGGACAGCGCCGCGTAGGCGACCGCGCCGAGCAGGTCGAGGCAGCCGTCGGCGGTGAAGTCGGCGGCGCTCAGGTCGGCGCGCAGCGACGCGGCGCTGTCGGGGGTGGGGAGGCGGGGCGTACTCACACGGCCATTGTCGCGGAACCCCGGCGGCCGGGCTCGGCCGGAGGGCGTACGGGCCCGGGCCGGTGGCCCTCGCGCGTCAGGACGACGTGGCCGAGGCGGTCGGGGAGGCGGTGCCGGAGACGCGCTGGCAGCCGGGCTGCTTGGCGAGCGCCTTGCCCGCGTCGCCCTGGCGCAGCGTGGTGAGCGACTTCTCGCCGTTGGAGGTGGTCTGGTTGAGGGAGTCCGAGACGCCCCTGAGGCCGTCGGCGAACTTCGCCTGGTCGCTCGTGTCCAGCCCGTCGACCTGCTTCTTCAGCCCCGCGTACTGCGAGGAGAGGTTGGTGAAGACCGAGACGGCGTTCTGCTGGAAGGTCTTGCCCTCGTCGCCCTTGGGGGCCGGTCCGGCCGAGCTGAAGATCTGCGCGAGCGACTTGTAGGCGTCGGAGATGCTCTGGAACGCGGCCGAGTCGGCGGCCTTGACGTCCTTGGGCGCGCCGCCGCTGTTCACCTTGCTGATGGAGGTGTTGGCGTCGTCGATCTTCTTGACCTGGGTCTGGGCCTGGTCGCAGACCCCCTTGGCCCAGTCGTTCAGCTTCTTGCCCGAGTCGTCGCCGCACGCGGACACCGCCAGGAGCAGGGCCGCCCCGGTCAGCGCCGCCGCGACGTGCCTGGTGGTCGTGTTCAGGTTCACCGGATGGGTTCCTTCCGTGGCCTCTCGGCCCCGGAACTTACACGGGTCGGGGCCGCGGCCTTCGCATACCCGCCCCGGCTTGATCGGATTCGTCTGATATTCAGCCGTTCACCGCAGTCGCCGGGGCGGGGCTCCCTGGCGCGGGAGCACCGCCCCGGTGACGCTCGCTCAGACGGCGTGTCGGGCAGCTCCGTCAGGGCAGCTCCGTCAGGCCGCCACGGTCGAGCCGCTCTCGGTGGTGGCCGGGTCGCCGCCCCCGCCGCCGCGGCCCTCCTGGTCGTCCATCGCGATGCCGCGGCGTTTGGACACGTACACCGCGCCGATGATGACGACGAGCGCGAGCACGGCCACGATCACCCGCACCGCGAGGTTGGCGTCGACGCCGTAGCTGAACTTCACGATCGCCGGCGCGATCAGCAGCGCGACCAGGTTCATCACCTTCAGCAGCGGGTTGATGGCCGGGCCCGCGGTGTCCTTGAACGGGTCGCCGACGGTGTCGCCGATGACCGTCGCGGCGTGGGCCTCGCTGCCCTTGCCGCCGTGGTGGCCGTCCTCGACGAGCTTCTTGGCGTTGTCCCAGGCGCCGCCGGAGTTGGCCAGGAACACCGCCATCAGCGTGCCGGCCCCGATCGACCCGGCCAGGTACGAGGCGAGCGAGCCGATGCCGAGCGAGAAGCCGACCGCGACCGGCGCGAGCACCGCGAGCAGCCCCGGCGTGGCCAGCTCCCGCAGCGCGTCCTTGGTGCAGATGTCGACCACCCGGCCGTACTCGGGCAGTTCGGTGCCGTCCATGATCCCGGGCCGTTCCCGGAACTGGCGGCGCACCTCGTAGACCACCGAGCCGGCCGACCGGGACACCGCGTTGATCGCCAGGCCCGAGAAGAGGAAGACGACCGCGGCGCCCAGCAGCAGCCCGACGAGGTTGTTGGGCTGGGAGATGTCCAGCGACAGCCAGCGCGCGTCGGAGGCGGCCGGGTGCGCCTTGGCCACCGCGGTGTCCAGGGCCTCCTTGAACGAGCCGAAGAGCGCGGTCGCCGCGAGCACGGCGGTCGCGATGGCGATGCCCTTGGTGATGGCCTTGGTGGTGTTGCCGACCGCGTCGAGGTCGGTGAGCACCTGGGCGCCCTCGCCGTGGACGTCGCCGGACATCTCGGCGATGCCCTGGGCGTTGTCCGAGACCGGGCCGAAGGTGTCCATGGCGACGATGACGCCGACGGTGGTGAGCAGGCCGGTGCCGGCCAGCGCGACCGCGAACAGCGCCAGCCACACCGAGGTGCCGCCGAGCAGGAACGCCCCGTAGACGGCCAGCGCGATGAGCACCGCGGAGTACACCGCGGACTCCAGGCCGAGCGAGATGCCGGACAGGATGACGGTGGCCGGGCCGGTCAGCGAGGTCTTGCCGACGTCGCTCACCGGGCGCCGCGAGGTCTCGGTGAAGTAGCCGGTGAGCTGCTGGATCAGCGCGGCCAGCACGATGCCGATGACGACGGCGACCAGCGCCAGGGTGCGCGGGTCGCCGGAGTGGGAGGAGATGTCGGGGCCGACGCCCTTGAGATCGGCGTAGGAGGAGGGCAGGTAGGAGTAGACCGCGATGGCGACGCCGGCCAGCGAGATCACCGCGGAGATGAAGAACCCGCGGGTGATCGCGGTCATGCCGCTGCGGTCGTTGCGGCGCGGGGACACCGCGAAGATCCCGACCATGGCGGTGAGCACGCCGATCGCCGGGATGAGCAGCGGGAAGGCCAGGCCGGAGTCGCCGAAGGCCACTTTGCCGAGGATGAGCGCGGCCACCAGGGTGACGGCGTAGGACTCGAAGAGGTCGGCGGCCATGCCGGCGCAGTCGCCGACGTTGTCGCCGACGTTGTCCGCGATGGTCGCGGCGTTGCGCGGGTCGTCCTCGGGAATGCCCTGCTCGACCTTGCCGACCAGGTCCGCGCCGACGTCGGCGGCCTTGGTGAAGATCCCGCCGCCGACCCTCATGAACATCGCCAGCAGCGCCGCGCCGAATCCGAATCCTTCGAGGACCTTCGGCGCGTCCGCCTTGTAGATCAATACGACGGCGGAGGCGCCGAGAAGTCCGAGGCCGACGGTGAACATCCCCACCACTCCGCCGGTCCTGAATGCGATCTTCATGGCACGGTGGGAGACCTCGGTGAGATCTTTCGGCGGTTGGCCGGATTCCGGGGTCGCGGCGCGGGCCGCGGCGGCGACCCGCACATTGCTGCGGACCGCGAGCCACATTCCGATATAGCCCGTCACCGCGGAGAAGACGGCGCCGACGAGAAAGAAGATCGACCGGCCGATGCGCTGCGAGGTGCTGTCCGCCGGCAGCAGCATGAGCAGGAAGAACGCCGCGACGGCGAAGATCCCCAGGGTACGGAACTGCCGTGCGAGATAGGCGTTGGCGCCTTCCTGCACGGCAGCGGCGATCTTCTTCATGGTGTCGGAGCCTTCGTCCGACGCGAGCACTTGACGTACCAGAACCGCGGCGAGTGCCAGTGCGGCCACTGCGACCGCCGCGATGATCCATACCAGAGCTTGGTTCCCGCCGGTCAGGACCGGCGCTGCGGCAAGCGTGGAAGGGGTGAGTTGCCCCGCCATTCGTCCTCCTTGACGTTTGGCGCATGGGCGTGCGGCTCCTACGGCTGATCAAGCCGCGCGCTCAGCGAGCTGAGCAAAGATGCACGGATTGTAAGGAGCAGCGAAAGATCACAAAAGGGTGCCCGTAGGGAATTCCCACGGTAAATGACGCGGCGCGATTCCGCGCGGCGTGATCGAATTCGGTGTGCGCGGGGCGCGGGGCGCGGACCGGTGTCGTGGGGGCGCGGGGCGAACGCGCGGGCGGAGCGGACTGGACCGGGCCGGGCGCGCGCCGGCGGGCCCGGGGCCGGCTCGGCGGGTCAGACGCCGACGGTGGGCCAGCTCATGCGGATGATGCCGCCCTTGTCGCCGTCGATGACCTCGAAGTCGTCGACCAGGCCGCTGATCACCGCCAGGCCCATCTCGCCCTCGTCGTCGGCGGCCTCGTCGGCCGCGCCGTCCGGAGCGGCGCCCGCACCGGTGCCGGGCACCTCGTCGGCCACCTCGATGGAGAACTTCTTGTCCTCCTCGGTGAGCCGGACCCGTACCGGCTCCTCCAGCGCGGAGTTGCGGTGCAGGCCGACGGCGCGGCTGCACGCCTCGCCCACGGCCAGTCGCACCTCGTCCAGGGCCGCCTCGTCCACCCCCGCCCGGCGCGCCACCGCGGCCGCCACGAGCCGTGCGGTGCGCACGTGCTCGGGCTGGGCGCTGAAGAGCAGTTCTACGGTGGGCATGGCGTGGCCTCCCCCTCGTCTTTGTGGGCGGGCATCACAGGGGCCCGGACGGCGAGCCGTCCGGTGCCCCTTCCGGGCGGGGTCAGTCGGTCGCCGCGACGGCCTCGTCGACCGAGGTGTGAATCGGGAACACCTTGGTCAGGCCGGTGATCCGGAAGATCTTCAGGATGCGCTCCTGGTTGCAGACCAGGCGCAGCGAGCCCTCATGGGCGCGCACCCGCTTCAGCCCGCCGACGAGCACGCCCAGCCCGGTCGAGTCGAGGAAGTCGACTCCCTCCATGTCCACGACGAGGTGGTAACTCCCGTCGTTCACCAGCTCCACGAGCTGCTCGCGCAGCTTGGGCGCGGTGTACACATCAATCTCGCCGCCGACCTCGACGATCGTGCGATCGCCGACGGTTCGGGTCGACAGGGACAGGTCCACTGATCCTCCAGCACCTTGCATCGACGCGGCGCCCCCCTGGGGCCACCCACCGAACGGTAACGGTAGGGGACGGACGGGCGGCCGCGATGGCATTCAATCACTTCACGATGGGCGGGACGACGCCTTACTCCGATTGTCCGCCACGCCAGTGACACACTGAGTGCCGATGGCCCAGGATCATCTTCCGCAGTCGGCGCACGGCCGCACCTCCCCCCGGACCGCTCTGGAGCGGCTCGCCGCGGGGGCGGACCGAGCCGTGCGCATCACCCATACGGAGCACCTGCCCGCCCGCGTCGGACGGCATGCATCCTGGCCGGAGGGCATCAGGTCCGAGGTCGTCGAGGCGATCCGGGCGGCCGGGATCGACCGGCCGTGGGACCACCAGGCGTGCGCCGCGGGGCACGCGCTGCGCGGCGAGTCGGTGGTGGTGGCCACCGGTACCGCCTCGGGCAAGTCGCTGGCGTATCTCGCGCCGGTGCTCTCGGCGCTGCTGGACGGCGCGGGCGGGCGGCCGGGCGCGGGGGCCGCGGCGGGCG
>JAJSZB010000159.1:0-14346 GCA_050613715.1 Streptomyces sp. IBSBF 3018
CCCCCCCCCCCCCCCCCCCCCCCCCCCCCCCCCCCCCCCCCCCCCCCCCCCCAACAAGGGGTCATGCGGTGTCGATGGCGTGGGCGAGGGTTTCGAGCAGGCGGTGGTGGGCGGCGAGCGCCGCGGGGCGGTGGGATGGGTCATGCTGATGGTTCTCCTGTCCTTCGGGATGGATGGAGGACCGTGGCGGCGGATTGTCCTTGGTCGGGAGCCGCCGCCACGGGGTCAGAAGGCGCCGGCGCAGCGCAGGCACGTGCCGAGCGAGCGCGGGATTACGTAGGGCTGTTCGGTCCGGCAGGTGGGGCAGGTGCGGCGGGCGCGCATCATCGCGGCGTGCGAGCGCCAGCGGCCGGGGGTCATGGGCCGCAGGGGTCGGGCGGTGGTGGGGTCGTAGAGGTAGGCGGTGCGCCATCCGCCGGCCGCGCGGGCCTTGCGGGAGCGCCAGCGCAGTTCGGCGACGACTTCCGCGCGGGCGGCGCTGAGTCCTGCGGCGCGGAGTTGGGCGCGGGTCATCAGGCCGTGCGGGGCGGTGCGGTAGCGGTAGACGGGCAGGGTCACAGCGTCGTCCTTCCTGACGCCAGGGTGGTGACTGTGCGTGCAGGGAGGGAGGCAGGGGTCACCCCGGGGCCCGTGTTTCCGGGGGTTTTCGCAGGTCGCGGCGGGGCGGCTCCCTGCCTCCCTGTGTGAGCGTTGTTGCTGATCAGGCCAGGGAGGCGGGGGCAGGGAGGCGGTCAGGGAGTTCTCCCTGTCTCCCTGGACGCCTCCCTTTACTCAGCGTCACCGCTGGTGGTGTCGGCGTGCCGGGTGGCGAGCGCGGTGCGGACCTTGGCGCGGTCCACGACCATCACGCCGTCCGACTTGTGGGGGGCGGCGCCGAACGGGTCGAGCACCTCGCGCAGGTCGCCGAACTTCCAGCCCCGGTACTCGGTCGGGCGCAGCTCCGTGAGGCGCTGCAAGACCTCCTGCGTGCGCATGCGGTCGGCGTCGGCGAGCACGGTGGCGATGTCGGCGAGCGCGTCCACCTGCTCCCCGGTGTCGACCGCGCTGCGGGTGGTCACCCCGGTGCGGCGGGCCTTGGCACGCTGCGCGATGTCTGCGGCGGTGTCGCCGTCGATGAAGTGCGTGCGGATGGTGATGGAGGACTGTCCGGGGGCGAGCTTCACCCCGTCGCCGGCCACCACCACCGTGCCCTTGTCGAGGCCCTGGCGGAGCTTGTGCGGGGCGGCGCCGCCGTCGATGGCCTTGTCGCCCAGCGCCATGCGGGCCTGCGATTCCGTGCCGAGTACCAGGCTGGCGCGGATGTGGGCGCCCTCGCGGACGAGCTTGGGGAGGTTCTGGTCGGTGGGGTCCTGCGTGCCCTGCCACAGCAGCACGTCGACCGCCCGGCCCTGGTTGTGGATCTTCCGCGCGGCCTGGAAGTACCGGGAGGTGGCCTTGGTGCCGCCGTAGGGGCGCTTGTCCGGTCCGACCGCCGGGCACATGAACGCGACCTGCGCTTCGTCGACGAGCAGGATCAGCGGGTCCCAGGTGGTGCCGGCCGGGGCCATCAGGCGCCGTTCCATCTCCGCGACACCTTCTTCGAGCATCTCGGTGGCGTCGATGACGTGATCGTCGGTCGGGCCCTCGATCAGCACCGTGGCCAGGCCGTCGAACATCCGCCAGTCCCCCATGCCCTTCAGGTCGGCGATGCGGACCTGCACGGTCGGGTCCAGCACCAGCCACAGCAGCAGCGCCCGCAGGCTCGCTGTCTTGCCCTGGTTGGACAGCCCGGTGATGAGCAGGTGGCGTTGGAACAGGCTGATCAGGGCGGCGTCCCCGCGCAGGTCCTGGCCCCACGGGGCGCGGCCGGTCGCGTAGTTGCCGGTCAGGTCCGCGTCGATGGCCAGGGGAGAGGGGCCGATCGGCTCATCCAGTGCCCCGGAGTCCGCGATCCACAGGCGCACGGTGCGGGCGGCGGCGGGGATGCTGATGAACACCTCGTGCTCGTGTCGGCCCAGGTTCTCCGCGAGCTTGCGGCGCCGCCCCTGCACCTCCTCGGTGGAGACGCCGGAGGGAAGGGTCACGTCGACCTCGACACCGCATCCGGCGATGCGGATCGGTCCGAGCATCGCGGCGCCGTTGTCCTCCATGGCGCGGATCGCACCGCGCAGGGCAGCGATGCCCAGGTCACGCAGCGCGGTGACCACGATCGACGGGGTGATCGGGGCGCCGTCGTTGGAGCGCTGCACGGCCGGCAGCGCCCAGTTGGGGGCGGCCTGTCCGCGCCTGCCGACGTTCCACAGGCTGAAGAGAGCCAGCCAGGGGGCGAGGAACACCGCCGGGCCCCACACGATCGACGCGAGCCACACCAGCGTGCGTACCACGTCGATGGTGAACGCGATCGGCGCGATGACCTGCGACACGTCGTGTTCGGCGAACGCCAGCACGGTGCCCAGGGCGAGCAGGCCCCCGGCCGTGGTGGCGGCGCCGGCCACGGTGCCCTTGGCGATGCGCTGCGGGGCGGTGAGCAGGTCCATGCGCCGCTGGTGGCGGGCTGCGCGGAACTGCCGGCCGCGTTCCTCCCATTCCATCGCGGTTTCGTGCTGCCCGGCGGCTTCGGCGATGCGGATCATCCGCTCGTAGCGGGCGGCGGACCGTCCGTCCCAGGCGCGCTTGGCGAGGATGCCCGCGCCGCCGGCCACGTAGGCGCCGTGCCGGGCCGCCGCGCGGGCGGCGGTACGGGTGCGCGGGTCGGTGGCCACCGTGCGCACCGTGCGGGCGGTGCGCCGCCACAGCGGCGCCGCCGGGGCGGTCGACGTGGCGGCGGGGAGGACGACGCCTTCCAGCACCTCGCGCGGCGGCGCGGGGTCAACCGGGGCGGTGTGCTTGGTCAGATCGGGCGCGGACCGGAGCCGGTGCGCGTTCAGGTCGATGATTTCCGTCATGCTGGTCTTCCCTGCTCTCTGGTGTGAGGTGCGGGGCCCGGACCGGCCGGTGTCTTGGCGGATAAGCGGCCGGTCCGGGGCGGACTTACGTGTTCGCGGCGGCGTCCTTCTCGGCGCGCTTGCGGGCGCCGTCCAGAACGCGGTCCAGCTTGCGCAGCAGGTCGGACTGGTCGACGTCATCGCCGGCCAGTCCGCGCTTGGTCATACGGCCGATCAGCCACGCCACGCGGGCGGCCTCAGCGGCGGTGAGAGGCGGGTCGTCGCGGTGGGTGCGGATCACTTGCGCCGCCCTCCCCGGATGTCGCGGTAGATGCCGTAGACCACCAGCGCGACCAGCGCGACACACGCCGACGCGATGGCCAGCGCGACCGCGGCGAACGCCACCGTGATCATGAGCATGCTGCCGCCGACACCGATAGCCAGCCACTTGCCGGCCGTGCCCGCGCTGGACTGCTGGGAGGCGACCACGGGCGGGGGCGGGGTGGTCGGCTGCTGGGCCTGGATGATCTGCGCGGCCTGGATCGCGGCGAGGATCACCGCGAACTGCTCGCCCTGCCTGGCAGCTTCGAGCGCTTCGGCGGATGCCTTGCTGATGTCGGTCATGAGCAGGTCTCCCGTTCTCACAGGGCCGCAGCGGAGTCGGTGTCCTGGTCGGCGTCGACCAGGTGCAGGGGCGCCGGGGCGGTGCGCTCGGCGCGCAGGGCGTCACGCAGCATCCGGCCGTTGGCGGACGAGGTGTGCACGGCCTTGCGGATCGCCTCACCGGTCAACTCGTCGTCCGACCAGTCAGCGGTGACCTGCCGCGCCTGGTTGAGCAGTTCGTCGGGGGTACGGGTCGGCCGGGGCGCACGGGCCGACTTCGGAACCGGGCCGGTCGGCCGACGCGGACCGGACGGGGCAGACCCGACCGGCGCGGGACGCGGCGCCGGGTCGGCCGACTCCGCCACAGCCGGGACGACCGGCCCGGGCGGGGATGCAGGGGTCGACTCCCGCAGGTCAGACCCCAACCGATTTACGGTAGAAGAGATCATCTGATCCTGATTTGCGACCACGGTAGGCCGGTGGTGCAGGACCTTGGCGACCAGATCCGAGCCGAAGAAAATCGACCCGACCGGCAGCGAGGTGGCCAGCAGCACCAACGCGCAGTTGGCAGGCGCGTAGTCGACCAGGTGCAGCCGACCGGCGGTGTGCGCGTGCAGGGCGGGCACCAGGCCGTGCACGTAGTTCAGAACCAGCGACGCGGCGGTGTAGCCGGCCAGCACCCGCAGCGCGAACCTGCGATCGGGACCGGTCAGAACCAGCGTGGCGACCAGCGCGAGCGCCATCAGGCCGTCGACCACGAACGGGTAGAGCAGGGCGGCGGTCGGGTCGGCGCCGACCGTGCGGGCGATGTCCCGCAATGCGTTCCAGGACACCCGGAACGCCATCGCGACCACGACCACCAGCGCCAGCACGAGCAGGGTCTTGGCCGTGCGGTTCATGCCGCACCGCCGATCACGATCACGGCAGCGACCAGCAGCAGCACACCGGCCGCGCAGATGAGATCGACCGCCCGCCGCAGGTGCGTGAACTTGCGCACCGCGATCCGCGACAGGGCCGCGATGTGCTCGGCGCGGTCGTCACCGGACAGGTCGGCGGTCACCTGCTCCGGCGCCAGGGTCGCCCACCGGGGGAAGCCGACCGAACGCGGCCCGCCCAGGTTCGGGCGCACCGCCCACAGCAGAACACCGGACGCGGTGGCCAGCATCAGCACCGCCGCGCCGCCGATCAGCAGCACCAGCAGCGGCAGGCGCCGGCCGGACGCCACGGCCCACACGCCGGCCAGCAGCGCGCCGACGAACGCCAGTAACAGCGACGCCTTGGTGTCCGTGCGGCTGATCTCGGCCTTCACGTCCGCGCGAGCGGCGTCCAGGTTCGCATCCGTGCGGGCGCTGTTCGCGCCGCGGGTCGGGTCGGTGACGTTCATGCCGCCAGTCCCTTCCTGCCCGACCGGCGGCGGACCACCGTGGCGGGGCGGGGCGTCGGGGCGAGGTGCAGGAGCTCCGGCATGGTCCGGCCGATCGTCTCCACCGCCAGCGCGGTGGTCCGGTCGACCATGCCCGGGTCGTCCGCGAGGATGTCCCGGGCCGCCGCCTCACGCGCGGCCTTGTCGTGCTCGCTCTCGCCCTCGACACCCAGCCACAGGTCCAGCGGGGTTCCCAGCGCGAGTTCGATGAACTCGCTCGTGCTCACGGCCCGATGGGGCCCAACGAAGTCGTACACGAGTCGTCTCCTGACGAAGTGATGGAGGGACCCGGAACGGCGGAATGTCCTTGGTCGGGAGCCGCCGAACCAGGCAAAACAGGTGGTGCAAGCGCCCCGGGCCGGATCTGATCCGGCGCCCTCACGGCGTGGATACCGGGGCTGACGTGCATGTCTCCTTCGGGGACACGAGCCCCCGTTTCAGGCGCGTGGAGACGGCCTTTCGGCCTAAGCCCTCCGGTTGACAAGGGGTCCGGGTCCCTCGGCCTGATCTGTCCCAGGCCCCTTCGCCACGGCCTGCCGACCGAAGCCGGCACGCCGAGGTCCGCACCCGTTGGTCGGCTGGCCGACCGGGTACATCCCTAAGGTTCCCTAGGGTTCCCTGCGGTGTCAAGCGGTAGGGTAGGGAACCTCAGGGAAGTTGCGAGAGGAGCAGTCGTCGTGGCAGGCCAGACCAGCAATCGGGCGCCATACGCGAAGATCGCCGCGCACTACGCGGAGTTGATCTCGTCTGGCCGGCTAGAGCCCGGATCACTCCTGCCGAGCATCAAGAACCTCGCGGAAGAATGGAGAGTGAGTACCGCGACAGCCGAGAAGGCGCTGCGCAAGCTCCGCAACGACGGATATGTGCAGGGCATCCACGGCATTGGGACGGAGGTCCTGGACAGGCCCGGGTCGATGTCCTCGGGTGCTCAACGCCTGGACCGGGGACGTCGTACCGGGTCTAGCTGGGGGGATGGCGAGAGGTCGGATTCACATCAGGCGTCCGTCGTCTCTGCACCGGCCGACGTGGCGCAAGCGCTCGATATGGAGACCGGCGCTGATGTGATTCGCCGCAGTCGGGTCTACCGGGATCGGCACGGCATCGTGGCTCACAGCACATCGTGGATTCCCGCTCATTACGGCAAGCTAGTCCCCCAGCTAGTAGTCAGTGAGCGCCTGACAGGTGGGACGTCGCTGCAACTCATCACTCAAGCGACCGGTCACCCGATCAGCCATCGCATCGACACAGCATCAGCACGCACGCTTACGCGAGAGGACGCGCGCCTGCTGGAACTTGATCCCGATGACCTCCCTTCGGACCCCGTGGTGGTGATGACCGCGAAATTCATGGACAGCGAAGGTGAGATCGTTGAGTACGGCGTGGACCTTGGCGGTCCTGGCCGTAGCTGGCGCACGGAGTCGGAGGTCTCACCGTGACGGCTACTCGTTCACCGTTCTGTGTCCTGATGGTGGGACTGCCCGGCTCAGGAAAAACCACGCTGTCGCGTGTGCTTACAGACCACGGATTCGTGCGCTTGTGCCCGGACGAAGAGATGTACCGCCGGCACGGTGTCTACGGCGTGGACTTCCCTCGCGGTACCTTTCCCACCCTCGAAAAGCCAGTCCTGGAAGACGTTGCTGCCGAACTGAGAGAACAGCTCAAGGCGGGACACGATGTCGTGGTGGACCACGGCTTCTGGACCCCGGAGGACCGAGCTAGATGGCGAGCCATCGCCATCGATACCGTCGCCGTCCCTGTGCTCGTTTACCTCGCGGTCAGCCACGACGAACTGTGGGCAAGGGTAAGCAAGCGTAACGACTTCCACAAAGGCGATCCGAACTCCATCTACTTCTCGGAGAGCGACCTAAAACGCTACCGTGCGCGATTCATCCCGCCTCAGGCAGACGAATCGCACATCTTGTACGAAGGTGACGCTTCGGCCGTGTTGGAGGCGCTGGGCGCCGCCCAGCCTCGGGATATGCAGCGCTGAGACACAGGTCAGCCGATGAATTCTCCGTCTCAGTTTCCGTCTCATTCACACGCGTTCAGCCCCGTCCGCAGGGGTTCGCCCATAGGGCGGGAACGCCGAGGTGAACGGGGCTGAACGCGTGTGAATGCCTCCCTGACCAGCAAGGACCAACTTGCCAAACGAGCGGGACATGGGAGCGCAGTACGGCGTAGCGTCGGGCACCGCGCGCCGGGCTGTCGCGGAACTGCGCGAGCGGGGCCTGGTTGCGACGTTGCCGAACAAGGGGACTTACGTCGTATCCAGCCCCGCGTAAAACTCACGGGTCTCAGAATTGCTGCGTCACGCGTGAGGTTGACATTTTATGAACGCTGTCCTGCAAACCCCACCTGACCGCGCAGGCGGACTAAAGTCAACCTTAGTCCAAATGTCATGAAGATTGCGTGGAAGTTTTCTTAATGAGCTGCGCTGTTAGATCCCAGCCCGTTACGGGTCCGACAGTTGAGAGAATTTCGGCTCGGATGCCCTCACGGCTCGCCGGATCATCTAGCGCGGTACGGACCATTGCGAGTAGTTGCGAGGTGGTGATCAGGCAGTGGCCTCTGTTTTTGCAGTAGGCGAGCATTTGATCCGGGAAAGCGGCCTGAGTACGCTCGTCCAGGTCATGCCCTCGCCAGGCATTGACAATAAGAACTGGCTTGCAATCGGAAGCATCGCCAGCGATTGTCTCTTCCGAAACCCATTTTTCGAGCTGTGCGGCATTCTTCTCGGCAGCGCTTTTTGCTAGCCCTTTCACTTCGATTACGACTCTTTTGCCGTTCACCTCGGCGCGAATGTCGGCTCTTCCGGGGATGGATGGTAGCATGGTAAATCCAAGCTCAGAGAGTGCTCGGGTTACTTCCTTTTCAAGTGTTTCCCCTTGAGTGTATATTAGCCTTTTCCAGCGGTCTTCGGATTCTTGTCGGGCTTTTACTGCGTCAATCTGGGTCAGGATGAGCTCCATTTGCTCCTGGAGTTCGAGTCTTTCTTCCGTTATGACATCTTCTTGAGGAAAGGTATAAGAAGCCAACCATGCTGGTGCTTTCTCCGCCTCTCCACTCATCTGCTCGCAGACCCAGGCGTGCAGCAGCTCCGGTGTGGAGTTGTGATCGTCCAAGCCATTACCCGCTGACGCTGTGGGAGGTTCAGAAATATCCTCCTCTTCGTACGATTCTTCCTCCCAGTATGGTTCAGGGAGAATTGCTAGGAGACCCCCTTCCTTTGATCTTTGTATAGAGCCTATGACCTTATCCGTATTGGCGATTCGAGCAACTTGCTCTCCCGGGAAAGTGTCCAGGATGCAGTGATAGAGCCAATATCCGCGCGTTGCCCTCCAGAGTGTGGAAAATTGCGCACCGACAGGTTCAACTGCTAGGCCATTCGCCGCAGTTGTCTCCAGCTTGAACGGGAGTGCATTGTAAAGACTGAAGTCCTTTACGATGCGCGTCGTCTTCGCATTCTTCCCGGTGCCCGAAACTCGCTTCTCCCCGGTCGCTATATAGACGCTGGCTTCCACGCTAGGGAAAATAATTACAGCTCGCCCCATTGACAAGATTTCTGCGAACTCTTTGCGCCGGCGTTCCATCGCTTTCAGCAGGGTTAGCGAGTTCGCATCGCTTAGTGATGGGAGTCCCTGGTAACTTGTTGAACGGTCCTTATATTCCAGATGTGTCCCGCCCACATCCCACATGATGATGTCGTAATCGAAACATGAAACCGGTGAGTCGAAGCTCACCTGTATGGCGTTCTCGATTGGATAATCGCAATCAATCATGAGGGTTTTCATGTGGGCATAATGCCAGGTGCGGGGCGAGCTGTCTCCAACTCGACAAAGTTGATCATGTAGTTGGCTCACGGCTCTCAGAACACGGCATCCTCGCCGCCGACGCGAGCCGCCGTAGCGCTCGTCACGGACTCAAGCGACGGGTCTCAGTTGCGGTCTCGGTTACCCCGGCGTCCGGTGCCGATCGCTGCCGTCCACCTACGTCCGCTAGGCGGCCTGACCTGCGCATATGGACTTCCGTGGACGACCCCGGACCAAGGTCGGACAACTTGTAAAGCGTAGGTCGTCGGTTCGAACCCGACAGGGGGCTCTCCGCCCGCCCGGCCGCAGCGGCGCTCGGTACGGCCGCCGGCCGTTTTGCCGCTCGCCGCCCGCTCCGAGTGCCGTCAGCGTGCGTCGTCGAGGGCGACGGGGGTGTACTCGGTGAGTTCCATGAGGAGTTGGCCGCCGAGGAGCCAGGGGACGAGGGGGTGCGCGAGGGGCAGGGTCTGCGCGTCGTACAGGTCGGGACCGTTGCGGCCGGGTGCGTAGAGGGCGCCGCGCACGCTGGAGGGGCGGAAGCCGCGGACGCGCAGGGCGACCTGCTGGGTGCGCAGGTGGGGGCAGGCCCGGACCGCGAGGCGGGCGCAGGGCCGGCAGACCGGCGGGTGGGCGGTGGTCTCCCCTGCGGGGAGCAGCTCGGCGGGGCGCGCGTCGACGAGCCAGAGCACGCCGTCCGGGGCGCGGTCGGCGGGAACGCCGCACACCTGGCAGCGGAGCCCGGTCATGCACAGCCGCTGCCGGAGGCTGTGGACCTCCCCGAACTGGGGCACGCCCTTTCCCGGCTGCGACGGGGTCCGCTCCCAGAGCACGCCGTACGCGTCGCGGTCGTACGAGCGCTCGTCGGCGTAGGCGATGCCCTTGCCGTCCCGTCTGAGCACGACAGGCTTCGGCCCGGCCTTCTCCCCGCTCCACCGCGCGATGTACGGCACGGGCGGCCTACGCTCCAGCGGCGTGGTGGCGTGACCGCGTCCGCGTCGGGCGGTTGTGCGAGCGAAGGCAGAGGGCCGGGGTCGCCGACAGGGGCCGGCAGACGATTCGAGCCCGCGCGGCTGCTACATCGGGTACGTGTCCCTCTGCTCCCAGAGCGTTCCGGGCGTGACGCCTTCCTCACAGACCAGCGGGCTGCCGTCCCGGTCGTACGCGACGTGCAGCGTGACGGCCACGGCGGCCGGCAACTCCAGCTGCAGGTGCCGGGCTTCGTCGTCCGTGGCGAGCCGGACCGTCGTGACGTCGGCGCCCTCGACCGGGTGACGACCGGTCTGCCGCAGGACGTATCTCGTCGTTCCTTCGGCGATCGGCGCGTGCTGCTCCAGTCGCGGCGCCCGGTCGGCGATGTCCGGCGGGAACCACGCCTCGACGTAGCTGTGCGGGGTCCCGTCCGGGAGTTGCAGGACGCGCACCCGGCGCAGCGCCCGCACGCCCTCGTCCAGGCCGAGCGCGTCAGCGACGCGCGCCGGGGGCACCGCCCGGTCAGGCGTCCCGATCCGCGAGAAGGGCAAGCCGCCCGTCACCCGGGTGGAACCTGCCCGGCGCCCACCGGCCGGCCGCGCGACGGGAACCTCGGTGACGACGAACCCCGTGCCTTGGCGGGCCTCGACGACACCGTCGGCGCGCAGGACATCCATGGCCTTGATGGCGGTCGCCCGCGACACCGACCACTGCTCGGACAGGTCACGTGTGGACGGCACGGTCTCGCCGGGCGCGAACTCGCCCTTGGCGACGCGGGCCCGCAGGGACTCCGCGATCTCCTCGTACTTCAGTATCGCCATATGCCTTCCCGGGACTTGCCGTACTGGACTGGTCCACCGGCACACACGATACTGCCATGGTGGTGGACAGAGAGTTGGCGCCCGAGATCGAACGCTTCTACTCCGAGACGATCGACGAGAGCGAACGTCTCAGCGTTGCCGCGGACGGACGGCTGGAGCTGCTCCGCACACAGGAGCTTCTGCGCCGCTACCTCCCGCCAGCGCCCGCCAAGATCCTGGACGTGGGCGGCGGCCCGGGTGCCCATGCGCGATGGCTCGTCGCCGATGGGTACGAGGTCGACCTCGTCGACCCGATCGCGCGCCACGTCGAGCAGGCGTCGAGCATCTGCCGCGCCTCGATCGGCGACGCGCGCCGCCTCGACGCCGAAGACGACAGCTACGACGTGGTGTTGCTGCTGGGCCCGCTCTACCACCTGCCCGACCCGGCCGACCGCCGGCAGGCCCTCGCCGAAGCCCACCGCGTCGTCCGCCCCGGCGGCCTGGTCGCCGCGGCCGCGATCAACCGCTACGCGTCCCTCTTCGAACACGCGGCCCTCGCCCACCTGCACACCCCCCGTATGCAAGCCTCCATCGCCGAAATTCTCCGCACCGCCACCTACGACGGAAGCCGCGGCTTCACACTCGCCTATTTTCACCGGGCCGAGGAACTTGCCGATGAGCTGCGAGAATCCGGATTGGATGAAATTGCGGTGCTCGGGGTAGAGGGGCCCGCCTGGTCCCTACTGAGGTCAGCTGATCAATTCGGCGAATCAGAACAGAGTTCGGCGCTGTTTGATTCTTCACTAGTGGCAGCTAGACTGGCGGAACCTTATGATGATCTACTTGCCGCAAATTCCCATTTCTTGGGCTTCGGCAGCAGTCGAACATGATTTTAAAGGCATTGCAAGGACTCGGGTCGCTGATTATTAGTGTGGATCGTCTTGAGAACTGACGATGCGTACCCACGAGCCCATCTCGCGCTGCTCTATTCGGGTAATTTCGGCAACTAGAAGTGCATCCCGAGTGATGCCGTCAGAGTACGGTGGGGACTCAGTCAAGTATAGTCTTCGCTGAGCTTCCACGGTTTCTCTGGCTTGGCTGAAGCGCAAGTAGTCGTCAGACCAGTGGAATAGTGACCGCAGCCCAGTTGCAAAGGCGATTAACCCTCCCAAGACTGCAGGCACCCGACTATCGTCAGGGTGTACTGCTGCGGCAATGGGAATAGCAGCCCCAATAGCCAAAAGCGCCGTTTCTGAGATCCTAAAATATCGCCTCGCACGAGTCGCGGCACCCTGATACCAGTCGTAAGAGGAGTTGGCTATTCGCAGTGCGTAGGATATCTCTGGCGGATCGCCTCTCCCGACATTAGACACGCGACACCTCTTTCTTGCGGCGAGCAATTAGTAGGTTTTATTCAATCGCTGGAGAAATTTCGCTTGATGTTTGCTTGGCTTTGTATCCGCTCTCGTCGATAAGCCTCCCCCACTCTTCGATGATCGACTGGCCGTCGATCACTCTTTGAGTGGCAGACTGAATTTTCTGTATGAGCGGGCGCATCGCCTGACTCATGCCGGCGAGTGGGCCTACGCTGTCACGGAAGCTCCTGACGCTCTCCATGGCAGTACGAGAGGACTCTACGGATTGCCTGATCACCGAGAAAAAAGTCTCAATGTCTCGCTTATTTTGCGAATTTGTGTCTTCTTTTGGAAGTTCCCGGATGAATGTGAGAATAGCTGGGTCGATCTTGACCAGTTCGGCCGAATATTCGTTGCCGAGTCGGTAGAGACGATCCACGGGCTCGCTGATTCTCTCTACAAGCTTACGGGTTGCTTGAAGTCGGCCAGTAAAGCCATCGCCGCGAGCGTCCGAATCGCGAATTTCTGCAGCCGTTTTTTGCGATTCATCCCCGATTAATTGCAAAATCTGCGCGAATTTCAACGTGACTTGCGTCCAACGCGGGAAAGCACTCTCGGCTTCTGCCATGGTTTCGAGCAAAGCGGGGCTCTCGTTGCTAGCCGAGATCTCTAGGCTGCGCTCGTATTCTGACGCGACCTGTACCGATCGCTCCAGGATATTAGATATTCTGGTCGCAAGATCTAGGACGGCCTCGCGATATAAAGTTGAGCTACTTTCCTTTAGTCGCAGCGACGTCCAGTCGGAGTACTGGCGGTCGCCGATCAGAGCCATTACCTCATCAGAGTTTTCCTCTTCTCCCAACCCTGGTACGGGGACGTAGAGGATTGGAAGTAGCAGGTCGTCTAGGCCGAGACTTTTGGCATGCCCGGCGAATGTCAGCACCTCGGTCCGGCAAGCGGAACTTTTGAAAAAGGCAGGCGTGATAATGGGAATACAGAAGGTGGTTCCAGCGAGTGCGGAGTTAATTCTATCCTTCCATACTTCCCCCCACTCAAGGCTCTCTTTGTCGACGAATATTATCAGTTTTTCGCCTGTGATTAATTCAAATTCATTGGATATGTGCTTGGCTAGTTCTCTGATGCGGCCTCCGTTGATCTCGTCGTCCCTGTGTGTATAGCTCCAAAACCCGACGGCCCTGTCTGTGTTCTCCATGCATGGCAAGCTACCAGGGGATCGCGGGCTAAATGGCGAAACGGGCCAAGGGGTGCGAAATCGGAGGAATTTTACTTTCGTCCTTGTGTGCCGTGGCAGGGGGCTGGCCTGGGAGCGGCGTAGTCCGCGCATCCACGGCCGTCCAGCGCTTCGCGGAGCCCAGTGCTGTAAGGCCCGTGCCCTGGGGCGCGAGGGTCTCAGCCGCGGTCTCAGATGGCCTAGCTTCCGGGTTCGGTCGCTGGCGTCCGCGGACATTCGCCAGTCCGTCTGGCCAGGGAAGAAGGACCCTAGCCGACGCCAGCGGATCATGGCCGGACATTTTGTGAAGCGTAGGTCGTCGGTTCGAACCCGACTCGGTCGCGGTTTGGGGACCCGGAAATCCCACGGGGCGCCAGCTCGCCGGGAGCTGGCATACAACGGGGCTGCGGGCTCAGGCGGCGGGGGCCTCGAAGGTCTCGATGGCGCAGTGGGCCGCCCCGCTGCGTTCGATCCTGGCGTCGCTGGTGACGAGCGGTACGCCAAGGCTCTCGGCGAGGGCCACGTAGTGCGCGTCGTAGGCGGAGAGGTTGTGCGAAAGGTCGCGTACCCGCTGCCAGAGGACCAGTGTCGGGTGCCGGTCGACTGCCAGGGCTTGGTAGTCGGTGATCGCCTTGGCGGCTTCCTTCTCCGTGATCTTCGGCTTACCCCCACGTCGGCCGCGCGCTAGGCCGAGGACGGCTGAGGTGATCTCGTAGTCCAGCAGGCCCGGTGCCGCGAGAGCGTCCGCGCGACCCACTCGCTCGCGGATCCTGGTCCCCGTGGTGCCGTGGTCGAGGAGGAAGTGCACGAGGCTGGAGCAGTCGATGACGATCAACGCCGTTCACGTCCGTCCTCGATGGCGTCGAGGATGTCGGTCGTGCTGAGCGCTGTGCGGGTCTCCCGCTCAAGGCGTGCCGCCATCTCTGCGAGAGTTGGCTTGGCGGCCTCCCGGGAAAGGAGTTCCAGGGCGTACGCCTGGAGAGACTTGCCGGCCTGGGCGGCGCGTACCTTCAGGGCGTTGACTGTGTCGTCTGGAACGTCCCGGATGGTGATGGCGGTCATGCATTCATTTTAGCAGCGCCGCAGGCAATGTGCAGGCATTCGGGTGCCCGGTACAGAAACGGCACGTAGTGGGTCTGGACTGCCGAACGGCTACGAGGCCGTGGCCGTCATCGATGAGTCGCCCAACCCGTCGGTGCGGCGCTGCGGTTGTGGTTGGGTCGGTGGGGTGGGCGCTGGGGTGAGGTGGAGCG
>JAJSZB010000015.1:0-40529 GCA_050613715.1 Streptomyces sp. IBSBF 3018
GGCACCGCCCGCAGCCCCGGCAACTCCCCCCACTGCCCCGGCGCGCCCGGCGCCTCGGCCGGCCGCTCCGTCGCGGGACCCGCAGCCTCGGCCCGCCGCCGCGCGCCCGCGCCCGGCTGCGGACTCGCGCCCAACTGCGGGCCCGCGCCGCCGGACGCCGCCCCGGCGCTCCCCGGCGCCACCCGCGCGGGCGGGCGCGCGCCCCCCGCACCGCCCGGCGCGAGCCGTACGCACACCAGCGCGTGCGGCTCCTCCGCGTCCTCCGCCAGCGCCGCCCGCAGTGCGTCCTCCGCGTCGTCGCGGGCCGCGCGGGAGGCCGCGGTGAGCAGGTCGCGCAGGGCCCGCGCCGCGGCCGAGCCGGTGCGCGCGGCCGCCGCCAGGCCCGCGCCGATGCGGGCCGCGACGGCCATCGCCGCGTCGAGCTGCGCCGTCGAGTGCTCCGCCTCGTCCAGCAGCCAGACGTAGCCGTAGACCACGCCGCCGTGCCGCACCGGCAGGCACAGCCGGCCGCGCACCACCCCGGCCGCCGGCGCCGCCGGGATCCGCACCGGACCCGCCGCCCGCGCGATGCCGAACCGCTCGAACCACGCCCGCACCTCCGCGGTGGACCTGCGGGTCAGGATCGACCGGGTGCGCACCGGATCGGTCGCCGCCTCGTCGTCGCTGTCGTGCACGCCGAACGCGATCAGCCCGAAGTCCCGGTCCTCCAGCGTCGCGGGCGCGCCCAGCAGCGCGGACACCTCGTCCACCAGATCCTGGAAGTCCTCGTACGCACCGGCCACCGCACCATTGTCCCGCACCGCTTCATACAGATGTATGACCGGCCGCACCCGGAAGCGTGACAGGTGTCGATGGCCGCCGGGGGAGGGGAACCCTAGATTCACGGTGACGGCGCGTGTCCGCCGGAGAATCCGTACCGCCCGCCCTGGAGGAGCCCCGTGCTCGGTCCCGTGTTGCTCGCCGCCTCGCACAGCGACCGGCTGCGCCGCGTCGTCGCCGCCGCACCCGTCACCCGTCCCGTGGTGAACCGGTTCGTCGCGGGCGACGCCCTGCACCCCGCGATGGACACCGTGCGCGCGCTGACCGCCGGCGGCCTCGACGTCACCCTGGACCACCTCGGCGAGGACGTCACCGACAAGGCCACCGCGCACGCCACCCGCGACGCGTACCTGCGCCTGCTGGAGACGCTGCGCGACGAGAAGCTCGGCCCGCGCGCCGAGGTCTCGGTCAAGCTCTCCGCCTTCGGCCAGGCGCTCCCCGACGGCGGCCACGACATCGCCCTCGACGGCGTGCGGCAGGTCGCCGAGCTGGCCACCGAGATCGGCACCACGGTCACCCTGGACATGGAGGACCACACCACCGTCGACTCCACCCTCGCCGTGCTGCGCGAACTGCGCCTGGCGCACCCCCGCACCGGCGCGGTGCTGCAGTCCTACCTCTTCCGCACCGAGGACGACGCCCGCGCGCTCGCCGTCGACGGCTCGCGGGTGCGGCTGGTCAAGGGCGCGTACAAGGAGCCGGCGAGCGTCGCACACCAGGACAGGCGCGAGGTCGACAGGGCGTATGTGCGCGCCCTGCGCATCCTCTTCCAGGGCGACGGGTACCCGATGGTCGGGTCCCACGACCCCCGCATGATCGCCATCGCGCAGGAACTGGCCGCGCGCAACCACCGCGCGCCGGGCTCCTACGAGTTCCAGATGCTCTACGGCATCCGCACCGCCGAGCAGCGCCGGCTCGCCGACGAGGGCGAGCGGATGCGGATCTACGTGCCCTACGGCGCGGACTGGTACGGCTACTTCATGCGCCGGCTCGCCGAACGCCCGGCGAACCTGGCGTTCTTCCTCCGCTCCTTCGTCCCCGGCCGCTGAACCCCTCGCCCTCCACCGACCCTCCAGACCCCCGCGCTCCCCGCGCTCCCCGCACCCTCAAGGAGACAGCTTCCATGGACGCCGTGACCCAGGTCCCCGTGCCGGTCAACGAGCCGGTGCACACGTACGCGCCCGGCAGCCCGGAACGCGCCCGGCTGGAGGCCAGGCTGAAGGAGCTGGCGGGCAACCCGGTCGACCTGCCGATGTTCATCGGCGGCCAGGAGCGCATGGGCGGCGGCGAGCGCTTCGACGTCGTCCAGCCGCACAACCACGGCGCCCGGCTCGGCAGCTACGCCAACGCCACCACCCAGGACGCGCAGGACGCGATCGGCGCGGCGCTGGCCGCGGCCCCCGCCTGGCGCGCGACGTCCTTCGACGACCGCGCCGCGATCATCCTGCGCGCCGCCGAACTGCTGGCCGGCCCGTGGCGCGAGACGCTGGCCGCCTCCACCATGCTCGGCCAGTCCAAGACCGTGCAGCAGGCCGAGATCGACAGCCCCTGCGAACTGGTGGACTTCTGGCGGTTCAACGTCCACTACGCCCGGCAGATCCTCGCCGAGCAGCCGGTCGCCAACGCCCCCGGCGTGTGGAACCGCCTGGACCACCGCCCGCTGGAGGGCTTCGTCTACGCGATCACGCCGTTCAACTTCACCGCGATCGCCGGCAACCTGCCCACCGCGCCGGCCCTGATGGGCAACGTCGTGGTGTGGAAGCCGTCGCCGACCCAGACGCACTCCGCGGTGCTGCTGATGCGGCTGCTGAAGGAGGCCGGGCTGCCGGACGGCGTGATCAACCTCGTCACCGGCGACGGGATCGCCGTCTCCGAGGTCGCGCTGGCCCACCCGGAGCTGGCCGGCATCCACTTCACCGGCTCCACCAGGACCTTCCAGTACCTGTGGCGCACGGTCGGCGAGAACATCGAGCGCTACCGCTCCTACCCGCGGATCGTCGGCGAGACCGGCGGCAAGGACTTCGTCGTCGCGCACCCCTCCGCCGACCCCGCGGTGCTGAAGACCGCGCTGACCCGCGGCTCCTTCGAGTACCAGGGCCAGAAGTGCTCGGCCTCCTCGCGCGCCTACATCCCGCGCTCGATCTGGGATGGCGGCTTCAAGGAGGAGTTCGCGGCCGAGGTCGACGGCATCACCATGGGCGACGTCACCGACCTGTCCAACTTCCTCGGCGCGGTGATCGACGAGCGCGCCTTCGCCAAGAGCAGGGCGGCGATCGAGCGGGCCAAGGCCGACCCGACCGTCGAGGTGCTGGCCGGCGGCACGTACGACGACTCGGTCGGCTACTTCGTCCGCCCGACCGTGCTGGTCTCCACCGACCCGGACAACGAGATCTTCCGCGAGGAGTACTTCGGCCCGATCCTCGGCGTGTACGTCTACGAGGACGCCGACTTCGAGGACGTGCTCACGCAGATGGAGTCGGTCGCGGCGTACGCGCTCACCGGTTCGGTGATCGCCACCGACCGCGCCGCCGTCGCGCACGTGATGGACCGGCTGCGGTTCGCCGCGGGCAACTTCTACGTCAACGACAAGTCGACCGGCGCGGTGGTCGGGCAGCAGCCCTTCGGCGGCGGCCGGGCCTCGGGCACCAACGACAAGGCCGGCGCCGCGCAGAACCTGATGCGCTGGACCTCCACCCGCGCGATCAAGGAGGCGCTGGTGCCGCCGACCGACTACCGCTACCCGCACCAGGGCTGAGCGCCCGCGGGACCGGCCTCCGCGTCCCGCCCGTACGCCTGCTCGCAGCCCGTCCCGACCGCCCGCGGGACCCCCGCCCGTACGCCTGCCGGAAGCCGTCGAGGACCGCTTCCGGCAGGCGTACGGGTGATCGCCGTCTCAGATAGTAGGAAGTCCGAGTAATTGTGGCGACAGGACGGCCGCGCTGTCCTACGTTTGTAGGGAGCCGAACGCTCCCGCTCGACCGAGCGAGTGGCGGATGGACGGGCAGCGCCTTCACCGAAGCCGGGTCACCCCCCGCGGCGCACCCCACCGCCCGCGTTCCATGGCACCCCCATCTCCTCCGATCTCCTCCAGGAGTTGATTCCCCATGGACATGGACGAGACCGCCCGCCAGAACGCCCTGCGGGCCCTGCAGCGCAGCATGGACCGGCGCGACAACGGCGGCAGCACCGGCCACGAGTCGCACTGACGCCCGGCCGGACCGCCGGGCCGCCGCACCAGACCGCTCCGTCCGGCATGCGGACGCCGCATGTCAGGGGTTGGGACGCGGAGTAGGGTGCCGCACATGTCTCGCACCCTCAGCCTCGCAGTGATCCCCGGCGACGGAATCGGCCGGGAAGTCGTGACCGAGGGCCTCAAGGTCCTCACCGCCGTCCTCCCGCCCGACACCAAGCTGGAGACGAAGGAGTACGACTTCGGCGCCAAGCGCTACCACGCGACCGGCCAGACCCTCACCGACGAGGACCTGGCCGAGCTGAAGGCGCACGACGCGATCCTGCTCGGCGCCATCGGCGACCCCTCGGTGCCGTCCGGCGTGCTGGAGCGCGGCTTCCTGCTCAAGCTCCGGTTCGCCTTCGACCACCACGTCAACCTGCGCCCGAGCAAGCTCTTCCCGGGCGTCGGCACCCCGCTGGCCGGCAGCCCGGCCATCGACTTCGTGGTGGTCCGCGAGGGCACCGAGGGCCCGTACACCGGCAACGGCGGCAGTATCCGCACCGGCACCCCGCACGAGGTCGCCACCGAGGTCAGCCTGAACACCGCGTACGGCATCGAGCGCGTGGTCAGGGACGCCTACGAGCGCGCCAAGGCCCGCCCGCGCAAGAAGCTCACGCTGGTGCACAAGAACAACGTCCTGGTGCACGCCGGACACCTGTGGACGCGCATCTTCGAGTCGGTCGGCCGCGAGTACCCCGAGGTCGCCACCGACTACCTGCACGTGGACGCGGCGACGATCTTCCTCGTCACGCAGCCCGAGCGGTTCGACGTGATCGTCACCGACAACCTCTTCGGCGACATCATCACCGACCTGGCCGCCGCCGTCTCCGGCGGCATCGGCGTCGCGGCGAGCGGCAACATCAACCCCTCGCGCGCGTTCCCCTCGATGTTCGAGCCGGTGCACGGCTCCGCGCCGGACATCGCCGGCCAGTCCAAGGCCGACCCCACCGCGACCGTGCTCTCCGTGGCGCTGCTGCTGCGGCACCTCGGCTACGACGCGGAGGCCGCCAGGATCGAGACGGCGGTCCAGGCGGACCTGGCCGCGCGCGCCGGGCAGCCGGCCCGCTCCACGGTCGAGATCGGCGACGCGCTCGCCGCCGGGGTCTGAGGCCCGAGCACCCCCGGCGGCCCCGGGCGGCACCCCGGAGCGCGCCGCCTCCCCGGCAGGTCGGGGACGAGAGGTGGGTACGCGGCCCCACCGCTGCGATAATCGGCGGTGGGGCCGCTGCACGACGGGAAACGTGGACGTCCTAGCATCCGGGACGGCAGCCACCTGACGACGGTGAAGGACGGAAGACATGACGACGCCCACGATCGAGCTCAAGCCCTCGTCGCACCCGCTGGCCGACGCCGAGCGGGAGGCCATCCTGGCCAACCCCGGCTTCGGCCGCCACTTCACCGACCACATGGTCACCATCAAGTGGACCGAGGGCCGCGGCTGGCACGACGCCCAGCTGGTGCCCTACGCGCCGCTGGCGATCGACCCGGCCAACATGACGCTGCACTACGCGCAGACGATCTTCGAGGGCCTGAAGGCCTACCGGCAGCCCGACGGCTCGGTGGCCACCTTCCGCCCCGAGGCCAACGCCGAGCGGTTCCGCAGCTCCGCGCGCCGGCTGGCCATGCCCGAGCTGCCGGTGGAGACCTTCATCGCCGCGTGCGACGCGCTGGTCCGCCAGGACCGGGCGTGGGTGCCGGGCGACGGCGAGGCGTCGCTGTACCTGCGGCCGTTCATGTTCGCCACCGAGGTCGGCCTCGGCGTGCGCCCGGCCAACGAGTACCTCTTCCTCGTCATCGCCTCCCCGGCCGGCGCGTACTTCTCCGGCGGCGTCAAGCCGGTCTCGGTGTGGCTGTCCGAGGAGTACGTGCGGGCGGCCCCCGGCGGCACCGGCGCGGCCAAGACCGGCGGCAACTACGCCGCGTCCCTGGTCGCGCAGGCGCAGGCCACCGAGCACGGCTGCGACCAGGTGGTCTGGCTGGACGCGATCGAGCGCCGCTGGATCGAGGAGATGGGCGGCATGAACCTGTACTTCGTGTACGGGGACCGCATCGTCACCCCCGAGCTGTCCGGCTCGCTGCTGCCGGGCATCACCCGCGACTCGCTGCTGACCATCGCGGCCGACCTCGGCTACGAGGTCGCCGAGGGGCGGATCAGCGTGGACGACTGGAAGCAGGGGAACGAGCACGGGACGCTCACGGAGGTGTTCGCGTGCGGGACCGCGGCGGTGATCACGCCGGTCGGCTCGGTCAAGTCCACGCGGGCGGACTGGACGGTCGGGGACGGGCAGCCCGGCGCCGTCACGATGCGGCTGCGGGCCGCGCTGCTCGACCTCCAGTCGGGCCGCGCCGCCGACCCCCACGGCTGGATGCACCCCCTGGGGGGCGGCGCCCAGCGCTGAGCCGGCGGGCGGGCGCCCGCATTGTGAGACTCGGGGCCGGCGCGGAGCGCGCGTGTGGCACACTGCCACCGTGTCCTCGTACGCCGTGATTATTGGCAGCAGGCACGCCGGTCCGCAGTGACGTTCTCACTGACCCCAGTGGAACGTCACCGTGTCCCAGACCCGCGTGCAGACCTCTCGCATCCGCGAGAGGTTTTTTCGTTTCCGGACCATCCGCGCCGGAGGCGGAACCGCACCGGGAGACGGGGACAAGTGGAGTCGGAACCTCCGGACGGCCGGACCGTCCGGAGGACCCACCCACCTGACAGGAGTGACAACCCATGACCGCCGAACTGGACGACAGCTTCCATGTCTTCGACACCACGCTGCGCGACGGCGCCCAGCGTGAGGGGATCAACCTCACCGTCGCCGACAAGCTGACGATCGCCCGGCACCTGGACGACTTCGGGGTGGGGTTCATCGAGGGCGGCTGGCCGGGCGCCAACCCCCGCGACACCGAGTTCTTCGCACGCGCCGCGCAGGAACTGGAACTGCGGCACGCCACCCTGGTGGCGTTCGGCGCGACCCGCAGAGCCGGCGGCAAGGCCGCCGACGACCCGCAGGTGGGCGCGCTGCTGGCGTCCGGCGCGCCGGTGGTCACGATCGTCGCCAAGTCCCACGACCGGCACGTGGAGCTCGCGCTGCGCACCACGCTGGAGGAGAACCTGGAGATGGTCACGGACACCGTCTCCCACCTGGTCGCCCAGGGCCGCAGAGTGTTCGTGGACTGCGAGCACTTCTTCGACGGCTACCGCGCCAACGCCGACTACGCCACCAAGGTCGTCCGGGCCGCGCACGAGGCCGGCGCCTCGGTGGTGGTGCTCTGCGACACCAACGGCGGCATGCTGCCCGCCCAGGTCCAGGCGGTCACCGGCCTGGTCCTCGCCGACACCGGCGCGCGCCTGGGCATCCACGCGCAGGACGACACCGGCTGCGCGGTCGCCAACACCCTGGCCGCGGTGGACGCCGGCGCCACCCACGTGCAGTGCACCGCCAACGGCTACGGCGAGCGCGTCGGCAACTCCAACCTCTTCCCCGTGGTCGCGGCGCTGGAGCTCAAGCACGGCCGCCGGGTGCTGCCGCCGGGCGCGCTCGGCGAGATGACCCGGATCTCCCACGCCATCGCCGAGGTCGTCAACCTGCCGCCGTCCACCCACCAGCCGTACGTGGGCGTGTCCGCGTTCGCGCACAAGGCCGGACTGCACGCCTCGGCGATCAAGGTGGACCCCGACCTCTACCAGCACATCGACCCCGAACTGGTCGGCAACACCATGCGGATGCTGGTCTCCGACATGGCCGGCCGCGCCTCGATCGAGCTGAAGGGCCGGGAGCTGGGCATCGACCTCGGCGGCGACCGCGAGCTGGTCCAGCGGGTCGTGGACCGGGTCAAGGAGCGCGAGCTGGGCGGCTACACCTACGAGGCCGCCGACGCGTCCTTCGCGCTGCTGCTGCGCGGCGAGCTGGACCGCGGCGAGCACGGCGGCCCCCGGCGCTTCTTCCGCACCGAGTCCTGGCGCGCGATCACCGAGGACCGCCCGGACGGCAGCCACGCCAACGAGGCCACGGTCAAGCTGTGGGCCAAGGGGGAGCGGATCGTCGCCACCGCCGAGGGCAACGGCCCGGTCAACGCCCTGGACCGGGCGCTGCGGGTCGCGCTGGAGCGCATCTACCCCCAGCTCGGCGGCTTCGCGCTGGTCGACTACAAGGTCCGCATCCTGGAGGGCCGCTACGGCACCGACTCCACCACCCGGGTGCTGATCACCACCACCGACGGCGCCGGCGAGTGGTCCACGGTCGGCGTCGGCGAGAACGTCATCGCCGCGTCCTGGCAGGCCCTGGACGACGCCTACGCCTACGGCCTGCTGCGGGCCGGTCTGGAGCCCGGCGAGTGACCGACGCGCTGATACGCCCCGCGGCCCCCGCCGACGCCCCCGCGATCGCCCGGGTGCACATCGCCTCCCGCGAGGCGACGATGCCCTACCTGCCGCCGCGCACGCGCTCCGACGCCCAGGTCGAGGCGTGGGTGCGGGACGTGGTGCTGCCCGGCGCGGCGGTGTGGGTGGCCGAGCTCGACGGCCGGGTCGTCGGCTACGCGGCCGTCGAGGGCGACACGCTCGACGCGCTCTACCTGCTCGCCGAGGTCCGCCGCCGCGGCATCGGCAGCCGGCTGCTGGCGGCCGCCCAGGCGCACCGGCCGCGGGGCCTGGACCTGTTCGTGTTCCAGAAGAACACCGGCGCGCGGGCGTTCTACCTCCGGCACGGCTTCGCCGTCACCGCCACCAGGGACGGCTCGGACAACATGGAGCGCGAGCCCGACCTGGCGATGCGCTGGTCACCGGTGACGAAGGGCACACGTACTGTCGGGTAACCGGTGGGACCCGGTCGCCGTATGGTGAGCGCCGGGGGTCCGGCCCTTCGGGCGGGCCTCCGTGAACCCTCACCCCGAACGACGACCGGGAGATCGCATGCGCTCGGCGAAGGACTTCTTCCGCCCGCTTGCCGTGGGGGCCCCGGCCCCCGTCCGGGAGGTGCCGTTCCGGCCCTCCCGGATGATCCACTTCTTCGACCCGGGCAACGAGAAGATGGCCGCGAAGGTCCCCGCGCTCGTGCCCCGGGTGGACGTGCTGCTGGGCAATCTGGAGGACGCGGTCGCCGCCGACCGCAAGGAGGCCGCCCGGCACGGCCTGGTGAAGACCGCGCGCGCCACCGACTTCGGCGCCACCCAGCTGTGGACCCGGGTCAACAGCCTCGACTCGCCCTGGGCGCTGGACGACCTGGTCACCCTGGTCACCGAGATCGGCGACAAGCTCGACGTGGTCATGGTGCCCAAGGTCGAGGGCGCGCAGGACATCCACTACGTGGACCGGCTGCTCGCCCAGCTGGAGGCCAGGGCCCGGCTGACCCGGCCGATCCTGGTGCACGCCATCCTGGAGACCGCGGCCGGCGTGGCCAACGTCGAGGAGATCGCCGGGGCCAGCCCCCGGATGCAGGGCATCTCGCTCGGCCCGGCCGACCTCGCCGCCGACCGCCGGATGAAGACCACCCGGGTCGGCGGCGGCCACCCCGGCTACCTGGTCCGCGCCGACCCCCGGCCCGGCGCCCCCGGCGCGGCTCCCGGCGACGCGGACCGGCCCACGTACCAGCAGGACCTGTGGCACTACACGATCGCGAGGATGGTCGACGCGTGTGCGGCGCACGGCATCCTCCCGTACTACGGGCCTTTCGGGGACATCCGGGACGTCACCGCGTGCGAGGACCAGTTCCGCAACGCGTTCCTGCTCGGCTGCGTCGGCGCGTGGTCGCTGCACCCGGTGCAGATCGACATCGCCAAGAAGGTGTTCTCGCCCTCGCCCGAGGACGTCGCCTGGGCGCACCGGGTCATCGAGGCGATGGGCGACGGCACCGGCGCGGTGATGATCGACGGCAAGATGCAGGACGACGCGACGTACAAGCAGTGCCGGGTGGTGGCCGAGCTCGCCGACGCGCTGGCCGCCCGCGACCCGGAGCTGGCCGAGCGCTACCGGGCCGCGTCCGCCGACGCCGAGGGGGAGGGCCGATGACCGCCACCCCCGCGACCCCGGCCACCGGCGCCCCGCAGGCCGCGTCGCCGCGCCCGCGCCGCTCCGTCCTCTACATGCCCGGCGCCAACGAGCGCGCCCTGGAGAAGGCCAGGACGCTGCCCGCCGACGCGCTGATCCTCGACCTGGAGGACTCCGTCGCGCCCGACGCCAAGAAGGACGCCCGCGAGCGGGTCGCCGCCGCGGTGGCCGGCGGCGGCTACGGCCACCGCGAGCTGACCATCCGCGTCAACGCCCCCGGCACCCCCTGGCACGACGACGACCTGCGCGCCGCCGCCCAGGCCGGCCCGGACGCCGTCGTGGTGCCCAAGGTCGACTCCCCGCGGACGGTGCGCGAGGTGGCCGCCGCGCTGGAGGCGGCCGGCGCCCCCGACCGCACCGCGATCTGGGCGATGATCGAGACGCCGGCCGCGATGTTCGACGCGCGGGCGGTCGCCGCCGCCTCCGAGCGGCTCACCGTGCTGGTCCTGGGCACCAACGACCTCGTCAAGGAACTGCACGCCGAGCACGTGCCGGGCCGCGCCCCGCTGCTCCCCGCGCTCGGCATGGCGCTGCTCGCGGCCCGCGCGACCGGCCGGGCGGTGTTGGACGGTGTCTACAACGACGTGCGCAATCTGGAAGGTTTCGAGGCCGAGACCCTCCAGGCGCGGCAGCTCGGCTTCGACGGCAAGACGCTGATCCACCCCGCGCAGGTGGAACCCTGCAACCGCGTCTTCGCACCGGCCGCCGAGGACGTCGAGCGCTCCCGCCGGATCATCGCCGCGTTCGAAGAGGCCACGTCACAGGGGCGCGGGGTGGTCACCGTGGACGGCAGGATGATCGAGAACCTGCACGTGGAGGAGGCCCGCCGGGTGCTCGCCCTGGCCGAGGCGGTCGGCGGACGCTGAGCCGGCGGCCCGGCTGCCCCGGACGGCCCAGCCGACGACCTGGAACCTGATGGGCAAAACGGACAAAATCGCGGGCCCTGTGCGACGGGAACAGGGCCCGCGGCCGTGATCCGACTGTGGGGTTCCACCATGAAGTGCGGACGGACACTGTACATAGTCGATGGCCCGGAATCGGGCCTGTCGCTCGTACTGTCGATGCATGACCACATCGCAAGAGGTGTCCGCTCCGGCGACCGAACCGGCGAACGACGCCCGGGGGCGCGTCGCCGAGCTCCACGCCATCCGCGCGGAGGTCAGGCGCGGACCGAGCGAGAAGGCGACCGCGGCCCAGAAGGCCAAGGGGAAGCTGACCGCCCGCGAGCGCATCGAGCTGCTGCTGGACGAGGGCACCTTCCACGAGGTGGAGCCGCTGCGGCGGCACCGGGCCACCGGCTTCGGCCTGGAGGCCAAGCGCCCGTACACCGACGGCGTCATCACCGGCTGGGGTCTGGTCCACGGCCGCACGGTCTTCGTCTACGCCCATGACTTCCGGATCTTCGGCGGCGCCCTCGGCGAGGCCCACGCCGAGAAGATCCACAAGATCATGGACATGGCCATCTCGGCCGGCGCCCCGCTGATCTCCCTCAACGACGGCGCGGGCGCCCGCATCCAGGAGGGCGTCTCGGCGCTCGCCGGGTACGGCGGCATCTTCCAGCGCAACACCCGCGCCTCCGGCGTCATCCCGCAGATCAGCGTGATGCTCGGCCCCTGCGCGGGCGGCGCGGCCTACTCGCCGGCGCTGACCGACTTCGTCTTCATGGTCCGCGAGACCTCGCAGATGTTCATCACCGGGCCCGACGTGGTCAAGGCGGTCACCGGTGAGGAGATCACCCAGAACGGCCTGGGCGGCGCCGACGTGCACGCCGCCACCTCGGGCGTGGCGCACTTCGCCTACGACGACGAGCAGACCTGCCTGGAAGAGGTCCGCTACCTGCTCTCGCTGCTGCCGCAGAACAACCGCGAGAACCCGCCCGCGGTGGAGTCCGCCGACCCGGCCGACCGCCGCTCCGACGTGCTGCTCGACCTGGTGCCCGCCGACGGCAACCGCTCGTACGACATGCACAAGGTCATCGAGGAGATCGTCGACGAGGGCGAGTACCTGGAGGTCCACGAGCGCTGGGCCACCAACATCATCTGCGCCCTGACCCGGCTCGACGGCCAGGTGGTCGGCATCATCGCCAACCAGCCGGCCTCGCTGGCGGGCGTGCTGGACATCGAGGCGTCCGAGAAGGCCGCCCGCTTCGTCCAGATGTGCGACGCGTTCAACATCCCGATCGTCACGCTGCTGGACGTGCCCGGCTTCCTGCCCGGCGTCGCCCAGGAGCACGGCGGCATCATCCGGCACGGCGCCAAGCTGCTCTACGCCTACTGCAACGCCACCGTCCCGCGGATCTCGCTGATCCTGCGCAAGGCGTACGGCGGCGCGTACATCGTCATGGACAGCCAGTCCATCGGCGCCGACCTGACCTACGCCTGGCCGACCAACGAGATCGCGGTGATGGGCGCCGAGGGCGCCGCCAACGTGATCTTCCGCCGCCAGATCGCCGAGGCCGACGACCCCAACGTGATGCGCGCGCACATGGTCAAGGAGTACAAGTCCGAGCTGATGCACCCCTACTACGCCGCCGAGCGCGGCCTGGTGGACGACGTCATCGACCCGTCGGAGACCCGCGAGGTGCTCATCTCCTCGCTGGCGATGCTCCGCACCAAGCACGCGGACCTGCCGTCGCGCAAGCACGGCAACCCCCCGCAGTGACACCCCTCAGTGAGACCCAGGAGACCACTGTGAGCACTCCCGCCGATTCACTCGTGCGCGTCGAGAAGGGTCACGCCGACCCCGAGGAGCTCGCCGCGCTGACCGCGATCCTGCTCGCGCGCGCCGCCGCCGGCGAGGGCGCCGCCCCGGCGGGACCCGTGCGGTCCACCGCCGGCTGGCGCCGCCTGGAGCGCACCCCGGGCTTCCGCGCCCCGCACTCCTGGCAGGGCTGAGCCCCTCCGGGCCCGTCCCGGCACCCGGCGCACACGGCGCCCGCCCCGCGGGCCCCCGCACACGAAACGGCCCCACCGCGTCCCGCGGTGGGGCCGTTCCCTTGTCCTGCACGCCCCGCGCACGCCCTCAGGGGCCCGCTGGGGGCCTTTCCCGGCCCCCGGGGCCCCGGATGCCCGGGGCGGCCGAGGATCAGCGCAGACGGGCCATCAGCGCGTGCTCCACGAGCGTGATGAGCGCGCTCTTGGCCTCCGCGCGGTGCCGCGCGTCGGTGGTGATGATCGGCGCCTCCGGCCCGATCTGGAGCGCCTCCCGCACCTCCTCCGGCCCGTACGGCTGGTGCCCGTCGAAGCCGTTGAGCGCGATGACGAACGGCAGCCCGCTGTTCTCGAAGTAGTCGACGGCCGGGAAGCAGTCCGCCAGCCGCCGCGTGTCCACCAGCACGATCGCGCCGATCGCGCCGCGCACCAGGTCGTCCCACATGAACCAGAACCGGTCCTGGCCCGGGGTGCCGAACAGGTAGAGGATCAGGTCCTCGTCCAGCGTGATGCGGCCGAAGTCCATCGCCACGGTCGTCGTGGTCTTGTCCGGCGCGTGCGTGAGGTCGTCGATCCCCGCGGAGGCTGAGGTCATCACGGCTTCGGTGCGCAGCGGGTTGATCTCCGACACGGCACCGACGAACGTGGTCTTGCCCACGCCGAATCCGCCCGCCACCACGATCTTCGCGGAGGTGGTGGCGCGGGTCGGACCGCTAGAGCTTCCGAAGTCCACTGAGCACCCTTTCAAGCAGTGTCACGTCAGGCTGGCCACCGGCCGCGGCATCCCCGCCCGGCTGATGGATCGCCACCAGGCCGGCCTCGGCGAGGTCGGCCACCAGGATGCGCACCACCCCGAGCGGGATGGTCAGCAGCGCGGAGATCTCCGCGACCGACTTGACCTCCCGGCACAGCAGGCAGATCCGCTGGTGCTCCGGCAACTGGCCGCGCAGTCGCTCGGGCTCTGCGGTGGTGCTGACCAGCGCCTCGATGGCGAGCTGGTAGCGCGGCCGGGTCCGGCCGCCGGTCATGGCGTACGGCCGCACCAGACCCGAGGGGGTCCGGGAGCGGCCGCCGCCGCCCGCCCCCGGGCCCGAGGGGGCCGGCGGGGCGGAGGGTGCCGAAGGGAAGGAGTAGGGATTCAGGGGCGGCTGTTGCGGGTGACCGTACCGATCCCCGGCGGGCGACGTGCTCACGAGTCCTCCTCCTGATTCGGCTGCGACGCGCCGCCCGGACCCCTGGAGGGAGCCCGGACGAGCCCGCACGCCCGTGCTTAGTTGAGCAGGCTGCCCTGCAGTTCGGCCCGGAGGTCCGGGGTGAGTACGGTGCCTGCTCGGTCGACGAGCAGGGCCATTTCGTAGCCGACGAGGCCGATGTCGCATTCGGGGTGGGCGAGTACGGCGAGGGAGGAGCCGTCGGAGACGGACATGATGAAGAGGAAGCCGCGTTCCATTTCGACGACGGTCTGGTTGACGCTTCCGCCTTCGAAGATGCGGGAGGCTCCGGCGGTGAGTGAGGTCAGGCCGGAGGCGACGGCGGCGAGCTGGTCCGCGCGGTCGCGGGGGAATCCGTCGGACATCGCGAGCAGCAGGCCGTCGGCGGAGACCACCACGGTGTGGGACACCCCGGGGGTGTTGTCCACGAAGTTGGTGATCAACCAGTTCAGGTTCTGTGCCGCCTGGCTCATCGGACTCAACTAGCGCTCCTGGTTCTGTGGGCCGTCGAATCGGTGCTCGCCGGCCTGTCCGTTCGTGTCAGTTCCAGCAGTGCGCCCTTGCTGGACGCCACGCCGCAGATTACTCAACCTGCCGCGTACGTCCTCCGGTGCGCGGGAGACCTGTGGGCCGCCCTGCGGGGTCTGCGTCGCGGTGCCCGGGACCAGGTTGGCCTGAGGCACCCGGCGGGGCAGGCCGGAGGGGGTCACCCCGCCGGCCTTGGGCTCGCGGACCTGCTCGGCCCGCTGCCAGTACTCGTCGTTGGTGGACCGCCAGCCGTCACCGTCGCCGTCGCCGGCCGCGGGTTCGGATGGCCGCTCCGTACTGCTCTGGGGCGCCTCCTCCCCTTGCGGTTCCCGCTGAGGTTCCCGCCGGCCCGGTTGCCGTCGTTCGCGGCGGGGGAGCCCCGCGTCCGTCAGCGAAGGTGAGACTACGCTCTCGGCGGGCTGCTCGGGGAGCGGCGGAGCGGATTCCGTTACCTGCGGTTCGGCTTCCGGCCAGTCGTCCTGAGCTGGAGCGTAACCGGAAAACTGCGTGCCGTGACCGTTCGCGGAATAGGCCGGATCGTACGGCTGCCCCGGCTCGTAACCGCCGTTGTCGTACGGACCCGGGGTGAAGGCGCCCTCGGTGAATCCGCCCTGGTGGCCGCCGTCTCCGTTGCCGGGGGCGCCCCCGTCGCCGCCGGTGTAGGCCGCGTCGATGTAGGCGGCCTCCTCGTACACCGCGTCCTGGAACGGCTGCTGCGGCTGACCGAAGGGCTGCGACGGTTCGTAGGACTGCGGATCGAAGGACTGCGGCTGCTCGAAGGACTGCTGCGGTTCGACGGGCTGCGGCTGCTCGAAGGACTGCGGCTCGAAGGGCGCCTCCTCCTGGAAGGCCGCCGCCGCGGCGGCCTCCAGATGGGCGCGGCGCTCCTCGCGGCGCAGCGAGCGGCCCACCGGGTCCAGCGGGCGCTGCGCCCCGGGCGCCGCGCCGTCCTGGCCGGCCGCGGCGGGCGCCGCGGGCTGCTCGTAGCGGGAGTCGTCGAAGCCGAGCGCGGCGGCGCTGCGGTGGTCCAGCTCCGGGCGCTGCGCCGGCAGCTCGGCCGGCGGCTCGGGCGCGATGCGCGAGACGGTGAAGTCGCCCTCGCCGGCCTCGAACTCCTTGCCCCCGCCGCCGTGCGTGATCGGCTCGGGCAGCATGACCAGCGAGGTGGTGCCGGCCTGCTCGCCGGACGGGCGCAGCTGCACCCGGATGCCGTGCCGGTCGGCCAGTCGGCCGACCACGAACAGGCCCATCCGCTTGGCGACCTCGACGTCCACCGTGGGCGGCTCGGCCAGCTTGTGGTTGATGTCGGCGAAGTCCTCGGCGGTCAGCCCGATGCCGCGGTCGTGGATCTCGATCATCACCCGGCCGTCCGGCAGCCGGGTCGCGGTCACCCGCACCTTGGTCTGCGGCGAGGAGAAGGCCGTGGCGTTCTCCAGCAGTTCCGCCAGCAGGTGCACCAGGTCGGTGACCGCGCTGCCGTGGATGTCGGCCTCGGGTATGCCGACCAGCTCGATCCGCTCGTACGCCTCCACCTCGGAGGCCGCCGCGCGCAGCACGTCCACCAGCGGCACCGGCTGGTTCCACTGCCGGGCGGTCTCCTCGCCGGCGAGCACCAGCAGGTTCTCGCCGTTGCGCCGCATACGGGTGGCCAGGTGGTCCATCTTGAAGAGGTTGTCCAGCTGGTCCGGGTCGCCCTCGTTGTTCTCCAGGTCCGTGATCAGCTCCAGCTGGCGCTGGATGAGGCCCTGGTTGCGCTGCGAGAGGTTGGTGAAGATCGCGTTGACGTTGCCGCGCAGCATGGCCTGCTCGGCGGCCAGCCGGACCGCCTCGCGGTGCACCTGGTCGAAGGCGCGGGCCACCTCGCCGATCTCGTCGCGGGTGTTGATCGGGATCGGCGCGACGGTGGTGTCCACCCGGCCGGGATCGGTGCGCGAGAGCTGGTCGACCATGCCGGGCAGCCGGGTCTGGGCGATCTCGAACGCGGCGCCGCGCAGCCGCCGCATGCTGCGGCTCATCGCCCGCGCCATCAGGCCGGCCACGATGAACGCGATGATCAGCGCGAAGAGCACCACCGCGGAGTTGACCAGCGCGTCCCGCTTGGCGTGCGAGGCGACCTTGGCGGCGTCGCTCGCAGCCTGGTCGGCCAGGCCCACCTCGACCTGCCGGTAGGCGTCGAAGGACAGCGTCGCGGCGGCCATGTAGGAGTCCGGGGTGACGCCCTGGGCGCGCAGGGCCGCCGGGGTGGAGGTCGGGTTGGCGATGTCGTTGACCATCCGGGTCAGGTCCGGCGGCACCACGTACGCGGTGTGGTGCGCCTCCGCGTCGCGCTGCGCCTGCGCGATCAGCTGCGTCCCCTTCTGCGCGGCCTGGTCCTGCGCCTCCTTCAGCCGGGCCGCGTCCTGCGTGGTGCCGCCGCCCGCGTACTCCTCCAGCGCGATGCCCTGGAGGTACTGGTACGAGCCGAGCGACGTCTTCTGCAGCGCCAGCTCACTGGCCGAGGCGGGCTTGCCGACGAGGATGTGCATGCCGATCGCCCGGGTCAGCGACTCGGCCGCCTTGGACAGCGACGCCGCGTACAGGGTGCGGCCGTAGGCGGCGCCGTTGCTGGTGCCGAAGCCCAGCTCGTTGGCCAGCTCCATCAGCGGGTGCTGGATGCGGACGTACCACTCCTCGGTCTGCACCCCCGACAGCTGCCGGGTGTACGCCGCCTTGCGCAGCGAGGCGAGCTGCGGCTCGACGGTGCGGAAGTTGGTCATCCGGCGCTTGAGGTCGGCCTCGTCGGGGATGTGGGTGGCGGCCTCGTCGAAGACCTTGGCGGCCGCGTCCGTGCGCGCGTAGGCGGCGGTGACCGTGGAGGCGTTGCGCTTGCCGGCCAGCAGCGGAACCACCGTGACGTCCCGCTCGTCCTCGATGGCGTTGCTGTAGGTCGCGGCGGCCCGTACCAGGTCGGCCACCTTCACCGCGTCGTCCGCCCGGTGCCAGGTGTCGACCGAGCTGTTGACCCGGAAGCCGCCGAAGACCAGGGCCACGATCACCGGGATCAGCAGGATCGCGTTCAGCCGGGTCGCCACCCGCCAGTTGCGCATGCTGAGCCGGCCGCCCGGATCGGGCAGCGGCGGCGCGGACGCGGCGGCGACCGGACCCGAGGGAGCGCTGCCCGGGCGCTCGGGCGGCGTGAAATTCCCCCGCGGACGCTGGTCGGCGCCCGCCTCTGCTCGCCTCGTGTTCCTCACTGGACCAACAACCTCTCGGCGACGGCGCCACGACGGCCGTTCCTACGCTCGGGTTCTGCGAATTTCAGCACGCCGTGGCGGCCCCGGCCAAACGTCCGCGACGGCGGGACGGACGCGCGTGACCGGAGAACGAAACGGGCACAAGGCTCAAATGCCCGCGAAATAGGGAACACAGGTCCACGGTGCGATACGGATCAGGTGCGCCGCGTGTTCACAGCGTCCCGAAACTCCCCCGAAATGTTATGAACATGGGGACCCGCGGTGTCCAACGACACAGCGGGTCCCCGTGGTGGTGCGGCGGTGCGGTTCCGCCCCGGCGCGGCGCACGGCGCGCGCTCGGCCGGGGCGCGGTCTACTTCAGCCGGGCCAGCAGCGCGTGCTCGACGAGCGTGATGAGCGCGCTCTTGGCCTCCCCCCGGTGTCGGGCGTCGGTGGTGATGATCGGCGCCTCGGGCCCGATCTGGAGCGCCTCGCGGACCTCTTCGGGGCGGTACGGCTGGTGCCCGTCGAAGCCGTTGAGCGCGATGACGAAGGGCAGCCCGCTGTTCTCGAAGTAGTCGACGGCCGGGAAGCAGTCGGCGAGCCTGCGGGTGTCCACCAGGACCACCGCGCCGATCGCGCCGCGCACCAGGTCGTCCCACATGAACCAGAACCGGTCCTGGCCGGGCGTGCCGAACAGGTAGAGGATCAGGTCGTCGTCCAGCGTGATGCGGCCGAAGTCCATCGCCACGGTGGTGGTGGTCTTGTCCTGCACGTGGCTCAGGTCGTCGATGCCCGCCGACGCCGAGGTCATCACGGCCTCGGTGCGCAGCGGGTTGATCTCCGAGACGGCGCCCACGAACGTGGTCTTGCCGACGCCGAACCCACCGGCCACGACGATCTTCGCGGAGGTCGTGGACCGCACCGGAGGCGCGCCGTACGCCTGCTGCGGCCTAGAGCTTCCGAAGTCCACTGAGCACCCTCTCAAGCAGTGTCACGTCAGGCTGGCCGCCCGCCTCGCCGCTGCCCGGCTGGTGGATGGCGACCATGCCGGCCTCGGCGAGGTCGGCCACGAGGATCCGGGCGACACCGAGGGGTATGGCCAGCAGCGCGGAGATCTCCGCCACCGACTTGATCTCACGGGTCAGGTGGCAGATGCGCTGGTGCTCCGGCAGGAGTCCCGCGTACTGCGCCGGGTCGGCGGTGGTGCTCACCAGCGCCTCGATGGCGAGCTGGTAGCGCGGCCGGGTGCGGCCACCGGTCATGGCGTACGGCCGCACCAGCGGCTGGTCGCCTTCCACCCCGTACGGCGCGTGGTGGGACGCGCCGTACGGGCCCGGCGAGGCGGGTGGCGGGGTCATGAGGGTCCTCCGTGTCCGGGCAGTGCATCGCTGGTGCGTAACGACGGGAACATACGGTGACTCGCTTCCGAGTCTCAGTGCATCAGGCTGCCCTGGAGCTCCGCGCGGAGATCCGGGGTCAGCACTGCTCCTGCTCGGTCGACGAGCAGGGCCATTTCGTAGCCGACGAGGCCGATGTCGCATTCGGGGTGGGCGAGTACGGCGAGGGAGGAGCCGTCGGAGACGGACATGATGAAGAGGAAGCCGCGTTCCATTTCGACGACGGTCTGGTTGACGCTTCCGCCTTCGAAGATGCGGGAGGCTCCGGCGGTGAGTGAGGTCAGGCCGGAGGCGACGGCGGCGAGCTGGTCCGCGCGGTCGCGGGGGAATCCGTCGGACATCGCGAGCAGCAGGCCGTCGGCGGAGACCACCACGGTGTGGGACACCCCGGGGGTGTTGTCCACGAAGTTGGTGATCAACCAGTTCAGGTTCTGTGCCGCCTGGCTCATCGCACTCAACTAGCGCTCCTGGTGGTTCGTGCCGAAGCCACGGCCGTCGGTGGTGCCGGCCTGCCGGCCTTGCTGGATGCCCCTGCGGAGGTTGGTCAGACGTCCGCGCACGTCGTCGGGCGCCCGGGAGACCTGCGGTCCTCCGGACGGAGCGGGCGGCTGCGCGGCGCCGCCCGGCACGAGGTTGGCCCGCGGCACCCGCCGCGGCAGGCCCGAGGGGGTCACCCCGCCGGCCGACGGCTCGCGGACCTGCTCGGCCCGCTGCCGCAACGCGTCGTTGGGCGAGGTCCGCCAGTTCGGGGTCTCCCGCGGCAGCGGCTGCGCGACCGGGGCCGCGGGCGCCGCCGTACCGCCCTGGGAAGCGGCCTGTGCGGGCTGCTGCGGGGCGCTCGCGGGACGCTGGACCCCCGGGGCCGGGTGGCCGGCCGGCGGCCGCTGCGGCGGCGCCGTGCGGCCCACCGGACGCGACGGCGGAGCCTGCTGGCCGCGGGTGCCCTGGGCTCCCTGGAGGCCGGGGGCGCCCTGCGGCCCCTGGGCCGGCTGCGCGCCCTGCTCGACGCGGATCTGCTGCATCCGCTCGGCCTGGCCGGTGCGGAACCAGTCGGACTCCATCGAGGTGAAGATCGGCGTCGGCTCGTCGCCGCGGGTCGGGGCCGGCGGCAGCGCCATCGGCTCGGCGACCGGCGGCAGCTGCGGCTCGGGCCGGCCCGGCGCGGGCTGCTGCGGCTGCTGCACCGGGAACTGGCCGGACTGGTGCTGCGGCTGCTGGTGGGGCTGCTGCTGGGGTTGCTGCACGGGGTACTGGCCGGTGCCGCCGTGCAGGCCGGGCACCGGCTGCGAGCCGGTGTCGAACGGGTCGGCCGCGCCGGGACCGCCGGCCGGACCCGCGGGGGCGGGAGCGCCGGGCGTCCAGCCGGGCGTGCCCTGCGGGCCGCGGGGGCCGCGCTGCGGCAGCCCGGCGGCGGGCCCGCGGCCGGGCTGCGGGGGAGCGGCGAACTCGCCGGTGTCGGACGGGCCCGGGCCGTCGGCCCTGACCGGCGGGAACTGCGCGGTGTCGCCCGCCGCGCCGGGACCGCCCTGGACGGCCGGGAACTGCCCGGTGTCGCCGGGACCGCCCGGTCCGAGGGGGCCGCCCTGCGCGGCGAACCTACCGGTGCGGTGGTTCTGGTTGGGGTCGCCCTGCCCGCCCGCCTGGACGGCGGGGAACTGGCCGGTGTCGCCGGGGCCGCCCTGGACCGGGAACTGCCCGGTGCCGTACGGGTCCTGGCCGCCGCCCGGCCGGCCGGGGCCCTGGCCGCCCGCGTTCCAGCCGGGGCCGCCCTGGCCGCTCTGACCGCCTTGACCGCCCTGGACGGCCGGGAACTGCCCGGTGTCGCCGGGGCCGCCGGGGCCGCCGGGCGCGCCCGGGCCGCCGGCCTGCGCGGTCGGCGCGAAGTCGTCGCGGACCGGCGGGAACTGCGCGGTGTCGCCCGGGCCGCCCTGGCCGCTCTGCACGGCGGGGAACTGGCTCGTGTCGCCGGGACCGCCCTGGTTGCCCTGGCCGGCGCCCTGCCGCTGCATCGGGCCGGGACGGCCGCCGAAGACGTCGGAGCGGAAGCCGCCGGGGCCGGTGCTCTGGGGCTGCGGCGGCGGGAAGCCGCCCTGCTGCCGGCCGCCGGGGCCCTGGCCCTGGCCCTGCGGGAACTGCTGATGGCCCTGCGGGCCGCCGGGACGCCCGGCCTGGTTGCCCTGGCCCGGCTGGCCCTGCGGGTTCTGCTGGCCCTGCGGGTTCTGGCCGCCGCGGGGTCCCGGGGTGCTGAAGGCGTCGAACGCGGAGGCCGCCTCGACCTCCTCGTGCCCGCGCGGGACGTCCATCCGCTCGTCGGGGAAGCCGCCCTGCTGACCGCCCTGGCCCGCGGCGGGCCGACCGTCCTGCCCGGACCAGCGCGGTCCGCCGGGGCCGCCCTGCTGCTGGCCGCCCTGGCCACCGGGTGCGCCGGGTCCCCCAGGGCCGCCGGGGCCGCCCGCGCCGACGCCCAGCGCCGGGCGCGCCGCGCCGCCGCCGACCTGGCCGCGCTGGGCCGCCGCCGCGGCCCGGGGGCCGTTGCCGAAGGCGCCCGCGATGCCGCTGCCGCTCGCCGCCGCCGGGCGCTCGGCCTGCGGCCGTCCGCCCGTGCCGCCGGCCTTCTGGTTGGCGCCGCCCTGGGTGACGTCGACCGGCAGCATGACCAGCGCGGTGGTGCCGCCGGAGTCCGACGGGCGCAGCTGGATGCGGATGCCGTGCCGCAGGGACAGCCGGCCGACCACGAACAGGCCCATCCGGCGGGACACCGAGACGTCCACCGTGGGCGGGCTGGCGAGCCGCTCGTTGATGTCGGCCAGGTCCTCGGGGGACAGGCCGATGCCGGTGTCGTGGATCTCGATCAGCACCCGGCCGTCCGGCAGCGAGTGGCCGGTGACGCGGACCTTGGTCTGCGGCGAGGAGAACGACGTGGCGTTCTCCAGCAGCTCGGCGAGCAGGTGCACGAGGTCGTTGACGATGCGGCCGGTGACCTCGGCCGAGGGCACCGAGGTCAGCTCGATCCGCTCGTACTGCTCCACCTCGGAGGCCGCGGCGCGCAGCACGTCGACCAGCGGCACCGGGCGGGTCCACCGGCGGCCCGGCTCCTCACCGGCGAGGACCAGCAGGTTCTCACCGTTGCGGCGCATACGGGTGGCGAGGTGGTCCAGCTTGAACAGCGAGGACAGCTGGTCCGGGTCGGCCTCGCGGGACTCCAGTTCGGAGATCAGCGACAGCTGGCGCTGGATGAGGCCCTGGCTGCGGCGCGAGAGGTTGGTGAACATCGCGTTGACGTTGCCCCGCAGCAGCGCCTGCTCGGCGGCCAGCCGGACCGCCTCGCTGTGGACCTCGTCGAAGGCGCGGGCCACCTGGCCGATCTCGTCGCGGCTGTTGATGCCGATCGACTCGACCGAGGTGTCCACGTCCTGCGGGTCGGTGTCGGAGAGCTGCTTGACCAGCTCGGGCAGCCGCTTCTGGGCGACGTCCTGCGCGGTCTGCTGGAGCCGGCGCAGCGAGCGGATCATCGAACGGGCGACGACGAAGGCGCCGACCACCGCGACGCCGAGCACCAGCAGGATGATCGCGCCGGAGATCAGCGCCTCCCGCTTGGCCTCGCTCTGCAGCTTCAGGGCGCGCTGCTGCATGTCGTTGAGCAGCGACTGCTCGATCTGGCTCATCGCGTTGATCTTGGTCTTCGCGGCATCGTCCCAGTCCAGATACGACTGGTGGATCTTGGTGATGCCCTCGGGAGACTTCGCGATACGGGTCAGGTTGGCGTCGTAGGCGCTGATCGTGTCGTTGCCGCCCTGGATCGGGGCGAGCAGTTCGTCGGCGTCCTTCTTGCCGTAGATGGCCTCGAAGCGGTCGAGCTGGGTGCCGCCGGTGGAGCTGGCCCAGTGCACCGTCTGGTAGTCGTTCGGCGAGAGCGTGCCGCCGGTCGCGTACGCGGCGCTGACCACCGCGCGCTGGATCGACTCGTACTCCTTGGCGGAGGAGAAGGCGGCGAGCGCGCGGGTCGCCTGGATCATCTCGTGGTTGTTGGTCGCCTGCGCCATGTCCTGGGACAGCGACAGCAGGGACTGGATGAGGGAGTCGTACTGCGAGACGGTCTGCGAGATGCCGGCCTTGTCGCTGTACGCGGTGCTGCGCAGGGTGCTCAGCTGGCCGAGCTGCTGGCCGATGGAGAGCAGCTCGGCGCGCACGCCGCTGAAGACCGAGTCGTCCGACTGGATGTCGTCGGTGGCCTGGCTGTAGAGCTTCAGCTCCTGGTCGGTCTTGCCGCGGCTGGAGACGATCGCGTCGTTGTTCGGCTGGCCGGCCTCCAGCGGGCCGGCCGAGTCGTCGCGCTCCTCCTGGAGGGCGGAGGCCAGCGCGGTGGCGTGCTCGGTGATGTCGGTCAGGGTCTTCATGTGCTCGAGCTGGTGCATGTTGTCCAGCGAGCTCTTGATGTTCAGACCGCCGAGGGCGCCGGCGGTGACCACCGGCAGCGCGAGCAGGGAGACGAGTCTGGTGCTGATGCGCCAGTTGCGCATGGCTATTCGGGGGCCGGGCTTGCCGTCCAGGCCGGTGATGCGGCCGGCCTCGATGCCGCTGGGCGTGGTCGTCCGCCCGGCGCCCGCGACGGTGCTCGGCGTGGCGGTTCCGGAGTCGGCCGCCCCTTGCGGGGAACCGCTGCCGGTCCCGCCGGGCTGCTGCTCCGGGTCACCCGCAGCGCCGCTGTCCCTCTTGAAACGTCCCTGCACTAGCGTCGCAACCTCTGGACCAGGCGTCCCCCGCTTCGCAACGGAAGGGACGGTGTCGAGTCATGGGGGCGACAGCCGTACCGGATCTCGGATCGGCCTTGCCCTTCACCGCCGCTCGGCCCTCGTGCGCGCCCCCTGCGCGCCGGCCGAAGTGACGCGGCGGTTCGGGGAATTCCAGCACAGTGCCGGATCTCCCAACAAGGCCCGTAGCCGACCTGTTGGAATGCGTCACTCGACGCATCGACTCAGCCACGCAGCGTCGAGTGGAAAAGGGTGAATTCCCCGGAAACCGGATCAAGCGGGCGAGTGTCACCTGCGCAGTCCCGCCGCCCGCTCCGGGTGTGTCCCGGGCGGAATGTTCGGTATGCACCCGATGTCGGCTTCCCTATACCCGCGATGGTGTCCGGAATGCACGATGCGTGACGCGATTCGTGAGCAAAATCACAGCCCGTGCGAGGTCTGGACCGCCGCGGGGCGGGAAGAGGCGGCACTAACCTGACAGTTGACAAAAACGACAGAGTGTCAAGCAGCGTGAGGGCCGTAGGGCAGATGAAGACCACCCTGATGTTCCGCCAGATGATCGCCAACCCGCGGCGCACCACCCTGGCACACCTGACCGACGCGACCGACGCCGACGCGCCGCGCCCGGCCGCCGTCCCGGTGCGGGACGCCGCCGACGCCGCGCCGCTGCCGCAGCGCACCGCGAACCCGCGTCGTACGGTACTCACCGAGCTGCCGAAGGCCCCCACCGCGGGCTGACCCCGCCCGGCGTGCGTCACACGCCCTAGTGTGGCGGTATGCGCATCGCCAGGTTCTCCATCGACGGCAATGTCGCCTTCGGAGCGGTCGAGGGCGACCCCACGGGTCCCGACACCTTCGAGGGACTCGTCGTCGACATCATCAAGGGCATCCCGTTCGCGGACTTCGAGCTGTCCGGCACCAAGGTGCCGCTGGACAAGGTGCGGCTGCTGCCCCCGGTCCTGCCGAACAAGGTCGTCGCCATCGGCCGCAACTACGCCGAGCACGCCGCCGAGCTCGGCAACGAGGTGCCCGCCGCCCCCTGGGCCTTCTTCAAGCCCTCCACCTCGGTGATCGGCCCCGGCGACCCGATCGTGCTGCCGTCCTTCTCCCAGGAGGTCCACCACGAGGCGGAACTCGCCGTGGTGATCAGCCGGCTGTGCAAGGATGTGCCGCGCGAGCGGGTCAAGGACGTGATCCTCGGCTTCACCTGCGCCAACGACGTCACCGCGCGCGACACCCAGAAGACCGAGAAGCAGTGGGCCCGGGCCAAGGGCTTCGACTCCTCCTGCCCGCTCGGCCCCTGGATCGAGACCGGCATCGACCTCGCCGCCGCCTCCGACCTGGCGATCACCGCGACCGTCAACGGCGAGCTGCGCCAGGCCGGCCGCACCAGCCAGATGCTGAACTCCATCGAGGACCTCGTCGTCAACATCACCGAGGCCATGACGCTGCTGCCCGGCGACGTCCTGCTCACCGGCACCCCGGCCGGCGTCGGCCCGCTGCGCGACGGGGACCAGGTCTCGGTCTCCGTCGAGTCCGTCGGCACCCTCACCAACCGGGTCACCGCGCACCGCTAGAAGGCGGCGGGACGCGGCTCGGGGGCGGCTTGGGCACGGTCGGCACGCGGTCGGCGCGCGCCCCGGAACACCCTCGGCGGACGGCCGGGACACGCGCTAGTCGCCCTCGGGATACTCGTTTTGGAGCGCTGACCCGCATCGGGTAATGTTCTTCCTGCGCCGCCGGAGCGGGCCGAAAGGCCGGCCGGTGATCGCAAGCCGAACGAAGCCCCCCTCGGGGGGTTGAGTTTTGGTGGGGTATGGTGTAATTGGCAGCACGACTGATTCTGGTTCAGTTAGTCTAGGTTCGAGTCCTGGTACCCCAGCAGCACTTCAGCAGTGCGAGCCCCCGTTGTGTAGCGGCCTAGCACGCTGCCCTCTCAAGGCAGTAGCGCCGGTTCGAATCCGGTCGGGGGTACAGATCCTTCCATTCCGTGCCCTCCGGGTCGCTCCCGGCCGGTTCGAGGCGAGGATCGCCAGGGCCCCCGTTGTGTAGCGGCCTAGCACGCCGCCCTCTCAAGGCGGTAGCGCCGGTTCGAATCCGGTCGGGGGTACGTCCGGGCGAAAAGGCCCGTGCCCCGCAGAATCCGTTCTGCGGGGCACGGGCCTTTTTCCATGCCCTCAGCAGGCAGCCGCGGGGGACGCCGGCTGCCGTCGTGAGCGCCGCCGGGGCCCCGCCGGCTCAGCCGCTGCGGCGCAGTGCCTCGGTGAGCCGGGCGGCGGCGTCGACCACGGCCTGCGCGTGCATCCGGCCCGGATGCCGGGTGAGCCGCTCGATCGGGCCGGACACCGACACCGCGGCCACCACCCGGTTCGAAGGGCCGCGCACCGGCGCCGAGACCGAGGCCACGCCCGGCTCCCGCTCGCCGATGGACTGCGCCCAGCCCCGCCGCCGTACGCCGGACAGCGCCGTCGCGGTGAAGCGCGCGCCCTGCAGCCCCCGGTGCAGCCGCTCCGGCTCCTCCCAGGCCATCAGGACCTGCGCGGCCGAGCCCGCCTTCATCGGCAGCGTGGAGCCGACCGGCACGGTGTCCCGCAGTCCGGACAGGCGTTCCGCCGCGGCGACGCAGATCCGCATGTCGCCCTGCCGGCGGTAGAGCTGGGCGCTCTCGCCGGTCACGTCCCGCAGGTGGGTCAGCACCGGGCCCGCGGTGGCCAGCAGCCGGTCCTCGCCGGCCGCGGCGGCCAGTTCCGACAGTCGCGGCCCGAGGATGAAGCGGCCCTGCATGTCGCGCGCCACCATGCGATGGTGTTCGAGCGCGACCGCGAGCCGGTGTGCGGTGGGGCGGGCCAGACCCGTGGCGCCGACGAGCCCGGCCAGGGTGGCCGGACCGGACTCCAGCGCGCTGAGCACCAGAGCCGCCTTGTCGAGAACGCCGACGCCGCTAGAGTTGTCCATGCAACGATACTCGCGTCTCAGAGTGTGAAACGCAAGTTCACTTTCGCGTGGAACTTGTCACGCTGGACCCACAGCGCACCACAGCACACGACGGCGCGGTGCGGGACAACCACCAATCTGCCCGCGAGGGCGCGGGCCGGGAGGACAGCGATGGGTAGGACACTCGCGGAGAAAGTCTGGGACGACCATGTCGTCCGCCGCGCCGAGGGCGAGCCCGATCTGCTCTTCATCGATCTCCACCTGCTGCACGAGGTGACCAGCCCCCAGGCGTTCGACGGGCTGCGGATGAACGGCAGGAAGGTCCGCCGCACCGACCTCACCATCGCCACCGAGGACCACAACACCCCGACCCTCGACATCGACAAGCCCATCGCCGACCCGGTCTCGCGCACCCAGCTGGAGACGCTGCGCAAGAACTGCGCGGAGTTCGGCGTCCGGCTGCACCCGCTCGGCGACGTCGAGCAGGGCGTCGTCCACGTGGTGGGACCGCAGCTGGGCCTGACCCAGCCGGGCACCACCGTGGTCTGCGGCGACAGCCACACCTCCACCCACGGCGCGTTCGGCGCGCTGGCGTTCGGCATCGGCACCTCGCAGGTCGAGCACGTGCTGGCCACCCAGACGCTGCCGCTGGCCCCGTTCAGGACCATGGCGATCACCGTCGACGGCGAACTGCCCGACGGCGTCACCGCCAAGGACCTGATCCTCGCCGTCATCGCCCGGATCGGCACCGGCGGCGGCCAGGGCTACGTCATCGAGTACCGCGGCTCGGCCATCGAGAAGCTGTCGATGGAAGCCCGGATGACCATCTGCAACATGTCGATCGAGGCCGGCGCCAGGGCCGGCATGATCGCGCCCGACCAGACCACGTTCGACTACCTCGAAGGCCGCCCGCACGCGCCCAAGGGCGAGGACTGGGACGCGGCGGTCGCGTACTGGAAGACGCTGCGCACCGACGAGGACGCGGTCTTCGACCACGAGGTGCGGATCGACGCCGCCGGCCTCGCGCCGTTCGTCACCTGGGGCACCAACCCCGGCCAGGGCGCGCCGCTGAGCGCGTCGGTGCCCGACCCGGCCGCGTTCGACGACCCCAGCGACCGGCTCGCCGCCGAGAAGGCGCTGGAGTACATGGGCCTCAACCCCGGCCAGCCGCTGCGCGAGGTCGCCGTCGACACCGTCTTCGTCGGCTCCTGCACCAACGGCCGGATCGAGGACCTGCGCGCCGCCGCCTCGGTGGTCAAGGGCCGCAAGGTGGCCGACGGTGTCCGCATGCTGGTCGTACCCGGCTCGGTACGGGTCGCCCTGCAGGCCGTCGAGGAGGGCCTGGACAAGGTGTTCACCGCCGCTGGCGCCGAGTGGCGGCACGCCGGCTGCTCGATGTGCCTGGGCATGAACCCCGACCAACTCGCGCCCGGCGAGCGCTCCGCGTCCACCTCCAACCGCAACTTCGAGGGACGGCAGGGCAAGGGCGGCCGCACCCACCTGGTCTCCCCGCAGGTCGCCGCGGCGACCGCGGTCACCGGCCGGCTCTCCTCGCCCGCCGACCTGTCCGACGCCCCTGCCCTGACGGAGGTCTGAGCCCGATGGAAGCCTTCACCACCCACACCGGCCGGGCCGTTCCGTTGCGCCGCAGCAACGTCGACACCGACCAGATCATCCCCGCGCACTGGCTGAAGAAGGTCACCCGCAACGGCTTCGAGGACGGGCTGTTCGAGGCGTGGCGCAAGGACCCGCAGTTCATCCTCAACGCCCCCGAGCGGGCGGGCGCCACCGTCCTGGTGGCCGGCCCCGACTTCGGCACCGGCTCCTCGCGCGAGCACGCGGTCTGGGCGCTGCAGAACTACGGCTTCAAGACCGTGATCTCCTCCCGGTTCGCGGACATCTTCCGCGGCAACTCGCTGAAGAACGGCCTGCTCACGGTGGTGCTGCCGCAGTCCGCGGTGGAGCAGCTGTGGAAGCTCACCGAGGCCGACCCGGCCGCGGAGATCACCGTGGACCTGGTCGCCCGCGAGGTGCGCGCCGACGGCGTCACCGCGCCGTTCGACCTGGACGACAACGCCCGCTGGCGGCTGCTCGAAGGGCTCGACGACATCAGCCTGACGCTCGCCAACGAGACCGACATCGCCGCGTTCGAGGCCCGCCGGCCGTCCTTCAAGCCCACCACCGTCCAGGTCTGAGCCGCCGCACGCACACCGGCGCACTCCCGGACGGCCGCCGGCCGTCACTCTCCGAAGCGCTCACCGCCCGTTCTCCGCACTCCGCGGGGACCGCGGCGGGGGGCGCTTCGCGGCGTTTCCGGAGCCTGCCGGAGGGGGCCGGCGGCCGGCCGGGCGGGCCGCGCGACACCCGGTTGGCCCTGTAGCCCGCGACAACTCCCCGCAGATGGCACAATCGACGCATGGAACGCGACCGCCAACTCGACCTCTACGGGGTTCTGGCGGCGCGTCTGAAGCAGGCGCACACACGTGTGGCGAATGCCGAAGTCCCTGATGGGACACGGCGGGAGTTGAGTCGGCGGTTGCTCGCGGTGACCGCCGTCGCCAAGCGCGATCTCGCCGGCGCGGTACGGCGTCTGGACGTGTTAACGGCTGAGTTGGACGACCTCGGAATCCCTGATCGCTGATCGCCGGGAGCCCCGAGTTCGTTGCGGCACAAGGGTGATTCGCCCGTTTCGTATTTGATTTGCGGTATATATCCGCCTAGCGTGCGAAATCAGCCCGTACTCATTCGCCGGGCAAAGTTCCGAAGGGGAAGACGTGAACAAGGCGCAGCTCGTAGAAGCGATTGCCGACAAGGTAGGCGGCCGGCAGAACGCCGCGGACGCGGTCGACGCGGTTCTCGACGCGATCGTCCGCGCCGTGGTCGCCGGCGACCGGGTCTCGGTCACCGGGTTCGGCTCGTTCGAGAAGGTCGAGCGTCCCGCCCGTTACGCCCGCAACCCCCAGACCGGGGAGCGGGTCCGGGTCAAGAAGACCTCGGTGCCGCGGTTCCGGGCGGGCCAGGGGTTCAAGGACCTGGTCAGCGGGTCCAAGAAGCTTCCGCGCGGCGGCGAGGTCTCGGTCAAGAAGGCCCCCAAGGGCAGCCTGAGCGGCGGCGCGTCCAGCACGGCGCGGACCACCACCAAGAAGGCGGCGGCCAAGAAGGCCACCACCGCGAGCAAGGCGGCGGCGAAGAAGACCACCACCGCGAAGAAGACCGCGGCGAAGAAGACCACCGCCAAGAAGACGACCGCGAAGAAGACCGCGGCCAAGAAGACCACCGCGAAGAAGGCGGCGGCCAAGAAGGCCCCGGCGAAGAAGGCCACCGCCAAGAAGGCGCCGGCCAAGCGGGCCACCCGCAAGACGGCGGCCAAGCGCACCGCCGCGAGGTGATACGCGCGCCGCTCCCGCACCACCAGGCGCCACCCGCACCACGTACCGCTTGCACCACCACGCACCATCCGCACCATCGCGACGGGCCGGGCCCCTCAGGGGTACCCGGCCCGCGCTGCGCCCGGCGTCAGGGCCGCGGGTCGGGGTACGTCGCCAGGGTGACGAAGACGACGCGGCGGGCGTCGCCCGCGCCCTCGGTGCGGATGCGCACCCGCTGGCCCGGGCGCAGCAGCCGCAGCGCGCCCGCGTCGAAGGCCGCCGCGTCGAAGGGCAGCGGCGTCCCGTCGTCGAGCAGCACACTGCCCTCGCGGGTCTCGGCATCGAAGGTGAACGCGGTCGCCTGCATGCCGCCAGCCTAGTCACGCGGCCCGCCCGACCTCGCCGCCCGCCCGACCTCGCCGCCCACCCGCGTCGGCCGCCGGTCCGCCGCGCGCCGGTCGCGCCGCACGTCCGCCGCGCCCGCCGCCCGCGGGTGCGGCTCAGCAGCCGGTCAGCAGCCGGTGAGCAGCAGGTCCGCCGTGACGCCCGCGGTCCGCGGTCCCACGCCCAGTGCGAGCGCCGCGCGCAGGTCGTCCGCGGTGTCCACGTCCTGCCGGACCGAGGGCACGTCGGCCAGCAGGATCTCGCGGGCGCCGGAGGCGAGATGGCGGGCCCTGGACGGTCCGCCGAAGCCGGGGGAGAGCTCCACGCCCGCCGCCGCGGTGAGCAACGTTGTCCCCACGCCCGCCGTATCGGCCAGGAAAGCCCGCTCCGGCGCCCGTACGGCCTCCCCGAGCACCGCGGCCAGCTCCGCGGGCCGCAAGGCCGGGAGATCGCCGTTCAGCGCCGCGACCGCGGAGCCCGCCGCGCGCCGCCGCGCCCGGGCCGCGCCGTGCCGCAGCGCCGCGTTCAGCCCGGCCGCCGGGGCGTCCGGCTCCACGAACGCGCCGAGCGCGGCCAGTTCCGCGCCCGCCACCGGATCGTCGGTGACCACCGTCACCTCGCGCACCTGCGGGCAGGCCAGCGCCGCCGCCACCGTGTCCACCGCGAACGCCAGCGCCAGCGCGGCCCTCGCGTCGCCGCCGACCTCCGCGCCGAGCCTGCTCTTGGCCACCGCAAGCGGCTTGAGCGGCACGACCAGCGCCCACCCGTCCGTACTCTTCGCCGTCACCGCACCATTGTCGCCGACCGGTCCGCAACGCCCCGAAAGCCCCACCCGTCACCGGCGCGACGCCGGGGACGGCGACCGGGACGGCGGCCGGGACGCGGGCCGGGCGCCGGGCCGCTCCCGGCCGCCGACCCCACGGGTGCCCCGGTGGCCGCGCAGACCTGGCGTTAGTCTCTGGTTGCCGCGATGCTGAGCGGCAGCGCCGTCGAAACGAAGAGGAGTCCGCGTGCCCCGCCGCAGAATCGGTTTCTGGTACCGCTTGGCGGCCATGATCGTGAAGCCGCCGCTCATTGTCCTGTTCAAGCGCGACTGGCGCGGAATGGAGAACATTCCGGCCGACAGCGGATTCCTCACGGCGGTGAACCACAACTCACACGTCGACCCGTTCGCGTACGCGTATTTCCAGTACAACACCGGCCGTGTTCCGCGCTTCCTGGCGAAGGCCGGGCTCTTCACGCCGTTCATCGTCGGCTCTTTCATGCGCGGCACCGGGCAGATCCCGGTCTTCCGGGCCACCGCCGACGCCGCGGCCGCCTTCCGCGCCGCCGTCGAGGCCGTGCACAAGGGCGAGTGCGTGGTCTTCTACCCCGAGGGCACGCTCACCCGCGACCCCGAGATGTGGCCGATGGTCTCCAAGACCGGCGTGGCCCGCGTCGCGCTGCTCACCAAGGCGCCGGTCATCCCGATCGCCCAGTGGGGCGCCAACGAACTGCTGCCGCCCTACACGAAGAAGCCCCGGCTCTTCCCGCGCAAGACGCACCGCGTGCTGGCCGGCCCGCCGGTGGACCTCAGCGCCTTCTACGGCAAGGAGCCCACCGCCGAGGTGCTGCGCGAGGCCACCGCGGTCATCATGGAGGCGGTCAAGGACCTGCTGGCCGAGGTGCGCGGCGAGCCCGCGCCCGCGGGCCTGTGGGACCAGCGCAAGGGCCTCCGCGTCGGCCTCGACGGCACCCCGGTGGAGACGGTGGACGACCCCGCGGCGAAACCCGCGGTCGAGCCGGCCGCCGGACCCGTGGCTGAGGGCGGTTCCGCGGCGAAGGAGCCCGCCGCGAACGACCCCGTGGCGAAGGACGCCGCCGCGAACGACCCCGTGGCGAAGGACGCCGCGGGCGGGGAAGAGGACGGCGCATGACGGTCCGCTGCGCGGTCTACGGCACGGGTTCGTGGGGCACGGCCTTCGCCGCGGTGCTCGCCGACGCCGGCTGCGAGGTCTCGCTGTGGGGCCGGCGCCCCGAGCTCGTCGCCGCGATCAACGCCGAGCACCGCAACCCCGAGAACTTCCCCGACCGCGAACTGCCGCCCTCCGTCACCGCGACCGCCGACCCCGCGCAGGCCGCCGCCGACGCGGAGTTCGTCTTCCTGGCCATTCCCTCGCAGTCGCTGCGCGCCAACCTCGCCTCCTGGGCGCCGCTGCTGCGCCCGGACGCCGTGCTGGTCAGCCTGATGAAGGGCGTCGAACTCGGCACCGCCAAGCGGATGAGCGAGGTCATCGAGGAGATCGTCACCGGAACGGGCAGCACTGCCGGGACCCCCGCGTCCGCCCGCGCGGGAGCCGTTTCCCGCGCGGGCGCCCCCGCCCGCGCCGCCGCGCCGGACCCCGCCGTCGCCGGCCGTATCGCCGTGCTGTCGGGACCCAACCTCGCCCCCGAGATCGCCGCCCGGCAGCCCGCCGCGGCGGTCGTCGCCTGCACGGACGAGGCGGTCGCCCGGCGCATCCAGTCCGCCTGCCACACCGGCTACTTCCGCCCGTACACCAACCCCGACGTGGTCGGCTGCGAACTCGGCGGCGCGGTGAAGAACGTGATCGCGCTGGCCGTCGGCATCGCGGCCGGCATGGGCATGGGCGACAACACCAAGGCGTCGCTGATCACCCGGGGCCTGGCCGAGACGACCCGGCTGGGCCTGGCGATGGGCGCCGACGCGCACACCTTCGCGGGCCTGGCCGGCATGGGCGACCTCGTCGCCACCTGCTCCTCCCCGCTGTCCCGCAACAACACCTTCGGGCGCAACCTCGGCCGCGGCATGAGCCTCGCCGAGACCATCGCGGTCACCAGCCAGACCGCGGAAGGCGTCAAGTCCTGCGAGTCGGTGGCCGATCTGGCCCGCCGGCACGGCGTCGACATGCCGATCACCGAGACCGTGGTCGACATCGTGCACAACGGGAAGCCACCCGTGGTAGCCGTCAAGGAGTTGATGTCACGCTCAGCCAAGCCCGAACGGTAAGGTCAAGCCGATATGAGCCACGTGCAGAAGTTCGACCGCAAACCCCGCGTCGCCGTCGTCTTCGGCGGACGCAGCAGCGAGCACGGCGTGTCCGTGGTGACCGCGGCCAGCGTGCTGCGGGCCATCGACCGCGACAAGTACGACGTGCTGCCGATCGGCATCACCTCCGAGGGGCGCTGGGCGCTGACCGCCGACGCGCCGGAGCGGATGGCCATCGAGGAACGCCGGATGCCCACCGTCGAGCAGGTCACCGACCACGACGGCGCCGTGGTGCTGCCGGTCGACCCGGCCAGCCGCGAGGTCGTCTACACCGAGGCCGGCGCGGTGCCCAAGGCGCTCGGCGACGTCGACGTGGTCTTCCCGCTGCTGCACGGCCCGTACGGCGAGGACGGCACCCTCCAGGGCCTGCTGGAACTGTCCGGCGTGCCCTACGTCGGGGCCGGCGTGCTCGCCTCCGCGGTGGGCATGGACAAGGAGTACATGAAGCGGATCTTCACCTCCTTCGGGCTGGCCGTCGGCCCGTACACGGTGATCCGCCCGCGCGACCTCGACCGCGACCCGGCCGCCGCCCGCGACCGGGTGCTCGCCTTCGCCGCCGAGCACGGCTGGCCGCTGTTCGTGAAGCCCGCGCGGGCCGGCTCGTCCATCGGCATCACCAAGGTCGAGGGCCCCGAGGGCCTGGACGCGGCGATCGAGGAGGCCCGGGCGCACGACCCCAAGGTCGTCGTCGAGGCGCTGCTGCGCGGCCGGGAGATCGAGTGCGGCGTGCTGGAGTTCGCCGACGGACCGCGCGCCTCCGCGCCCGCCGAGATCCCGCCGAGCACCACGCACGACTTCTACGACTTCGAGGCGAAGTACATCGACTCCGCCGAGGGCGTGGTGCCCGCGCCGCTCACCCCCGAGCAGACCGCCGAGGTGCAGCGGCTGGCGGTCGCCGCGTTCGAGGCCGCGTCCTGCGAGGGCCTGGTGCGCGCGGACTTCTTCCTGCTGGACAGCGGCGAGTTCGTGATCAACGAGATCAACACCATGCCCGGCTTCACGCCCATCTCGATGTACCCGCGGATGTGGCAGGAGAGCGGCGTGGGCTACGCGGAACTGGTCGACCTGCTCATCCAGGCGGCCCTTCGCCGCTCCACCGGGCTGCGCTGAACCGACACCCGGACCGGGGCGGAGCCGGAGGACGACCCGTGTGCCGCGGCCGGGGGAGCGGTGGCCGGGCTCAGATGCCCGGGAGCCGCGGCCGGGGTCAGATGCCCTCGGGGATGGTCTTCTTGACGGCGCCGGCGAGATCGGTCAGCGGACCGAGATCGTCGGCGTACTTCCTGGGCAGCGTCACCTCGACGTACGCCTTGCGCAGCGTCGTGGTCAGCCGGAACACCCCGCCGGCCTCGCGCTCGATGACCCAGCCGACGCCGTCGACGTCCACGCCGTCGGCGTCCGGGTCGGCGTCCACGCCCGGCCGCGGCACCCCGCAGCGCAGCACGATCGACGGATCGCCCCAACCGGCGGTCAGGTCCGAGCGCGGCTTGAGATCATGGCGGGGCAGCCCGTCGACCTTCGACGGCAGCCGCGCGTGCAGTGCGGCGCAGTACGCGGCGACCCGCTGGTCCGGAACCGGCACGGCCACCGTCTCGTCCGTACCGGACGTGGACGCGTAGACCGCCGCCGCGGACGAGCATGCGACGGCGGACACGGCGATCAGCGCGGCCCGGCGGCGAATCATCACCGGGTGAGCATAGTGGGGGACTAGATATGGACGACCGGGCAGGTCAGCGTTCTGGTGATGCCGTCCACCTGCTGGACCTTGGCGACCACCATGCGGCCGAGCTCGTCGACCGTGTCCGCCTGGGCCCGGACGATGACGTCATAGGGTCCCGTGACGTCCTCGGCCTGGATGACGCCGTCGAGCTTGGAGATCACCTCCGCGACTGCCGAGGCCTTGCCGACCTCGGTCTGGATCAGGATGTACGCCTGTACCACGGAACCTCCAGGGCGGCTTCGAGGATCATGTGGGAAGGGGGACGCCACGTTATCGCGTCACCGTGCGCAGCGGGGAGACCCGCGCGGTACCCGGCCCCCGGATTTGACGGGAAATACGCAGCGAAGTCCGTGCACGCGGTGCACGCAGTGAAGGGGACGGCCATATGAAGGGGACTGTGGGCGAGCTGGGGGAGTTCGGGCTCATCGGGGAACTGACCTCCCGACTCACCTCGACCCCCGCGGTGAAGATCGGCCCCGGCGACGACGCCGCCGTGGTGACCGCGCCCGACCGCCGGGTGGTCGCCACCACCGACATCCTGCTGGAGAACACGCACTTCCGCCGCGACTGGTCCACCGCGTACGACGTCGGCCGCAAGGCCGCCGCGCAGAACCTCGCCGACATCGCCGCCATGGGCGCGGTGCCGACCGCGGTGCTGCTCGGCCTGGTCGTCCCCGCCGACCTGCCGGCCACCTGGCCGGTGGAGCTGATGGACGGCATCCGCGACGAGTGCCAGGTGGCCGGCGCCGCGGTGGTCGGCGGCGACGTGGTGCGCGGCGACACCATCACGGTCGCCGTCACCGCACTGGGCGACCTGCGCAACCGCTCCGCCGTCACTCGTTCGGGAGGCCGCCCCGGCAACATCGTCGCGGTCACCGGCTGGCTGGGCTGGTCCGCCGCAGGCTACGCGGTGCTCTCCCGCGGCTTCCGGTCGCCGCGCGCCTTCGTCGAGGCCCACCGCAGGCCCGAACCGCCGTACCACGCGGGCCCCGCCGCCTCCGAACTCGGCGCCACCGCGATGACCGACGTCAGCGACGGCCTGGTGGCCGACCTCGGCCACATCGCGGCGGCCAGCGGCGTGGACATCGACCTGCGGTCCGCCGACATCGACGTGCCGGCCCAGATGACCGACATCGGCCAGGCGGTCGGCGTCGACCCGCTGCACTGGGTGCTGACCGGTGGCGAGGACCACGCGCTCGTCGCGCTCTTCCCGCGCGACGTCAAACTCCCGGCCCGCTGGCGGGTCATCGGCGAGGCCACCCCGCCCGCGGGCCGCGCCCCGCAGGTCACCGTGGACGGCGCGCCCTGGGACAAGGCGCCGGGCTGGGACCACTTCGGCGGGGACGAGCGGGCATGACGCCGCGGCCGGGCCGAGCGGCCGCCGCGGCGGCACCGCGGGAATCTTCGCCGCCGGAGTCCTCGCCGTTGGAGTCCTCGCCGTTGGAGTCCTCGCGGGGGGCGTCCGCCGAGGTGGCCCCGGCGCGGGTGCTGACCGTCGCGGGCTCCGACTCCGGCGGCGGCGCCGGCATCCAGGCCGACCTGAAGACGATGCTCGCCCACGGCGTGCACGGCATGAGCGTGCTGACCGCCGTCACCGCGCAGAACTCCCTCGGCGTGACCGGCTCCTGGGACCTGCCCGAGGAGGCGGTCCGCGCGCAGTTCCGCGCGGTCGTCGACGACATCGGCGTGCAGGCGGTCAAGACCGGCATGCTCTCCTCGGCCGCGCTCACCGCGGTCGTCGCCGACCTGCTCGCCGGACCCGCCGCCCGCGGCGTGCCCGTGGTGGTCGACCCGGTCGGCGTCTCCAAGCACGGCGACGCCCTGCTCGCCGCCGACGCGACCGAGGCCGTACGCGGGCTGCTGCTGCCCACGGCCACCGTCGCCACCCCCAACCTCGACGAGGTCGCGCTGCTCACCGGCGTCGTCGTGCGCGACGAGGACGGGATGCGGGCCGCCGCCGAGGCGGTCCTCGCGCTCGGACCGCGCTGGGCGCTGATCAAGGGCGGCCACCTGCCCGGCGCGGCGCGCGCCGAGTCCGCCGACCTGCTCAGCGACGGCCGCACCGAGCACTGGTACCGGGCGCCGCGGTACGCCAACCGGCACACCCACGGCACCGGTTGCACCCTGGCCAGCGCGCTGGCCTGCCACCTCGCGCAGGGCCGGCCGGTCCCCGAGGCGGTCGGCCTGGCCAAGGAGTACGTCACCGGCGCGATCGCGCACGGCTTCCCGCTGGGCGCGGGGATCGGCCCGGTCGACCACGGGTGGCGGTGGCGGGACGGGGTTCGGCGCGGCTGAGCGGTACGCGGGTCCGGCGGGCGCGCTACGGGATCGCCGGACCCGCTACGGGATCGCGGGACGCGCTACGGGATCGCGGGACGCGCTACGGGATCGCCGGACGCGGAAGAGCCGGCCCACCGTGAGGTGGACCGGCTCTTCGAGGCCGCAAGGGCTGCACTGCTACGACGTACGCGTGCGTACGAGCGCGGGACCGGTCGTCCCCGCTCGCACGGGGGCGCCGGCCAGGCTCAGCGCGAGACCTTGCCGGCCTTGATGCACGAGGTGCAGACATTGAGGCGCTTCGGCGTCTTCCCGACGACCGCCCGCACGCGCTGGATGTTCGGGTTCCAGCGACGAGGGGTACGGCGGTGCGAGTGGGAGATGCTGTTGCCGAAGCCCGGCCCCTTGCCGCAGACGTCGCAGTTGGCAGCCACGGGTCACTCCAAAGACTTCAGATGCATTTACGATGAAAAGCCCGAGAGAGCCCCGGGCAACCGGAGCAGCATACAACGGCCGCTCCCGTACAACGAAACTACCATGGTCGGCGGCCTCCTCCCGCCGCAGGCCGCGGGGGCCCGCGCGGGCAGAGCGCGCAAAACGCCGCGGGGACGCTGTGCGGACGCCGCCGCGGCTACGCTCGGGCAGCAGCCCATGATCCGCCCGTCCCGCGCGGCCGCCCGCCCGCCCGGTGTCCCAGGAGGAACCCGTTGCCGCCCTCGCTCGACGCTTCCGCGGTGCGCGCATGGTGCCGGCTGTCCCTGCGGGCGCTCGGCCGGGCCCGCGAGGAGATCGACGCGATCAACGTGTACCCGGTCGCCGACGGTGACACCGGGACCAACCTCTATCTGACCGTCGAGTCCGCGGCGCAGGCCGTCGAGGCGGCGTTCGACGGCCACGCGGCGGCCCGCCCGTCGTCCGGCGGCGCCCCCGACGCCCCGCGCCCCACCCTCACCGAGGCGTTCCGCGCGATGTCCCACGGCGCGCTCATCGGCGCCCGGGGCAACTCCGGGACGATCCTCGCGCAGCTGCTGCGCGGCATGAACGAGGCGATCGCGTCCCCCGGCGCCGGGGAGGAAGGGGCCCGCGCGGGCGGCGAGGTGCTGCGGCGGGGGCTGCGCGGAGCGGCGGAGGCGGCGTACCGCGCGGTGGCGCGGCCGGTCGAGGGGACGATGCTCACCGTCGCGGCGGCCGCGGCGGACGCCGCGGACACGGCGGAGGGGGAGATCGGCGAGGTGGCCCGGGCGGCCCACGCCGGCGCGCTGGCCGCGCTCGCCACGACGCCCGGCCGGCTCGGCGTCCTGCGCAGGGCCGGTGTGGTCGACGCGGGCGGCCTCGGCCTGGTCGCCGTGCTCGGCGCGCTCTGCGAGGCGCTGACCGGCGAGGCCGCGGCCTCCCCGCCCCGCGGAACCGCACCGGGCGCCGGCACCTCCTCCCGCCACGACCACGCCACGGCACCCGACGCGCCGTCCCCCGACGCGGCGCCCCACGCGCCGGACGCGGCCTCCCCCGACGCGGGGGCGCACGCGCCGGACGCGCCCGACGCGGCATCAGCCGACGCGACGGCACGCGCGTGGGACGCGCTCGGCCCGGCGTCAGCCGATGCGACGGCACGCGCCCTCGACGCGCTGGAGGCCGTTGCGGACGCGGCCGACGCGTTCGCGTGCACCGAGCACGGCGTGCCGGCCCCGAGCGGCAGCGGCAGCGGCGACGGTGACCGTGACGGCAGCGGCGGCGCGGGCGGCGCCGGCAGCCGTAGCACCGGCGGCGACCGCGACGGCAGCGGCGCGGACGGCGGCCACGGCCCGGGTTCCGGCCACGGCCACGACTCCGGCCACGACGCCGGTCCCGGGCACGAGCCGAGCCCCGGCCCCCGTCACGGCCCCGGCTTCGAGGTGATCTACCTCCTGGAAGCCGCCGGCGACGCACCGGTCGACCGGCTGCGGCGCAGGCTCGACGCGATCGGCGACTCCCTGGTCGTCGTCGGCGGCGACGGCCTGTGGCGCGTGCACGTGCACGTCGACGATGTCGGCGCGGCCATCGAGGCCGGCATCGAGGCGGGCCGCCCGCACCGGATCCGCGTCACCCACTTCGGCGACCAGACCCGCAGGCCCCGCGGCGAGCCCGTGCCGCGCGCGGTCGTCGCCGTGGTCCGCGGCGACGGCCTCGCCGCGCTCTGCGCCGAGGCCGGCGCGACCGTGGTCGCCGTACGCCCCGGCGAACCGCCGGCCAGCGGCGAGATCGCGGCGGCCGTCCGCAGGGCGCACGCCCGCGAGGTCGTCCTGCTGCCCAACGACGCGGAGCTGCGGCACACCGCCGCGGCCGCCGCCGAGCAGGCGCGCGCGGAGGGCGTACGGGTCGCCCTCATCCCGACCCGCTCCGAGGTACAGGGACTGGCCGCGCTCGCCGTCCACGAGCCGAGCCGCCGCTTCGACGAGGACGTGGTCGCGATGACCTCCGCGGCCGGTGCCACGCGCTACGCCGAACTCGCCGTCGCCGAGCACCGGTCGTGGACCATGGCCGGGGTCTGCCAGGCCGGCGACGTGCTCGGGCTGATCGACGGCGACGTCGCGGTCATCGGCCACGACCTGGCGACCGCGGCCACCGCGGTCCTGGACCGCATGCTCGCGGCCGGCGGCGAACTCGTCACCCTCGTCCCCTCCGCCGACGCGCCCCCCGACCT
>JAJSZB010000160.1:0-14336 GCA_050613715.1 Streptomyces sp. IBSBF 3018
CGGCACGCCCACGCGCCGCCGACACCTGCCGCCCCTCGTACGGCCGCCCCCGCAGGCCCGGGCACGGGCCCCGGCATCGACACGAGCCCCGGCACGGGCAGCGGCATCGGCACGAGCACCGGCGCCGACACGCGCCCCGGCTCCGCCGCCGATCCCGCCGACACCCCCGCCGCCTTCAGCCGCACCGTCCGCTCCGCCGCCCGCTGGAGCCTGCTCAACACCGTCGCGATCCGGCTCGGCAACTTCGCCACCGGCATCGTCCTCGCCCGCTTCGTCCTCGACCCGGCGGCCTGGGGCGTCTACGGCATCGCCCAGACCGTGCTGCTGGTCCTGCTGTCGGCCAACGAACTCGGCGTCGGCCTCGCCATCGTCCGCTGGAACGGCGACCCCCGCCGCTTCGCGCCCACCGTCCTCACCCTCGGCGCCCTGTCCAGCGCGGTCCTCTACGTCGCGCTGTTCGCCTCCGCGCCCGCCGTCGCCGCGGCGCTCGGCTCGCCCGACGCGACCGGCGTGCTGCGGGTGATGTGCGTGTCGGTGCTCATCGACGGCGTCGCGCAGGTCCCCAACGGCGTGCTCACCCGGGAGTTCCGCCAGGTGCGCCGACTGGTGCTGGACGCCGTCAACTTCGTGCTGAGCACCGGGATCACGCTCGTGCTCGCCTTCGCCGGCTGGGGCGCGATGAGCTTCGCCGTCGGCGCGGTCGTCGGCAACGCCGCGGGGCTCCTCGGCGCGGCCGTCGCGGCCCCCGGCACCCTGCGCTTCGGCTGGGACCCGCGCCAGGCCCGCGCCCTGCTGCGGTTCGGGCTGCCGCTGGCCGGCGCGAGCCTGCTCGCCCTCGGCGTGGTCAACATCGACACCATGGTCGTCGGATCGACCCTGGGCAAGGTCCAACTCGGCTTCTACGTCCTCGCGTTCAACGTCTCCGGCTGGCCGGTGCGGATCATCTCCGAAGCCGCCCGCCGGGTCTCCTTCGCCGGCTTCTCCCGGCTCGCCGACACCCCCGCCGCCCTCGCCAGGGGATTCAGCCGGGCACTGGGCGTCCTGGTCACCGGCGCCGTACCGCTGTGCGTCCTGATGGGCGTGCTGGCCGGGCCCCTGGTCCGGCTCGTCTACGGCGACCAGTGGTCGCCCGCCTCCCACGCGCTGCCCTGGCTGATGGCCCTCGGCTTGGTGCGCATCGGCTGCGAACTCGCCTACGACTGCCTGGTGGCCATCGGACGGCGCCGGCTGCTGGTCGTCGTCCAGGCGCTGTGGCTGGGCGCGCTCGCCGCCGTGCTCGTCGCCGGCGCGCGGCTGGGCGGCATCGTCGGCGTCGCCCAGGGCCACGTCCTGGTCGCGGCCGGCCTCGTCGTCCCGGTCTTCGCCGCGGCCCTGCGCAGCGGCGGCATAGGGCTGCGCTGGATCGCCCGCGCGTGCGCCTGGCCGGCGCTGGGCGGCGCCGCCATGGCCGCCACGACCTACCTGCTCAACCACCGGCTCGGCGACGGCGTGCCGGCCCTGCTCGTCACCGCGGCCGCCGCCTTCGCGGTGTACGCGCTGTGCGTGCTGCCGAGCCGCCGCTTCCTGCGCGGCGCCGCGCCCCCGCAACCCTCACCGAGGTGATTCCGCATGCTCCGCGACACGTTCCGTGACAGACTCCGCGCCAGAAGGCGCCTGATCGTGTCCGTCTGCGCGGCGGCCGTGGTGGCCGTCGTGCTCTCGGTGGTGCTGGCCGAACGCTCGGGGGAGACCCGTACCGCGGCCGACTGCCCGGTCCAGGCCCTGGTGTGCAAGCCCGGCCAGCTCGACACGGTGACTTCCTCGGGGCCGCCGGCCGCCACCGCCTCCACCGCGCCGCCGCAGGCCGACGACGCCAGGGCGCCCGGCACCTCCCTGCCGAAGCCGACGACGGCCGCCCCGCCCGACACCCTCTCCGCGCCCAGGACGACGGCGGCCGGGACGCCGACGGGCCCCTGCGAGACGCCGGGCGCGTGCGGCTTCCCCGACGCCTCCACCACCGGGCCGCGGCTGCCGCTGAAGACCGTCAGGTCCGGAGACCTGACCATCAGGACGGACAAGGAGGTCATCCGAGGCTGGGACCTGACCGGCTCGCTCGACGTCTACGCCGACGACGTGACCGTCATCGACAGCCGCATCGACTCCGCCAACTGGTGGGGCGTCAACCTGCGCCCCGGCCACCACGGCCTGCGGGTGCTGCACAGCGAGATCACCGCCCGGCCCGGCAAGGGCCCGGACAACGGAGGCGTCGACTACGCGGTGGCCAACATGAGCACCAGCTCCGTCGAGGTCGGCTGGAACGACGTGTCGGTGTTCGGCAACGCGCTGTCCATGGGCCAGGGCAGCATCCACGACAACTACGTCCACGGCATCGTCCCGTTCGTCAACCAGGGCGGCGAGTACCAGCACGCCGACGCGGTGATCAGCAACGGCGGCGGCACCGGCGAGCTGTCCATCCGGCACAACACGCTGCTCAACCCGGTGCCGCTGGACAAGGGCGCCTCCGCGAGCGTCGGCCTGTTCGCCGACTCCGCCCCGGTCACCCACACCACCGTGGACGGCAACTGGCTGGCCGGCGGCGCCTACGCGCTCTACGGCGGCGGCCCCGGCTCCCACCACATCGTCGTCACCGGCAACGTCTTCTCCTCGCAGTACCACCCCCACTGCGGCGCGTACGGGCCCGTCACCGCCTGGAACTTCGACGGCGAGGGGAACAGGTGGAGCGACAACCGGATGTCCGACGGCACGCCCGTCGTCCCGCAGAAACCGTGACAGGCCCCGGGACGGAGATCGTGACAGAGACCGGGACGGAGATCGTGACCGAGACCGTGACCGAGACGCCGAGGAGGCCACGCGTGCCGCGCTCCGCCGCCCGCGCCCCGTGGGAGCTGCTCAAGCGGCTCTTCGGCTGGCTGGTGCTCTTCGAGGCCCGCAACAAGGTCGTGCTCGCGCCGTCCGCCTGGCGGCTGCGCCGCGTCGAGGACGCCGAGGTGCGCCGGCTGGCCGCCGGCGGGGTCCGGCCGCCGCACGCCCTGGTCGCCACCGTCGTCGCCACCCACCGCAGGCCCGCGCAACTGCTGCGCGCGGTGGACTCCGCGCTCGCCCAGACCGTCGCCGACCACGTGGTGATCGTCGTCGACGACGGCGCCGGGCTGCCGGAACTGCCCGCCGACCCGCGGCTGTTCGCGGTGTCGCTGAGTCGCAACACCGCGGTCGCCGGAGTGGTGCGCAACGTCGGCATCCGGCTCACCCGCTCGGCCTACGTCGCCTTCCTCGACGACGACAACCTCTGGGAGCCCACGCATCTGGAGACCGCGCTGGCCGCGCTGCGCGCGCCCGGCGGCCCCGACGCCGTCTACACCGCGCTGCGCCGGCTGCGGCCCGACGGCGGCGAACACGACGTGCTCTCCGTCCCGTTCGACCGGCGGCGCGCCGCCCACACCTCGTTCCTGGACACCAACGCCTTCGTCGCCCGACGCACCCGGGCGCTGCACTTCTCCCGGCTGCGCCGCACCCCCGAGGTGCTGCCGCGCGAGGACTGGGAGCTGATCCGCCGCTACGCCCGCCGCCACCGGGTCCGTCACGTTCCGGAGCCGACCGTGCGCTACCTGATCAATCCGGAGAGTTTCTACACCAGTTGGGACAACCGGCGCCCGGCTGGACACTACGATGCCTGACGCGGCCGGAGCACCGGCCCGGGGGCGAGGGGGGTCTCGCGTGTTCAACAACCTGGTCAACCGGCACGACGCCGACCGGCTGCTGCGCAAGGTGCGGCGGCTGGAGCTGAACCCGGTGGTGGCCAAGCTGCGGGTCCGCGGCGGAGCCCGGGTGGTCGAGCACTGGACGGAGGTGGAGCCCTCGCTGACCCAGTGGTGGGCGATCCCGTCGGTGATACGCCGCTGGAACCGCCTGATGACCGGCGACCCCGACCTCTCGTTCCCGCGGTACGCCGCCCGCGCGCACTTCCCGCCGCAGGGCGGCCTGCGCGGCCTGTCGCTCGGCTGCGGCACCGGCGGCAACGAACTGCTGTGGGCGCGCACCGGCGCCTTCTCGCTGCTGAAGGGCGTCGACGTGGCGCCGGCCCGGATCGAGTTCGCCACCCGCACCGCCGCCGAGGAGGGCCTCGCGGACGTGCTGCGCTTCGAGGTCGCCGACGTCGAGCGGATGGCCTCGGGCGGCGAGCGCTTCGACGTCCTGCTCGGACTCCAGTCACTGCACCACTTCGACCGGCTGGACGCCACCCTGCCGCGGCTGGCCGCGCTGCTGGAGCCCGACGGCCTGTTCGTGGTGGACGAGTTCGTCGGCCCCACCCGCTTCCAGTGGACCGACCGCCAGCTTGAGGCGGCGAACGCGGTGCTCGACCTGCTGCCCGAGGAGCGGCGCAGGCTGCCCGACGGGCGGATCAAGCGCCGCGTGGTGCGGCCCAGCCGGATGGCGATGGTGCTGGACGACCCCTCCGAGGCGGTCGACGCGGCCGCCCTGCTGCCGGGCCTGCGCCGGCTCTTCGACGTCGTCGAGGAACGCCCCTACGGCGGCACCGCGCTGCACATCGCCTTCTCCGGCATCGCCCACAACCTGCGCGACCAGGAACCGGAGACGCTCGCGCTGCTGGAGCGCTGCTTCGCCGTCGAGGACGAGGCGCTGCCGGAGATCGGCCACGACTTCGTCGCGCTGGTCTGCCGCCCGAAACAGGCCGCCTGACCACCGTCTGGCCGCCGCCTCACCTCCGGCCGGCCCGCGGGCCCGGCGGCCCTCGGGCTCCCGGGCCGCCGGTCCCGGCCGCTCAGGCCGCCGGCCCCGGCCGCTCCCGCAGCCGGGCCGGGCTGAGCAGCGCCCGCGCCGCCGCCCGGCTCTGCGGCTTGCCCAGCGCCGCCCGCGACGACTCGCGCAGCAGCACCGCGACCCAGAAGAAGGCCGCGGGCAGCGGCCCGTTCCTGCGCCGGTGCAGCCGCACCCGGTTGAGCACCAGCAGCGTCCACAGATACGGCGACACGCGCGAGTCGCCGCCCAGGTGCACGGCGGTCGCGGCCGGCTCCAGACGGGTCGCGAGACCCGCGTCGCCGGCCCGCAGGCAGTACTCGGTCTCCTCGGAGTACAGGAAGTACGACTCGTCCCACCGGCCGCACGCCGCAAGCGTCCGCTCGGAGATCATCATCAGCGCGCCCGTCGCCCAGTCCGCGCGGGTCGCCGCGGCGTAGGCCGCCGGGTCGGTCACCGTCTCGCCCAGCGCCGCCCAGCGCCCCGCCCGCACGTTGCCGATCAGCGCCTCGGCGAACGCCCGCAGCACCGTCGGCCGGCGGCGCAGCGACCGTACGGGCGCCTCCCCGCCCTCCTCGTAGAGCACCGGAACGCTGATGCCGACCCGTGAGCCGTCCGGCAGCGGCGCGTCCAGCGCGTCCAGCAGCACCTTCGCGCAGCCCGGCCGCATCCGCACGTCCGGGTTGCACACCATCGCCGCGCGGACCCCGCCCGGCCATGCGGCGGTCGCGTCCAGCGCCGCGTTCACCCCGGCCGCGTAGCCGGCGTTGCGACCGGTCTGCACCACCGTGGCGTCCGGCGCGAGCGCGCGCACCACGGCCACCGTGTCGTCCGCGGAGTCGTTGTCGGCGACCACCAGCCGCCACGGCGTGCCGTCCATGCCCCGCGGCAGCGCGGCGAGGAAGTCCGGCAGCACCGCCGCGCTGTTCCAGGTGACGACGAGCACCGCCACAGGGCGCTCCCCGCTGGGCTCGGTCATCGGGACTCCACGAGGTCGGTGCGCGCCGCGGGCGCCGCGGCGGCGGGGGAGCGGGGCGCGGAGCCGTCCGCGCCCCCCGGCGGGGACGGCTGCGGGCGGTGCAGGAAGCCCAGGCAGCTGCCGCCCGCGCCCAGCACCAGGAAGAACATGCCCGCGTACATCGGGAAGCTCAGCGCGTCGAAGGTCGCGCTGATCACCAGCGCCACCACCGACGACGCGAAGAACGCCTGCCCGAGCTCCCGGTCGGACTCGGTGCGGGCCAGCCGGCGGATCGCGCCGCCGTGGTGGATGCCGGTGAAGAACAGCACCGCCAGCGCGACCAGCCCGAGCGCCCCCATCTCGGCGGCGGTCAGCATGTACTGGTTGTCGGTGAAGAAGTACAGGTCCGGGCTGAACGTGCCGAACCCCCGCCCGAACAGCGGCCGTTCCCGCAGGTACGGCACGATCGCCGAGTACTTCACGGTGCGTGCCTGGGTGCTGCTGTCGGAGTTCGACAGGAACGTCGAGAACAGCGTGGTGATGGTCCCGATCAGCCCCGGCACCAGCACCTTGAACACCGCGACCGACGCACCCATCAGCCCCAGCGCCGCCCACCGCCGCTGCGGTTTCCACCTGGGCACCATCACCAGGGCCACCAGCGCGATGCCGATGATCGAGGTCCGCGACACGGTCAGCGGCAGCGCGCCGCCCATCACCGCGACCGGGCCCCAGCGGCGGATCCACGCCGCCTCGCGCCGCACCGGGTCGAAGGCCTGCTGGATCGCGAACGGCAGCAGGATGGCGAGCATGCCGCCGAACTCCAGCGGGTGCGCCGTCGTCGACCGCGGCCGCACGAAGTCGCCGCGGTCCATCGCCTCGATGCCCGCGACGCTGGTGTGCAGGCCGGGGATGCTGATGGAGTCCGCGATGTTGGTGCGGGCGAAGAAGTCGTAGTAGCCGATCGCGGCCACCACCGTCGCCATCACCACCACCCGGCGCAGCAGCGTGTCCAGCCGGTCCCGGTCGGAGATCCCGGCCGAGGCGAGCACCACCAGCGCGACCCACACCAGCAGCAGGATCAGCCCGCGGTCCGCGCCGAGCACCTCCTCGTGCGAGCCGGCCCGGGTCGCGTCCGCCACGTACGACATCAGCACCGCGCCGGCCAGCACGCACATCGCCAGGCGCGGCCCGCGGGTCCCCGCGGCCGGCGCGATCCGCCCGGTCAGCCACGACGCCACGTACCAGAACAGGCCGAGCAGCGCGAAGACGTTGGCCGGGGTGCCGGCGCCGCCCAGCGCGGGCAGCGCCATGTTCGACGGCACGAAGAAGGCCAGCAGCAGATACCCGGTGAGGATCGTCGCCGCGTCCAGCGGCCGGCGCAGCAGCGCCCGCTGCCGGGTCCAGCGCACCGCCGGCCGCGCCCGGTCCGCCCGCGCGGGCAGCCCGCGCCGCCTGCGCCTGGCCCGCGACCAGCTCTCCACCACGAAGCTCAGCAGGAAGCCCGCGGTGGTGCAGGCGATCACCACGGCCGCCACGTACTGGTAGCGGCTCTTCTGCTGCGACACCGGCGTCTGCGGCAGCACGATCGGCGCGGCCTTGACGTAGTACTGCGGCGCCACCTGCGAGGCCGCCTGCAGTGCCTGCAGCTGCTCCTGGGCGAAGTCGGTCAGCCGGCGCGTCTCGGCGAGCACGTGCGCCCGGTCGGTGCCGGTGACCGCGAACGACACCAGCGGCCCCGAGGCGCCCGCCGCGAAGCCCACCGTGTACGGGTCGCCGACGCCCCGCTTGCGCAGGTCGCTCGCGGCGTCCGAGGACTGCAGCGTCTTGATCAGCACGTCCGCGGTCACCACCAGCGAACCGCCCGCGTTCGACAGCGGGTTGCCGTACGTCGGCGCGAGCCGTGCCACCGCGGTGGAGTCCAGCAGCGAGATCGAACTCTGCGAGGTGTACTGCACCGGCACCGTCGTGTAGAGCCAGCCGCCCGCCAGCAGCCCGGCCAGGGTCAGCGGCAGCATCAGGTACCAGCGGCGGGCCAGCACCGCGAGCAGCTCGCCCAGCGTCATGCCCGCACCCCCCGGCCGCGAGGGCGGCAAACCACCGCGTTCGGGCGCCGCCGCCCATTCCCGGGCGAGTGGCCCGAACCGGTGGCAGTCGCACCGGCCGCCTGACAGTATCGTCCCAGCCGACCGGAGGAGGCCCGGTGTCCCCTGGTGAGGTGGTCCTCGCCCTGCTGCGCCGCTGGTACGTCCTGGCCGTGGCGCTGGTGCTCACCGCGTGCGGCGGCTACGCGGTGCTGCGGCCCGCCCAGACCTGGCTCAGCTCCGCGGTGGTCGTGGTCAAGCCCCCGGTCACCGGCAACCAGCCCAACCAGCTCGCCAACCTCCAGCCGCCGCTCGCCGCCGTCTCCTACGCGGTGGTCCAGCAGCTGCGGGCGCCCTCGGGGGCCCGCGAACTGGCCGGCGCCGGCGTGCACGGCGGCTACGCCCTGCTGCCGCGCAACAGCGGCACCAGCGTCACCCCCCAGTACCTGATCCCCTCGGTGCAGATCCAGGTGCGCGCGGGCGACGGCGCCGCCGCCGACTCCGCGGTGCGCGCCATCACCACCGTCTACCGCCGCCACCTGGACGCCCTCCAGGACGCGCAGCACGTCCCGGCCGGCTCCCGGATGAGCCTGGACCTGCTGGTGCCGCCGAGCGCCGTCCTGGAGACCGGCACCCGCACCCGGGCCCTGGGCGGCGTCGCCCTCACCGGCCTGACCGGCGGCGTGCTGCTGGCCCTGTGGACCGACCGCCGCCTGCGCCGCGGCCCCCGCCCCGCCGGACCGGCCGGACCGGCCGCCCTCGGCGCGGGCGCACCCCCGGCCGCCGCCTGACGCGCACACGCCCCGCACTACAGCCCCCGCCGCTTCCACGACCGCCACCACAGCCACTCCCGGCCGCGCTCGGCCACCGCCGACAGCACCAGCGGCTGGAGGTACGGCATCGTCCGCGCGCCGATCCTGCGCCGCAGCCGCAGCGCCCGGAACTCCGGCAGCGCCTCGAAGCCCGGCAGGCACTCGCGGGCGAACTCCACCAGCTCCTCCACCGGCACCACGCCGGTGCGGCCCCGGTCGTACGCCCGGTACGCCCGGCGCAGCGCGAACCGGGCCAGCCGGGTGTGCACGGTCAGCGCCAGCCGCTGCGGGTCCGCCAGCCGGTCCCCGCACTTGTCCAGCACCGCGTCGTAGGCGGTCTTGCGCTGCCGCAGGTCGTCCAGCTGCCCCCCGAAGTCCACGGTGGACATGTTGTTCCCGTGCACCCGGTAGTACGCCTGGTCCGCGCCGCTGACGTACCCCACGTCGGCGTGCGCGGCCAGCCGCATCCACATCTCGATGTCCCCGGCGTGCGGCAGCTTCGGGTCGTAGCCGCCCACCTGGCGCTGCAGCGAGGTGCGCACCACCACCTCCGGCGAGGTGATGCACCCGGTGCCCTCGCGGAACCGGCGCTCCAGCCACCACTGCCCGGGGTACACCACCTGGCCGAAGTCCCCGGTGCGCGCCGCGGGCAGCGGGCCGCCGTGGGTGAAGCGCAGCGGCCTGCCGTAGGCGAAGCCCGCCTCGGGGTGGGCGTCCAGCAGGGCCGCGGCCCGCACCAGCGCCCCCGGCACCAGCCGGTCGTCGGCGGACAGCAGCGCCACGTAGTCGCCGTCCGCCCACTCCAGCAGGCCCTCGTTGTACGTGGCGATGTGCCCCTTGTTCCGCTCGTGGACGCGCACCTCGATCCTCGGGTCGGCGGCCGCCAGCTTGCGGGCGACCGCCGCCGAGTCGTCGGGCGACGCGTCGTCGATGATCAGCACCCGGACGTCCAGGCCCTGCTGCTCCTCCAGGACGCTGCTCACGCAGTCGGCCAGGAAGTGGCCGTACTTGTAGCAGGGGATCACGACGCTGACACTGCTCATCGACCGGACTGCCAACTCTCCTGGGGCGTGCGCACCGGGACCCTCCCGGCGGCGTTCATCGCGTGGTCTCCGTGGTCGTGCCGTCCAGCGGCTGCGGCGGGGGAGTGGTGCTGAAGATCGGCGCCACCCAGTAGTTCGCCGACCCGTAGGTGGCGTTGGGCACGTCCGAGCCGGTGCCGTAGCGGTACAGGCCGTTGGGCGTCGACGCGGTGTCGGCCGTCGCGCTCAGCGGGTACGACTGGTGCGCGGCGGCGAAGTACCCGCCGTCCACCGCGTAGTGCCCGTTGGGCGCGTGGTAGGAGACCACGTACGCGCTGCCGGCGGTGACCGCCACCGGCTGGGCGAACGTCAGCAGCTGCCACCCGGTCTGCGTCTCGCTCTGGAAGGTCCCGGTGGCCAGTCGTTCGCCGTCGGCCGACCACAGGCTGCCGGTGTGCGTCCCGGTGTTGCCGGCGCCCTTGTAGAAGGTGACGCCGGTGATGTAGCCGTCCAGCGACGAGGTGAACCGGGTGCCCAGCTCCACCGGGTTGGTGTCGTTGGCCATGTCGGTGGTGGCCGGGACCGTGCTCGTCGGCCACAGCGTGCACGGGCAGCTCACCGACGGCGGGCTGGCGCTGGTGGTGAACGTCCAGCCGACCGGGTCCTGCATGTGGTTGCCCCACAGGTCGTCCACCTGCACCGAGACGGTGTACGTCGTGTTCAGCCCGAGGTCGGTGGACGGGGTGAAGGTCACGCTGTTGGAGGCCGGCATGGTCACCGTGCCCGGCACGCTCGCGCCGGCCGCGTTCTTCACCGTCATGGTCAGCGTGCTCTGGTCCACGGCCTCGTCGAACGTCGCGGTGACCGGGGCGGTGATCGGCACGTTCACCGCGGCCGACGTCGGCGACTTGGTGGTCACCGCGGGCGGCGTCGTGCTGGCCGTCGCGGTGTCGAGCACCGCGTCCACCCAGTAGTTGGTGCCGCCCGTCGCCTGGTCGGGGAAGCCGCCGCCGGAGCCGTAGTGGTAGAGCCCGTTGCCCCCGTCGGTGCCGGACTTCAGCGCGGTCAGCGGCGCGAGACCCGCGTCCTTGGCCGTGAAGTAGCCGCCGTCGTAGGAGTATCCGCCCTTCGGCGCGTAGTAGGAGGCGATGTACGTGGTGTTGGCCTTGACCGGCACCGGGGTGGCGAAGTTCATCTGCTGCCAGCCGGACGCGGTCTCGCCGGTGAAGGTGCCGGTCGCCAGCCGCTGGCCGCCTGCGGTCCACAGGCTGCCGGTGTGCGTGCCCAGGTTGTTGGGCGACTTGTAGAAGCGGATGCCGGTGATCGAACCCGGCGCGGTGGTGCGGATCTTGACGCCCAGCTCCACCGAACCGCCGTCGCCGCTGTCCACGTTGGCCGGGACCGCGGTGCTCGCCCACACCGTGCACGGGCACTGCTGCGGGCCCACCGTCAGCGGCAGGGTCACCACCGCGCCCATGTTGACGCTGTCGTCCACCGCCCGCACCTTCACCTGCGCGGTGCCGGTCTGCGACGGCGTCCACGTGTACGTCCACGCGGTGGTGCCGGTCGCCGGGTTCCAGGTGGCGCCGCCGTCGGTGGAGACCTCCACCCGGGCCACCACACCGGCCGCGTCGCTCGCCGTGCCGGTCACCGTGACCGGGCGCAGCGCGGGGACTGTGGTGCCGAGCGTCGGGCTGGTGATCGACACCGCGGGTCCCGCGGCGTCCGTCGACGCGGTCGCCGCCACCAGGTCGCTCTGCAGCGTTCTGGGCTGGATGCCCATGTCGGCGAAGAGGTTCACCGTCGCCTGCTGCATCCGCTTGTCGGCGGTGACGACCTGGTCGGCGGGATCGCTGGTCGGCACGTTCGACAGGCCCCACGACCACTGCACGGTCCCGGCGCCGAACACCAGCGCCCCTGACGTCTGGTCGCGGAACTCCACCAGGTTGTGCGTGGCGGTGCCGTTGCCGTACGTGTTGCCGTAGTCCAGGCGGTACTTGCCGTCGGTGATGTCGACCGTCGTCGAGGACAGGTCGATCGCCCCGGCCGGCCGCTGCGGCGTGTTGAGGTCGCTGTCCCACTCGTAGCCCAGGGTGCCGACCGGGAACGTCGCCGTCTGGTTGGGCTGCAGACCGGCCACCGTGGTGTTGCGCCACAGCCGCATGCGCGCGTACGAACCGGGCACCGTGATCGCGTCGCTGCGGTAGCCGTTCACGGTGAACAGCGAGCCGGTGAGGATGTTCTGCGGCTGGAACGGCTCGCCCTTGGCGGCGCTGCCCGGGTCGAGGAAGGCGCCGGTCCACACGTTCGGGTCCGGGTCCGGGATGCCGTCGGGCGTCGCGAACTCCAGCTTGGTCTCCTTGTAGGTCACCAGCGTCCGGTCCGGGGTCGACGTGCCGTCGATGCTGGGGGCCAGCCGGGTCTTCCAGGAGACCTCGTTGCCGCTGAAGTAGGTCTGTGCGACGCCCTGGTGGCGGGCGTTGAGGGCGTTGGTGAACTGGTCCTGGGTCCAGTACTCGTCGTGCCCCGAGGACATGAACATCTTGTGCCGCGGCAGCAGCGTCGCCCCGTGCTCCGACATGTCGACGCCCGAGATGTAGCTGACGTCGTAGCCGTTGCGCTCCAGCCAGTACAGCATCTCGTACTCCGAGCCGTACACGCCGTTGTCGCCGCCGATGCTCAGCGGCCGGTTGTAGCTGACCTGGTACGCGCGGCCGTCGGGCGCCGGCCCGTCACCGTCGTACAGGTTGCGGCCGCCCCACTTGTTGTACGCCTGCCACGTCTCGTCGTCGGTCTGCACCACGATGTCGGAGGTGCTGGCGTCGTTGCGCACCACGAACGGGTACGGCATCACGCCGTTGCCGTCGGTCTGGTCGAAGTTGGCGATGTACAGGCCCGACACCGCGTCGGAGGGGATCGTCCAGGTGCCGGTCACCGGCCAGTTGCCGCAGTCCATCAGACCGGTGCTGTTGGTGTTGCACTGCAGCGGCTTGCCGTCGGCGTCGCCGTCGACCACCGTGTTGTCCGGCGGGCTGCCCGGCGTGCCGTCACGGGTGAAGTTCGCCGGGTACGTCACCGCGGTCTGCGCCGCCGTCGAGATCTCCCGCGCGCCGTCGCCGCCGTAGTAGCCCAGCCGGTAGACCTCCACGTGGTACGGGATCGGCGACTGCACCTTGAACTTCAGGGTGTCGCCCGCCTGGTAGCTCACCTTGTCGGTGAACCCCTGCACGTTGCCGTAGGCGTTGGGCGAGAACCAGTCCTCCATCGGCGTGCCCGCCTTGGAGTTCTCGCACACGATCGGGTTGGAGCCGCTCCCGCACGGGTCGGCGGCGGAGGCGCCGGAGGAGACGGCCAGCGGCAGCACGGCCGCCAGCAGCGCCGCCACCACGGCACACAGAATCCCTCTCAGGAGTCTGGTCTTTGCGTACATCGGGTACCTCTCAGGCGGTGCGACCCGGCGTGTGCCGGGCAGTTCGAGGGGGCGGGGCGCGCGTGGGGGCCGCCCTGCCGGGAGTCGGCCGCACTGTCGCGGCGGCCCCCGGCGGACCGGTCAGCGCAGGGCGGCGGCGAGCGTCTGCACCACTCGCCGCTGCTGTTCTTCGGTGATCTGCGGGAAGAGCGGGAGCGACAGCATCCGCCCCGCCGCGAGTTCTGCATGCGGGAAGGCGCCCCGGCCGTGGCCGAGGCCGGCGAAGGCCGGGGTCAGATGGACCGGCGCCGGGTAGTGCACGCCCGCCCCGATCCCCTCGGCGTTGAGTTTGCCGACCACGTCGTCGCGGTCGGCCCCGAGCACCTGCACCACGTACAGGTGCCACACATGGGCGTTGCCCGGCACGGTCACCGGCCGCACCACCCGGCCCGCCGCCGCCAGTTCGTCCAGCAGCGCGTCGTAGCGGGCCGCCGCCGACCGCCTGGCCCGGTTGCCGTCGGCCAGCCGGGCCAGCTTGGCCCGCAGCACCACCGCCTGCAGCCCGTCAAGGCGGCTGTTGAACCCGGCCACGTCGTGCCGGTACTTGGCGGTGCCGCCGTGGTTGGCGATCGCCCTGACCGTCTGGGCCCGCTCGGCGTCGTCGGTGAGCACCGCCCCCGCGTCGCCGTACGCGCCCAGGTTCTTGCCCGGGTAGAAGCTGGTCGCCGCGATGTGGCCGGAGCCCGGCGTGCGCCCGGCGCGGCTCGCGCCCTGGCTCTGCGCCGCGTCCTCCACGATCCGCACCCGCTCCGGCAGCCCGGCCGCCAGCGCGGCCACGTCCGCGCACTGCCCGTACAGGTGCACCGGGACGACCGCGCGGGTACGCGCACCCACCGCGTCCAGCGCCGCCGTCACGTCCATCAGGTACGAGTCAGGCGCGCAGTCCACCAGCACCGGCCGCGCACCGATCCGTGCCACCGCGCCCGCGGTCGCGATGAACGTGTTCGCCGGCAGCACCACCTCGTCACCGGCCCCGACCCCGCTGGCGCGCAGCGCCAGTTCGAGGGCGTCCGTGCCGTTGGCGACGCCCACGCAGTGCGCGACCCTGCCGAACGCGGCGTACTCCCGCTCGAACGCGCCGACCTCCTCGCCGCCGACGAACGCGGTGGCGGCCATCACCCGCTCGAAGCCGGCCCTGACCTCGTCCGCGACCTCGGCGTGCGCCGCCTTCAGATCGACCAGTGGGATCTGGTTCATATGACTGGACTCCCCATCCCTGTCCCCGGCCCCCGGCCGGAC
>JAJSZB010000161.1:0-14325 GCA_050613715.1 Streptomyces sp. IBSBF 3018
GGCTCGGACGCCGGGGGCGGTGTGGGCGGGCCCGGCTGCGCCTGTGCTTGCGGGTGTGCCCGTGGCTGTGCCTGTGCCTGTGCCTGTGGTTGTGCCCGTACCTGTGCCCGTGCCTGTGCTGCTGCCGGTTGTGCTGTCGGCGCCTCTGCCCGTCTCGCCCCTGCCTGCGGCCATGCGGCCCTCCCCTGTCCTGCCCGGTGCGCGCCGACACGGCCGTCGGCGCTGACGCGGACCAAGGCTCAGGCGCGCGGCGCGGGGGTGTCAATGCTCGCGGCGACGCGAGTTCACTCGCCGGTAACGTCGCATCCACCCCGGCGTGGCGCGGAGCAGAGCCGGTCCCGTCCGCCCCGGCCGCGCCGTCCCCGCCCGACCGGCCGTCGTGCCTGCCCCGGGGGGTACCTCCCGGACGGAGTTCTGGGGGAGCAGCCCCCCCCGCGCCCCTTACGGGGCACCGCCTGCCGCGCGGGCGGCGGTCAGGGGGTGCTGTTCGCCTCGGGGGCCTGGGGTGGGAGGTCCGCGCGGGCGGCGCGTTCGGTGCGGGCGTCTGTGATGTCGAGGAAGACGCGGTCCGCGGCGGGCCAGCGGTCGCGGATCGCGTGACGGATGCGCAGGCTGACCTCCTCGACGCGTTCGCTGTCCAGGCCGGGCACCAGGTCGATCCGCGCGGCGACCAGCGTGGAGTCGAGGCCGAGCCGCATGGTGAGCAGCTCCTCGACCGTGTCGACCTCCGGCTGCTGCGCGAGCAGGTCGCCGATCCGGTCGCGCAGCCGGGGGTCGGCCGCAGCGCCGATCAGCCGCCGGTGCGCGGTGCGGCCGAGGCCGAAGGCCACCGCCATCAGCAGCACACCGATGGCCATCGACGCCGCGGCCTCCCCGGCCGCGTCGCCGGTGGTCATGTGGACGATCATGCCGGTCGCGGCGAGCAGCACGCCGATCACCGCGGTGCCGTCCTCCGCGAGGACCGTGCGCAGCGCCGGATCGGTCTCGGCGGCCCCGCGGCGGCGGGTCTGCACCACCGCCTTGAGCAGCGAGCCGCCCTCCGCGAGCAGCGCGACGCCCAGCACCGCGAGGCCCGCGATGTAGCCGGCGGTGGTCTCGTGCTCGCCGCCGCCCAGCGCCCGCACGCCCTGGTAGAGCGAGAAGCAGCCGCCGAGCACGAAGATCCCGACCGCCGCGAGCAGCGACCAGAAGAACCGCTCCTGGCCGTAGCCGAAGGGGTGGTCGCTGTCCGCGGGGCGGCGGCTGCGGCGCAGCGAGGTGAGCAGGAAGACCTCGTTGAGGCTGTCGGCGACCGAGTGCGCGGCCTCGGAGAGCATCGCGGGCGAGCCGGCGAACAGGCCGGCGGCGGTCTTGGCCGCGGCGATCAGCAGGTTGGCGGCGAGCGCGGCGACGACGGCGCCGCGGGTGCCGCTGTCGTCCGAGCCGTCGCCCTGGCGGCGGTCCGGGCTGCCGCCGCCTTCGCCGCTGCTCGTGCCTGCGCCCTCGCCGCTGCTCTTGCCTGCGCCCGCGTGCGCGCTGCTGCTCGTGCCCGCGGTGCGTGTGCTGGTCATCGCCGTGCCTTTCGTCGCCGTGTGCCCGCCCCGCCCCTTGCGTCGCCCGGACGGCGTACTGCCGGTGGCCGGGGGTCACGGTGCGTGAGGAGATGGGAGGACGTGGGCTTTCCCGGTCGTCGGGTCGTGTTCCCCGCCGGATCTCGGGCATCCGCCCATCAAGGAGGTGGCTGGAATGTCTCTCTACGAAGCGCGGGCCGCGGACCTCGCGGTGGGCGGCGCGGGCAGTATCGGGCCGCTGGTGCTGGGCATCGTCGTGGTGATCGTTCTCATCGCCGCCGTCTGGGTGGGGATGCGACGGGTGGGCAAGGAGCCGCCGATCCCGCAGGGCAGGCGGCCGCGGGCCGGCGCGTGGTCCACGCGCCGGGAGCACGACGTCGGGGCGCCCGAGGACCACGGTCCGGGGCACCAGGACGAGGGGCCGCGCACGCACGAGTCGCGGGAGCCGCGGCCGGACGAGATGCCGCGGGACGGGCGGCGGCGGATGCCATACGAGGTGCGCGACGCGGGGGTGCACGGTGGGAAGGAACGCACCCGGCCGCGGCGGCACTCGGGCCCCAACGTCGACTGACGCGTCCCGCTGACGGTCGGCGCTTCCCCCTCAGCCTTCTACGTCAGCTCCGCGCTGGGCGTCGACCCCCAGGGGCGCGGGGAACTGCGCGAGTAACCACACTTCGGCCGCAGGTCGTCACCGCCCCAAAGGGGCTGTTGCTGTCGCAGACGGACCCCCGGCCGGTGGGGGCGCCTCCCAGGCGAAGCTCTGGGGGAGGCTGAGCGCGCAGTTCCCCGCGCCCCTGAAGTTCACGTCCAGCGTCGACCGAACGCGCCCGCGCCGCGCTGCCCGCACACGGGACGCAATCCCGCGCCCCTGAAAAACGGGCCGGCGCCCAGCGTGGGCCGGCGCCCAGCGCCGTGCTGACGCGGGCCGGGGCGGGCCGGTGGTTGAGGCAGCGCCCGGCGTCGCGCGAGACCCTGCTATGCCGAGCGCACAGCGTCGAGGCGGGAGCGGGCCGGGCGCAGGCCGTGGGGGTGGGCGGCCGGGAGGAGGCCGGCCCAGGGGTCGGTGCGGGCATGGGCGAGCGCGTTGCGCACGGTGAAGGCGCGAGCGTGCAGCGATGTGTCGTGCAGCGCGTCCCGGGGCAGCGGCGCGGCCACGGGCGCTCCGGGCAGCGCCCGCACCGACCAGGGCGCGACGGCGGTCTGCGCATAGCCGTTGCGCATGACGTCGAGGTAGAGCCGGTCGCCGCGCTCGGCCTTGCGCGCCTGCGTGGTGAGCGTGTCCGGGTGCCACGCGGCCAGCGTCTGCGCGATCGCCCGCGCCAGCTCCCGGACCTCGTCCACGTCGGCCCTGCGGTCCAGCGGGACCACCAGGTGCAGCCCGCGCGACCCGCTGGTCATCGGCGCCCAGGGCAGGCGTACCGCGTCCAGCAGCTCGCCGAGCTGGAGCGCGGCGGTGCGGACCGGCGCGAAGTCGTCGCCTGCCGGGTCGAGGTCGAAGACCATCAGGTCGGGGTCGCGCGGGCGGTCGGCGCGGGACAGGAACCGGTGCAGCGTGGTGCAGCCCTGCCCGGCCAGGTAGACGAGGGTGGGCGCGTCGTCCGCGAGGACGTGGCAGACCGTGCCGTCCTCTTTGGGCAGCTCCGCCCGGTGCACCCAGTCGGGGAAGTGCCCGGGGACGTTCTTGCGCATCAGCGGCCGGCCGCCGATCCCGTCGGGGTGCATCTCCAGCATCAGCGGCCGGCCCTTGAGGTGCGGCACCGCGTACGGCGCGATCTCGCGGTAGTACGCGGCGAGGTCCCCCTTGGTGACGGCGGGGGCGTCCGGCCCGGCCGGGAAGAGGACCTTCTCGGCGCGGGCCACGTCGACCGTGCGGCGGCCGGCGTCGACGGCGAGCGTGCTCATGGCGCTCCCTCGGTGCTCACGGCCGCCCCCTCAGCGGGTGGCGGCGAGCTTGCGCGCGGCCGCCGCGATCGCGTCCGCGTCGATGCCCGCGGCGTGCAGCTGCTCGTCGGGCGTCGCGGAGCCGGGCATGGTGTGGACGGCGAGCCGGGTGAGCAGCGGCATCGGGTGGCCGTTGCCGAAGGACTCCAGGACCGCGTCCGCCAGGCCGCCCTCGGGGTGGTGGTCCTCGGCGACCACGAACCGCCCGGTGGCCGCGGCGGCCTCGCGCAGCGTCTGGGTGTCCACGGGCTTGACCGAGTACAGGTCGATCACCCGGGCCCTGATGCCGTCGGCGACGAGCCGCTCGTGGGCGGCCAGCGCCTGGTGCAGGGTGACGCCGGCGCCGATCAGGGTGACCTGGTCGTCGGGGTGGGAGCGCAGCACCTTGGAGCCGCCTACCGGGAAGTCCTCGCCCGCGCCGTAGAGCACCGGGGTCTCGCCGCGGGTGGTGCGCAGGTAGCCGATGCCGGGGACGTCGGCGAGCGCGGCGGTCAGCCGCGCGGTCTGGTTGGCGTCGCACGGGTAGAGCACCGTGCTGCCGTGGATCGCGCGCATCATCGCGAGGTCCTCCAGCGCCATCTGCGACGGGCCGTCCTGGCCGATCGAGACGCCGGCGTGCGAGCCGACCACCTTGAGGTCGCTGCGGCTGATCGCGGCCATCCGCAGGAAGTCGTGCGCGCGGGTCAGGAACGCGGCGAAGGTGGAGGCGTACGGCAGGCGGCCGCGCACGCCGAGGCCGACGCCGGTGGCGACCATCTCCTGCTCGGCGATGTAGCACTCGAAGTACCGCTCGGGGTGCTCGTCGGCGAACAGGCCGGCCTTGGTGGAGTCGCCGACCTCGCCGTCCAGCACCACCACGTCCTCGCGGCGGGTGCCCAGGACGGTGATCGCCTCGCCGAAGGCGGTGCGGGTGGCCACGTCCGAGCCCCGGTCGTACGAGGGCAGCGCGGCGTGCGGGTCGGCGCCGCCGTCCAGCCGGGGCGGGTCGGCCTCCGGCGGGCCCTGCACCTTGACCAGGATGTTGCGCACGCCGCCCAGCTCGCTGATCGCGGACTCGGCGTCCGGCACCGGCTTGCCGTGGTGGCCTTCGAGGTTCTCGACGGCGGCGACGCCCTTGCCCTTGCGGGTGCGGGCGATGATCGCGGTGGGCGCGCCGCGGTTGTCGCGGGCGGTGGCCATGGCCTCGTCGATCGCGGCGATGTCGTGGCCGTCGATCTCCACGGTGTGCCAGCCGAAGGCGCGGATGCGGCGGCCGTAGGCGTCCAGGTCCCAGCCGTGCCGGGTGGGGCCGCGCTGGCCGAGCCGGTTGACGTCGATGATCGCGGTGAGGTTGTCCAGGCCCTCCATGCCGGCGTGCTCGAACGCCTCCCAGACCGAGCCCTCGGCCATCTCGCTGTCGCCGCACAGCACCCAGGTGCGGTACGGCAGGTGGTCCAGGCGCTGGGCGGCGAGCGCCACGCCGACGCCGATCGGCAGGCCCTGGCCGAGCGAGCCGGTGGCCACGTCGACCCAGGGCAGCCGGGGCGTGGGGTGGCCCTCCAGCCGGCTGCCGAGCTTGCGGTAGCCGGTGAGCAGCTCGTCCTCGTCGATCGCGCCGACCGCCTTGTACGCGGCGTACAGCAGCGGCGAGGCGTGCCCCTTGGACAGGATCAGGTGGTCGTTGCCGGGGTGGCCGGGATCGTCGAAGTCGTAGCGCAGGTGGCGGGCGAGCAGGACCGCCGTGAGGTCGGCGGCGGACATCGAGGAGGTGGGGTGTCCGGAGCCCGCCGAGGCGGACGCGCGCACCGCGTCGACCCGCAGTTGCTGCGCCAGCTCGGCGATCTCGGCGTCGGTGAGGACCTGGTCCTTGGTGGCCGTGCTGTTCATGAGGTCTGCTCTCCGTTTCCCTGGCTGGTGGGGCCCTGGCTGGTGGCGGACTGCTGGTGGCGGATGGCCCGTCGAGGGCGGGCGCGCGCGGCCGGGCCGGCGCGCGGCGCCCCTCAGGTCAGCGGCTGCCCGTGCGGGAGCGGTGCAAACGGGACGCGGCGGCCGGGCCGGGCGGTCTCAGTGGTGCAGCACCTTGGCCAGGAAGTCGCGGGCCCGGGCGGTGCGCGGCCCGGCGAAGAACTCCGCGGGCGGCCGGTCCTCGACGATCCGGCCGTCGGCCATGAAGACCACCCGGTCGGCGGCCGAGCGGGCGAAGCCCATCTCGTGGGTGACCACCAGCATGGTCATGCCGTCCGCGGCGAGCTGCCGCATCACCGCGAGCACCTCGCCGGTCATCTCCGGGTCGAGCGCGGAGGTGGGCTCGTCGAAGAGCATCACCTTGGGGTCCATGGCCAGCGCGCGGGCGATGGCGACGCGCTGCTGCTGGCCGCCGGACAGCTGCGCGGGGTGCTTGTCGGCCTGGTCGGCAAGGCCCACGCGTTCCAGCAGCTCGCGGGCCCGCCGCTCGGCGTCCCGCGGGTCGCGGCCGCGCACCCGGACCGGCGCGACGGTGAGGTTGTCCAGGACGGTCAGGTGCGAGAAGAGGTTGAAGGACTGGAAGACCATGCCGATGTCGGCGCGCAGCCGGGCCAGCTCGCGGCGGTCGGCGGGCAGCGTCGCGCCGTCGACGGTGATCGTCCCGGAGTCGACCGGGGTCAGCCCGTTCACGGCCCGGCACAGCGTGGACTTGCCGGCGCCGGACGGCCCGATGAGGACGACGCTCTCGCCGCGGGCCACCGTGAGGTCGACGGCGCGGAGCACGTGGTGGTCGCCGAAGTGCTTGTCGACGCCGCTGAGGGCTATGAGGGGTTCGCCGGGCGCGGCCGGGGAGGCGGACATGTCTGCGGACACGGGGTCGGGTTCCGGGCCGGGCCGGCGGTCAGCCGAGGACGCGGTTGACGAGGGTGTCCCGCTCGGTCTGCGGGATGGCGGTCCAGCGCATGCCGCGCAGGGCGCCCTCCAGGGCGAGCAGGGTGTGGGTGCGGGCGTCCTCGGGCAGTTCCGGGCTGATCTTCTCGAACGCCCGGCCCGAGCCCAGACGGCGGAGTTCGCCCGCGTCGTCGACGCCCGCGCGGCGCAGGCGCTCGGCGAGCACCGCCCCGATGTTCGGCAGCTGTTGAAGGGAGTCCACGTCGAGCCTCCGGGTTCACGCTGTGGGTGCGTTGCTTGGGCGCCATCATGCACGGGCGGCGCGGTCCTGCCCGGGCAATGCCTGCTGACACGCCCTGACGGTCCCCCGCCCCGGTGATGCGGCGCCCGCGGACGCCGCGCCCGGCCGCCCCCGGCCGTGCTCAGACGTCGAGGTCGACGACGACCGGCGCGTGGTCGGAGGCGCCCTTGCCCTTGCGCTCCTCGCGGTCCACGTACGCGTCCGAGACCGCCTTGGCGAACGGCGCGTTGCCGTACACCAGGTCGATGCGCATGCCGCGGTTCTTGGGGAAGCACAGCTGGCGGTAGTCCCAGTACGTGAACGGGTGGTCGTACTTCAGCGGGCGCGGCACCACGTCGCTCAGGCCGGTGCCGCGCAGCTCGGCCAGCGCGGCGCGCTCGGCGGGGGTGACGTGGGTGGCGCCCTCGAATGCCGCCGGGTCGTAGACGTCGTCGTCGGTCGGCGCCACGTTGTAGTCCCCGAGGACGGCGAACGGGCGCTCGCCCGCCGCGTCCCCGGCCACCGCGGCGCGCAGCGCCTCGAACCACTCGATCTTGTACGCGAAGTGCGGGTGGTCCACCTCGCGGCCGTTGGGCACGTAGACCGACCAGACGCGGACCGGGCCGCAGGTCGCGGAGACCGCGCGGGGCTCCTCGACGCCGTCGTAGAGCGGGCCGCCGGGCAGGCCGGTGACCACGTCCGCGAGGCCGACCCGGGAGAGCACCGCCACGCCGTTCCACCGGCCGGTGGCGTGCACCGCGGCCTCGTAGCCCAGCTCACGCAGCTCGGCGGCGGGGAACTGCTCGGGGGTGCACTTGAGCTCCTGGACGCACAGGACGTCCGTGCCGCTGCTCTCCAGCCAGGCGAGCAGCCGCGGCAGCCGGGCGGTGACGGAGTTGATGTTCCAGGTCGCGATGCGCATGCCCACCAACCTAGCGGCTGGGTACGACAGCGCTCCCCCGGCCCGGTCGGCCGCGCCCCCGACCCGCTCCCGCGGCCCCGGCTGCCCGACCTCGGCGCTCCCCCGGCCTCCTCAGCCCTGCTCGCCGGGCGCCAGCCGGACGTGCTCGGCGCGGCCCAGCTGCCCGATCTGCAGGTCGTAGACCGGCCTGGCCAGGTCGGTGAGCAGCGCGTCGTGGATGTCGACGGCGCGCCGCGGCGCGACAGCTCGGACGTAGTCGATGACCTCGGAGATCTTGTTCCACGGCGCCATCACCGGCAGCATCAGCGTGTCCACCGGCGCGTCCGGCACGGTGAGCGCGTCGCCGGGGTGGAAGAGCGAACCGTCCACCAGGTAGCCGACGTTGGTGATGCGCGGGATGTCTGGGTGGATGACGGCGTGCAGTTCCCCGTGCACCTCGACGTCGAATCCGGCGGCGGTGAAGGCGTCCCCGTGGCCGACGGTGTGCACCCGGCCCGGGAACGCGGCGGCGAGTCGGTCGGCGACCGAGGCGAGCGTCCACAGCTCGGCGGCCGGGTTGTCCTCCAGCGCGCCGCGCACCCGGCCCTCGTCGAAGTGGTCCATGTGCTCGTGGGTGATCAGGATCGCGTCGGCGCCGGCCGCGGCGTCCTCCTCGCTGAAGGCGCCCGGGTCGATCACCAGGGTGCGGCCGTCCTTCTCCAGCGCCACGCACGAGTGCCGCTTCTTCGTCAGCTTCAGGCTCATGGATCCATCCTGCTACGCCCTCGCCCGCCCGGCGCACCGGCACCCCGCGGGTCCGGTGCGGGCCGGGCGGCCGCGGTGTCAGTCGCCGGTCAGTCGCCGGCCCGGGTCTCCTGCTCGATCACCGGGCGCGCGGCCTCCAGGGCGGCGCGGGCGGCGGGCAGGCCCGCGAAGACCGCGGTGTGCACGAGCGCCTCCTCTATCTCGGCCGGGGTCAGGCCGTTGCGCAGTGCGGCCCGGGTGTGGTCGGCGATGTCGCCGAGCCGGCCGAGCGCGGTGAGCGTGCCGAGGGTGAGGAAGCTGCGGGTGCGCCGGTCCAGGCCCGGGCGGGTCCACAGCTCGCCCCAGGCGTAGCGGGTGGCGAAGGCGTCGAAGCCGGAGCCGAAGCCGTCGCCGCGGCCGGCCTCGGCGTCCACCTGGGCGTCGCCGACCAGTTCGCGGCGGATGCGCAGGCCGTCGGCGTAGCGGTCGGGCTGGGCGGGTCCTGCGCCGGCTCCGGCGGGCGGGCGCGGCGGCACCGGCGGCGGCGAGGGCGCGAACGGGGTGGGCTGCGGGGTGTGGTCGGCCCAGGCGCTCTCGAAGTGCCGGGCCAGCAGGTCGCCGACCGCGCCGGGCTCCTCGACCGGGGCCAGGTGCCCGGTCGCCGGGACCACCGCGAGCCGCGCGTCGGGGATGCCGGCCACCAGCAGCCGGGCGTCGGCCGGCGGTGTCTCGGTGTCGTCGGCGCCGGCGATGACCAGCGTCGGCACCGTGATGCCGGGCAGCGCGTCGCGCACGTCGAAGGCGGCGAGCGCCTCGCAGGCGGCGATGTAGCAGGCGGCGTCGGTGGTGGCGACCATCTTCACCGCCCACTCGGTGATGGCCGGCTGGGTGGCGAGGAAGGCGCCGGTGAACCAGCGCTCGGGGGTGGCCTGCGCGGTGCGGTCCAGGCCGTTGGCGCGGACCACGACGCCGCGCTGCCGCCAGGTGTCGCCGGTGGCGAACCGGGCCGCGGCCGAGACCAGCGCGAGGGCGGCGACCCGGTCCGGGCGCAGCAGCGCCAGCCGGGCTCCGATCGCGGCGCCCAGCGAGCAGCCGGCGTAGCCGAAGGCGTCGATGCCCTCGTCGTCCAGCACCGCGAGCAGCCGCCTGGCCAGGTCGTCGACGGAGGAGGCGGGTTCGGCGGGCGCGCCGCCGTGGCCGGGCAGTTCGTAGCGCAGCACCCGCCAGCGGGCGGTCAGGTCGGGCAGTTGCCGGTCCCACATGTGCCAGGTGGCGCCGAGCGCCGGGCCCAGCACCACCACCGGCGCGTCCTCGGGGCCGTCGAACCGGTACTGCAGCGGGGGTTGCAGGTCGTCACGGTCGTCGTACCCGTCGTAGCCGGCCTCGTGCACGTCGTAGCCGCCGCCGTGCGCGGGCGGCGCGTCGGCGCCGAGGACGGCGGCGGTCTGGTCGGTCGTGTCGCTCATCGCGCCTCACGCTATCGAGTGAAGCCCGGGGGTGGGTCACCCGCCCCCGAAGCCGTGCTGGAAGTTGACGGTGGAGACGACGTAGACGGTGGGGGCGTCGGCGTCCGAGAGGTCCACGACGATGTCGTGGTCGGGGCTGTCGCCGACCGTGTGCAGTTCGGTGCCGACCCAGGGGCCGGCGTCCGACAGCGCCCAGCCGGCCGTCCTGGCCTGGGCGGGGCTCAGCGCGGCGCGGCCGTCGCGCAGCGCGTCGCGGCTGGTGCCGATCCTGGCGAGGAAGGTGTCCAGGCCGCCCGCGGTGGTGGTGAACTGCGCGTACAGCGCGCTGGTGTCCCAGGAGTTGGTCTCCAGGTAGCCGACGCGGCTGGCGCCGACGGGGAACGGCACCTGGTAGATGCGCTGTTGCAGCGAGGTGGGCTCCTCCCAGGTCATGTTCCTGGCGGCGGCCTCCTGCTGCTTGCTGACGCCGCCGTCGCGGCTCTGCTCGGCGGAGATGATCACGTAGCCGAGCGGCACCAGCACCAGCAGCGGCAGCACCGTCCAGCGGACCCAGCGCGGCAGGTCGCGCACAGGCCGCGGGTCGGGCTCCGCGGGGTGGTCCTCGGGGTGCGTCCCGGTGTGCGTCCCGGTGTGCGTCCCGGCGGAGTGGAGCCCCTCGGCGGCCCGGCTCGCCCCGGCGGTGCGGCGGCCCCCGGCGGCGCGGACCTCGGCGGCCTCGCGGTCCGCGGCGGCGCGGCGCTCCTCCGCGGCCTGGTGCTGCCCGGCCGTGTGCTGCTGGGGCAGGCGTACGTCGCGGTCGGCCCGATCCGCCCGGTCCGCCGCGGGCTCCGCGGGGGCCGCGTCCTCCACGGGGTCCGGTGGCTCCGCGTCCGCGGTGCCCGGGCGCTGCGGTGTCGTCGTCATGAGTCGGCGGCCTGCCGTCCGTAGCCGTAGACGCGGCCGTAGCGCTCGTACCGCTCGACCCTGCGGCGGTTGGCGCGGCGGAAGCGGCGGGCGACGAGCCGGGCCAGGTCGGCGGCCCCGACCATGCCGGCCTCCGGGCCCAGCTCGGCCTTGGCGATGCGCGCCTCGGGCCGGTAGCCGCGGCCGGTCAGGGTGCGCCGGAAGGCGTCCCTGGCCGGGCCGATCAGCAGGTCGTCGGCCGCGCTGACGCCGCCGCCGATCACGAAGCACGACGGGTCGAGGGCGGCGGCCAGGTTGGCGATGCCGACGCCCAGCCACTGGCCGATGTCCTGGAACAGCTCGATGCACATCGCGTCGCCCTCGCGGGCCAGTTCGGTGATCAGCGGCCCGGTGATGTCGCGGACGCTGCCGCCGACCCGGTCGATGATCCCGTACGCCACCGGCGACTCCGCGGCGGCCAGCTCCCGGGCCTCGCGCACCAGGGCGTTGCCCGAGCTGTACTGCTCCCAGCAGCCGCGGTTGCCGCACGGGCAGCGGTGGCCGCCGGGCACCACCTGCATGTGGCCGAACTCGCCGGCCACGCCGAAGCGCCCGCGCTTGACCCGGCCGTCCTCCAGGATGGCGCCGCCGATACCGGTGCCCAGGGTGATCATCACCAGGTCGGCCTCGCCGCGGCCGGCGCCGAACCGCCACTCGGCCCACGCCGCGGTGTTCGCGTCGTTGTCGACCATGACCGGCACCAGCAGGCGCTCGGAGAGCCGGTCGCGCAGCGGCTCGTCCCGCCAGGACAGGTGCGGGGCGAACAGCACCCGGGAGCGGTCGGCGTCCACCCAGCCGGCCGCGCCGATGCCCACGGCGTGCACGTCGTGCCGCTCGGACAGGTCGAGCACCAGCTCGACGATGGTGTCCTCGACGACCTTGGGGCTCTTGGACTTGTCCGGCGTCTCGGTGCGCAGCTTCTCCAGGATGTTCCCGTCGGCGTCCACCACTCCGGCCATCACCTTGGTGCCGCCGATGTCGATGCCGACGGTGGGCACCCGGGGCGCGGTCAGGTGCGAGCGTCGCTCTCGGCGCTCGGCGCCGCTGACGTTGCGCCACACCGTGGCACGGGCGGCGCTGCCGCGGTGGACGCGGTCACGATTGGCACTCAATCGGTCGTCTCCGGGTGGGGTCGGGGTCGGCTCGGGTCGGGTCGGTTCTGTGGCGTCCGGCGGCGCCGGTCGGCATCGGTGACGCCGGGCGGCGCCGGGCTGGTCGGGGCGTTCGGCGGGGCGTGGTGGGCGCGGGTGGTGGGCGCCGCCGTGACGCTGGTGCTGCTGCCGTTCGTGCTCGGCCTGCCCTTCGCGGCCCGCGGCCGGATCGTACGGGCCCGGTTCGGCCTGGTCACGCAGGGCTGGCGGGGCTGGGCCGTCGACCAGCTGCGCGGCCTGCTGATCTCGCTGCCACTGCTGCTCGGCGCGCTCTTCGCGGTCTACGCGCTGGCCGGCGCCACCCGGCTGTGGTGGCTGTGGGCGGCGCTCGGCGCGGCGGTCGTCACGGTCGCGCTGTCCTTCCTCGCGCCGCTGCTCTTCGAGCCGCTGTTCAACCGCTTCACGCCGATGCCGCCGGGAGAACTGCGCGACGCGCTGCTCGCGCTCGCCGCGCGGGACGGCGTCGCGGTCCGCGACGTGCTGGTGGCCGACGCCTCCCGCCGTACCACCGCGCTGAACGCCTACGTCTCCGGCTTCGGCAGGACCCGCCGCATCGTCGCGTACGACACGCTGCTGACCACCGCGGAGCCGCGCGAGGTCGAGCTGGTCGTGGCGCACGAGCTGGGGCACGTGGTGCACCGGGACGTGCCGCGCGGCACCGTGCTGGGCGCGCTCGGCGCCGGGCTCGGGGTGTGCGTGCTGGCCGCGGTGGTCACCTGGGGGCCGCTGCTGGACGCCGCGGGCGTGGACCGGTTCGCCGACCCTCGCTCGGCGTGGCTGCTCGCCGCGGTCGCCGCGCTGGGCGGCGCGCTGGTCGGGCCGCTCGGCCGGGCGCTGAGCCGCCGGGTGGAGCGCCGCGCCGATCTGCACGCGCTGCACCTGACCGGCGCGCCGGAGGAGTTCATCGCGATGCAGCGGCGGCTGACGGTCGCCAACGTCGCCGATCCCGATCCGCCGCGGCTGCTGCACCTGCTGCTGGCCACGCATCCCGCGCCGGCCGCGCGGATCGCGACGGCCAGGACGCAGCCGGCCGGCCGCCCGTAGCGGCGTCGCTCCCGGCCCCGGGGCCGACCGTGCGCGCCGCCCGTGCCCGCGGCCCGTGCGCGCCGGCCGTGCGCCCCGACTGCGCGCGCCCGTGCGTGCCCGCGGCCGTGCGCGCCCGCCCGTGGCCGCGGGCCGCGTCCGCTCAGCGCGAGGTGCTGAGCGCGGACGCCGACGCGGGGGCCGGCAGCGGCGTCGCGGGCGCGGACCGCGCGGTCGCCGCGCCCGGCACGGTCGCCCGCCACAGCCGGCGGCAGGCCAGCAGCGACGCGGCGACCAGCAGCGCGTTGCGGACCGCGATCAGCAGCACGCCCCACGCGGTGCTCGCCGTCACGTCCTGGAAGAACAGCGGGAACTCCAGCGTGGTGAAGAGCGTCGCGGCCAGCGTGAGCAGCACCGGCAGCCGCTGGCAGCTGCCGCGCACGGTCATGCACACCGCGCCCGCGCCGATCAGCCACACCATGTACTGCGGGCTGATCACCCGGCTGGTGGTGGTGAACACCAGCAGCGCGGTGAACGCCGCGTCGTACGGCGTCGCCGCGGTGAACTCACGGGCGCGCAGCCGCCACCACAGCAGCCAGCCGCAGCCGGCCACGCTCAGGCCCAGCGCGGCCAGGCTCACCGCGTGCACGTGCGGGCCGAGGAACTCCATCGAGCCGTAGTTCATCCTCACCGTGCCGTGCCAGCCGGCGTGCCGCCCGAGGTGGAAGACCAGCGCGCCCAGCGACTCCACCTCGGTGCCGCGGTCGCGCTGCATGGTCAGGAACGACAGCGAGCCGGTCATGGTCAGCGCGAACAGCGCGAGCAGCCCGGCCGCCGTGCCGGCCGCGGCGGTCCACGCGCGCCGGGTCGCTCGGCCGGGCGGGGTGCCGATCAGCAGCAGCACCGGCCACACCTTCAGCAGCGCGCCCACCGCGGCCAGCGCCCCGCCGAGCCGCGGCCGCCGGGGCAGCGCCAGCATCGCGGCCACCGCGACCGCCGTCACCAGCACGTCGTAGCGCGCGTACACCAGCGGCCCGAGCAGCGCGACGCCCGCCGTCCACACCCACGCCCCCGCGGCCCGCCCCGACCTGCGCGCGTCGCGCAGCAACGCCGCGAGCACGCCCGCGTCCGCGAGGAACGCCAGCACGAAGAACCCGGTCGTGTACGACACCAGGGGCAGCGCGGCCGGCGCGGCCATCACCGCGGCCGCGCCCGGCGGGTACTGCCACGTCACGTCGTGCGCGGGGAAGGTCCCGTGCCGCAGCACCGCGAACCACGGCTCGTACACGTGCGACACGTCGTTCAGGATCACCTGCTTGGGCAGCCGGAACACCTTGAAGACGAACACCAGCATCGCGGCCCTGCTCACCGCCCACACGGCGAGAATCCGTCCCACCCGCGGCCGTCCCGCCGACGGCTGCCCCACACCTTTGTCAGCATTTGTCACGCAACGCATCATGCGTCCCGCCCCGCCCCGATGCCCGCACGAACG
>JAJSZB010000162.1:0-14298 GCA_050613715.1 Streptomyces sp. IBSBF 3018
GGCTCGTCGTCGTCCTGGACGGCCCACGAGGGCACCCGGCGCGGGCGCGGCAGCGGCGGGGTGCCGTCCGCGGCGTCGCCGGAGGCGGCGGCGGACGCGGCGGCGGACGCGGCGGCGGACGCGGCGGCGGACGCGGCAGACCCGGCGGCGGACCTGCGGGCCGGGGCGGACCCGGGGACGGGCATGGGCGCGGGGACGGGCGCGCCGCCGCCCGTCGCGGCGGCAGCGTTCGGCCCCTCGTGCCGCTCCGATGCCTGAGCCCTGTTCATGGACGGCTCCTCGCCGGGGTGGTGCGGGGGTCGCGGGGTCACACGAAGCGCGAGGTGCGCGATTCGGGCAGGGCCGTGCCGTCCGCGGAACGGTCCGCCGAACCGGCGGAGGGACCGGCCCCGGGACCCGCTCCGGAACCCGCCGCGGGAAGATCGCCGGGGCGGTCGGCCGCGCGGGCCCCGTCTGCGGCACGGCCGGACCCGTCCGGTGCCGCCTGCGCCGGGCCGGCGTCGTCGTCGGCCGCGTCCTCGCCGCCGTCGCGGGCGGCCGGAACCGACCACCGGGGAGTGCCGCGCAGCGGCCGGGCGAGGACGGGTTCCGCGTCCGGCGCGGTGGGCGGACCGGCGGCGGCGTGCGGTGCGGCGGCGGCGTGGGGCTCCGCGCCGCTGCCCGCCTCCGCCGCGCCGGGTGTGCCCGGCGCCCCGGGCCGGCTCGCCGCGCCGCCGGTGTCCGTGCCGCGGCCGGCCGCGTGGCGGCGGCCCGACGCCGCGCCCCGGCCGCGGGCCTCGGCCCAGAACATCACGGTGAGGCTGATGACGATGCCCACGAGCACGGCCAGCACCAGGTACTCGGTACGGGACTTGACCGCGGCGGTCGGGGTCTGCGGCGGCACGATCACCGTCATCCGGATCTTCGCCTCGGTCTTCACCGACTGGTCGTCCTGGAGCTGGTCGAGGCGTTTCTCGGCGTACGACGCCAGCAGCTTGTCGGTGCGCAGCACCTGGTCGGGGTCGGTGCCGGTGGCGGTGAGCCACATCAGCGGGCCGAGCGCGTTGTCGGCGATCTTGGCGTTGGTGGTGCCGGTCGCGCCCTGCTCGCGCAGGTCGGACACCGAGGTGTCGGAGTTGAGGTTGCGGGCCAGGCTGTCGGCCATGCCGGTCAGCGAGGTCTGCGAGCTCAGGAAGGGGTTGCCGTCGAACTCCTGCGTCGCCTTCTCAGAGTTGAGCAGCATCACGGTGCTCTGCGAGGAGTACGTCTTGGCCACCGTCACGTAGGCCCCGCCCGCGAGGACCGCGGTCAGCAGCAGGCCCGGCAGCAGTACGTACCAGCGCCTGCGCATGACGCGGAAGATCTCAGCGAGATCCATGGTGTGTGTTCCCCCTCGCGGCCCTTTGGTGCGTGATCGTGAGCATATGGTGCGCGGTCACCCCGCGGGGGGCGTTCGCGCGTCGGAGGGCGGGTCCTGCGCGGCCGGCCCGCCGGGCGGGTCCGCGGGCCGGTCCGTCGGCCTGGGGCGGGTCCCGGGGGCCGCGCCGGCCTCCAGCAGTACGGCGGCGATGCGGTCGCCGGCCCGGCCGTCCCACAGCGCGGGGCGGCGGGGCGGCGGCGGGGTGTCCAGGACGCGGTGCGCGGTGGCGACGATGCGCTCGGGGTCGCGTCCGGCCAGCACGTTGGTGCCCTCGGCCACGGTGACCGGGCGCTCGGTGTTGTCCCGCAGGGTCACGCAGGGCACGCCGAGCGCGGTGGTCTCCTCCTGCACTCCCCCGGAGTCGGTGAGCACCAGCGCGGCGCCGTGCTGGAGGGCGATGAAGTCGAGGTAGCCGGCGGGCGGCACGGTCCGCACGCCCGCGGGCACGCCGATCGCGGCCAGCCGCCCGGCGGCCCGGGGGTGCACCGGCAGCAGCAGCGGGAGGCGTTCGGCGACCGTGCCGAGTGCCTTGAGCAGGCCGGTGAGCACCGCGGGGTCGTCCACGTTGGCCGGGCGGTGCAGGGTCACCAGGCCGTACCGCCCGGCGGTGACGCCGTGCCGGGCGAGGGTGTCGCCGGCGGTGGCGCGGTCGAGGTTGGCGAGCAGCGAGTCGATCATCACATTGCCGACCAGGTGGATCTGGTCCTCGCGGTAGCCCTCGGCGCGCAGGTTGGCGACCGCGTCGGGCGAGGGCGCCAGCAGCAGGTCGCTGACCCGGTCGGTGACGACCCGGTTGACCTCCTCCGGCATGGTCCAGTCGCGGCTGCGCAGTCCCGCCTCGACGTGGGCGAGCAGCGGTCCGGCCTTGGCGGTGACCAGGGCGCAGGCCACCGTGGAGTTGATGTCGCCGACGACCACGACGGCGTCCGGCGACGTCTCGGCGAGCAGCGGCTCGAAGGCGGTCATCACCCGGCCGGTCTGCTCGGCGTGGCTGCCGGAGCCGACGCCGAGGAACCGGTCGGGCGGGCGGATGCCGAGGTCGCGGAAGAAGACGTCGTTCATCGCCGGGTCGTAGTGCTGTCCGGTGTGCACCAGCAGCACCTCGGCGCCGCGCCGCTCCAGCGCGTCCATGACCGGCTTGGTCTTCATGTAGTTGGGGCGGGCGCCGGCGACGCAGACCACGCGCATCACAGCACCTCCACCGCGGGGCCCGACAGCCGCCTGCGGCAGTCCAGCACGAAGCCGGCGTGCTCCATGACCAGGTCGTAGTCGAAGGCGTCGTGGTCGGTGAGCAGCACCACCACGTCGGCGTTGGCGATCTCCTTGCGGGTCAGCTCGACCCGCACCAGGCGGGGGTCGACGGCCGCGGTCTCCACCACGTGCGGGTCCGCGGCCCTGACCTTGGCGCCCATGTCCAGCAGCAGCCGGGAGATCCGCAGCGACGGCGACTCGCGGGCGTCGCCGGTGTTCTTCTTGTACGCCAGGCCCAGCAGCAGCACCCGGGAGCCGTTGACCGAGCGGCGGCGGCTGTTGAACGCGTCGATGATGCGGCGGGTGACGTACTCGGGCATGTGCCCGTTGATGTCGTTGGCCAGTTCCACGAACCGGAAGCTCTGGCCGAGTTCGCGCTGCACCCGCCAGGACAGGTACGACGGGTCGATGGGCAGGCAGTGGCCGCCGACGCCGGGCCCCGGGGTGAACTTCATGAAGCCGAACGGCTTGCTGGACGCGGCGTCGATGGCCTGCCACACGTCGATGTCGAGGTGGCGGGCGAACATCGCGATCTCGTTGACCAGCGCGATGTTGACGTGCCGGAAGGTGTTCTCCAGCAGTTTGGCCAGCTCCGCCTCCTTCGGGGAGCCGACCGGCACGGTGGTGTCGACCAGCCCGGCGTAGAAGTCCTGGACGGCCTTCAGGGAGGCGGCGTCCACGCCGGAGACAACCTTGGGGGTCTGCTGGAAGCCCCACACCGGGTTGCCGGGGTCGATCCGCTCGGGGCTGTAGCCGAGGTGGAAGTCGGCGCCGGCGGTCAGGCCGGAGCCGTCCTCCAGCAGCGGCGCGAACAGCTCCTGGGTGGTGCCGGGGTAGGTGGTGGACTCCAGCACGACGGTGGCGCCCGGGCGCAGGTAGCGGGCGAGGGTGCGCGCAGACTCCTCGATGTAGCGCAGGTCAGGCACGCCCTCGTGCAGCGGGGTGGGCACGGTGACCACGGCGACGTCGAAGCCGCCGCAGTCGCGGGCCGCGTCGCTGGGGCGGTAGGTGCCGCGGTCCATGGCGGCGACGATCCGCTCGGAGGAGACGTCCTCGACGAAGGAGACGCCGGCGGCGAGCGACTTGATCCGCCGGGCGTCGACGTCGTACCCGGTGACCTCGTGGCCCACCTCGGCGGCCCGGATCGCCAGCGGGAGGCCGACGTAGCCCTGTCCAACCACGACGACGCGCATCAGCAGCTCCTGTTCGCGGACCCGGTGACGGGCACGGCGGGGGTTCGGCGGACGAGTTCGCGGGCCGTCATCATCACGAAGGCCGCGTTGGTGGTGAGGTAGCGCCGGGCGAGCCGGCGGGGTTCCTGGAGCAGCCGGTACAGCCACTCCAGGCCGAGCCGCTGCCACAGCCGCGGGGCCCGGCGGGTGACGCCGGCCAGCACGTCGAAGGAGCCACCGACGCCGTGCACGACGCGCACGCCGGTGCGTGCGCCGTGGGCGGCGGTGAAGACCTCCTTCTTCGGCGAGGTCATGCCGAGGAAGAGCAGGTCGGCGCCGCTGTCGCGGACGGCGTCGGCGACCTGCTCCTGCTCGGCGTCGGAGAAGTAGCCGTCGCGGGCGCCGGCGATCTTCAGCGCGGGGTGGCTGAGGGCGAGCCGGCGGGTCAGCTCCTGGACCACGTGCGGCTTGGCGCCCAGCAGGTAGACGCTGTGGCCGGCCCGCTCGGCGGCGTCCAGCAGCCGGGTGAACAGGTCGATGCCGGCGACCCGTTCGGGCAGCCGGGCGCGCAGCAGCCGGCCGGCCCAGACCACCGCCTGGCCGTCGGCCACGACCAGGTCGCAGCCGGTGACGGCGGCGCGCAGCCGTGGGTCGCGGCGCATCGCGACGAGCTTGGCGGCGTTGACGACGCCGACCTCCAGCCGTTCGCCGTCGCGCACCGCGGCGAGGCAGCGGTCGACGGTCTGGTCCATCGTCAGCGGGTCCATCGCGACGCCGAAGAGCGTGACGCGGCCGCTCATGCGCGGGCCTCCGGGCGTACGGCGGAGGTCCGGGGCGCGGGCGAGGCGGCGGCGGGCGGCGCGGCGGGGGCGAGCCAGGCGTGCAGCATCCAGCCGAACTCGTAGGGCCGGCACTCGCGGTCGATCGCGGCCGGCCGGTACACGCGGTCGAGCAGCGCCAGCCGGTCGCCGGGGACGACGCGGGTGGCCAGGCCCCGGGCGGCGCGGACCGCCTTGCGCGGGTCGCCGCGGTGGACCTTGCGCCAGGTCACGCCCAGCGCGTCCTGGATCATCGGCTCCTCGACGCCGGCCGCGGCCAGTTCGGGCGGCGCGGCCATCCAGGCCAGGCCCCGGCGGATCCAGCGGCCGTAGTCGCCGCCGCCGGCGTCGGCGAGGTCGAAGAGCGCGGTGGGCGCCATGGCGTGCTGGTGGACGCTGTAGACGGGGTAGCCCTCGACGGTGCGGCCGGTGCGCGCGTCGTAGTGCCACCACCACTGGCCGCCGTCGCCCTGCAGTTCGCAGATGCGGGCGGCGCAGGCGTCCGCGGCGGCGAGCGCCTCGGGGTCTTCGCCGGAGGCGTGCGCGCGGGCGAGCGCCTGCAGCGGGTAGGTCTGGTCGGCGAAGCAGCTCACGTGCGCGCGGTAGCCGGGGACCTTGCCGGGTCCGGTGGCGTGCGGGAACAGCGGGCTGTCGCCGACGCGGGCGCGCAGCAGCCGGTCGCGGGCGGCGGCCAGCGGGCGCTCCACGTCGGCGCTCGCGCGGGCCGCGGCCAGCGCCGAGAGCACCCACGCGGCCTCGACGGTGAAGCGCGGGCCGCCGTCGGCGTCGAGCGCGGCCACGCGGTCCAGCGCCGCGGCCAGTCCGGCGGCGCCGGTGTCGGCGGCGGCCCAGGCGATGAGCGCGGCGTCGCCGAGGTTGTCCACGGCGGGCAGCCGCCCGGCGAGGAGCTCGGCGAACTCCCGTGCGGTGCGGCCGCCGAGCACCGCGCGCTGCCGCGGCTCGGGCAGCAGGCGGGCGCCGAGCACGGTGATCGCGGCGTAGCGGACGCTCTCGCCGCGGCCGGCGAGCGCGGTGGCCGCGGTGGGTGCGGCGGTCACGGCGGACCTGGCAGTCGCGGTGGGCGCGGAGCCTGCGGCGGTCCCGGCGGTGGAGCTTGCGGCGGTCCCGGCGGCGGTGGAGCCGGCAGCGGCGGCCGCGGAGCCGGTCCGGGCCGCCGGGACCGGCGCCTCCGGCCGGTCCGGGCCGTCCCGCCGGCCGGACGCGGCGCGGGTGAAGACGAACGTGTCGCCTCCCGGCCCGAGCATCGCGGGCAGTCCGGCTTCCGCCACCCCCAGCAGGCGTTCGGCCAGAGCGTGCAGCAACGGGTCCTCGCCGCCGAGCGCGGCGAGACGTGTCGTGGTCATCGTCCCCTCACAATGATCATGGGCAAGCCATGCCCGCGGTGTGCTTCAGCCGCCGGGCGCACGGCACGCTCGCCGTGCCGGTCCCGGGCGCGGAACACCGGTGCCGTGGTGTGCGGTCGCCACACCCGGACCTGCTGGATCGTGCACACCAGCCCCCCTGGTCACCTGCTCGCGGCCGCGCGGCCGGTCCGGGCCCAGTCCCGGACGCTCCGCGCTGCCGATCTCTCGAAACCCCCCGCCGGACCGGACCGATCGCCCGTTCCGGCACGCAGCGTGGGGAACACGATATGCCTGCGGATGTACGCCGTTTCATGTTTTGCGGAAACCTGCCGCCCTCTGTTCACACCGGGTTCCGTTTCCGCCGCGCCCGCGCCCCCCGGTGGCGCCCCGCGCGCCCCCGTACCGGCGTCGCCAGGGGCCCAGGAGCGGTTCCGGACGGCCTCCGGTCCGCGGGGCGGGAGGGACGGACGGGGCCCGGGCCGGGGCCGCGGGCAGGCACGGCCGGCCGGGTGCGTTCGGGGGCCGCGCGGCAACCGGCGAGAGTCAGCGGCGCTCGAAGAGCGTGCCGTCCTTCTCGTCGTACAGCTCGCCGGAGGCGGGGCAGCGCCAGACGCCCGGCTCTTCGGGCAGTTCCGCCAGGCGTTCGCCGGACCTGCCGACCCAGCCGATCCGGCGCGCCGGCACCCCCGCCACCAGGGCGAAGTCCGGCACGTCACGGGTGACCACGGCGCCCGCGGCGACCATCGCCCAGCGGCCGATGTGCACCGGCGCCACGCACACCGAGCGGGCGCCGAGCGAGGCGCCCTCGGCGACGCGCACCGCGACCGGCTCCCAGTCGCCGGCGCGTTTGGGCCGGCCCTCGGGATCGACGGCGCGCGGGAAGTAGTCGTTGGTGAGCACCGCGGCCGGGCCGACGAACACGCCGTCGGCGAGTTCGGCCGGCTCGTAGACCAGCGCGTGGTTCTGGAGTTTGACGTGATCGCCGATGCGCACGCCGGGGCCGACGTAGACGCCGCGCCCCACGTTGCAGCCGCGGCCGAGCCGCGCCCGCTCCCGGATCTGGGCCAGTTCCCAGACCGTCGTCCCCTCGCCCAGCTCCGCACCCGCGTCCACCTGCGCGGTGGGCTGAATCCTGACCGTCACGCGCCGACCCTCCCCATTGGCCGCACTCGGACGTCCCCGCACGTCCCCTGACACCGCCAGGCTCCCCCGGGCGCCGCCGGACTCCCCCCGGCAGGCCCCGCCTGTCGCACGGAGCATAGGTGGGCGCCGGGGCGCGGCGCGACGGACCCGCGCGGGCCCGCCCGCCGGGGCGGCCCCGCGGGTCACAATGGGTCGCCGCCGGAAGGGGCCGGCGGCGAGGGGACCGAGCGGAGGGCGTGGTCGAGGTGCGTGAGCTGGGGATTCCGGGGGCGTGGCTGCATGAGCCGCGGGTGTTCAGCGATCCGAGGGGGGACTTCCACGAGTGGTTCAAGGAGGGCGCGCTCGCCGCGGCGACCGGCCGTACGCTGCGGCCGGCCCAGGCGAACGCGTCCACGTCCGTACGCGGATCGCTGCGCGGCGTCCACTACGCCGACGTACCGCCGGGCCAGGCGAAGTACGTCACCTGCGTACGCGGCGCGGTGCTCGACGTCGTGGTGGACCTGCGCGTGGGGTCGCCGACGTTCGGCGCCTGGGAGGGGCTGCGGCTGGACGGGGAAGGGCGCGCGGCGCTGTTCGTCTCCGAGGGCCTGGGGCACGCGTTCATGGCGCTGACCGACGACGCGACCGTGATGTACCTGTGCTCGGAGGAGTACGCGCCGGCGCGCGAGCACGGCGTCGACCCGCTCGACCCGGAGCTGGGCATCGCCTGGCCCGCGGGGATCGAGCCGCTGCTGTCGGCGAAGGACGCGCAGGCGCCGACGCTCGCCGAAGCGCTGGCCAAGGGCATGCTGCCGTCGTACGACGCGTGCCTGGCGCACTACGCGGACGCGGCCGGGTAGCGGGGCCCGGAGCGCGGTCCGAGGGCCGTTCGGGACCCGGCCGCAGTCCGCTCGGGCCCATCCGGGAACCGCCTCAGATCCAGCGGCCGGTGCGGTGGCCGAAGCCGGTGTCGGAGCCGCGGTGCCGCGGCAGGTCGAGGAGGTACTCGCCGTAGCCGCTCCTCAGCAGCGGCTCGGCGAGTTCGCGCAGCCGGGCGTCGTCGATGAAGCCGGCCAGCCAGGCGGCCTCCTCGATGCAGCCGATCTTGAAGCCCTGGCGTTCCTCCACCACGCGGACGTACTCCGAGGCCTGGACCAGGGACTGGAAGGTGCCGGTGTCCAGCCAGACCGTGCCGCGGTCCAGCACCCGCACGGTGAGCAGGCCGCGTTCCAGGTAGTCCTGGTTGACGTGGGAGATCTCCAGCTCGCCGCGGGCGCTGGGGGTGAGCTGCCGGGCCACCTCGACGACGCCGGAGTCGTAGAAGTACAGGCCGGGCACGGCGTAGCGGGAGCGGGGGCGGGCCGGCTTCTCCTCGATGGACAGCGCCCTGCCCTGCCCGTCGAACTCCACCACGCCGTAGTCGCCGGGGTTGGCGACGGCGTGCGCGAAGACGACGCCGCCCTTGGGCTCGCCGGAGGCGCGCAGCTGCCGGCCCAGGTCGGCGCCGTGGAAGATGTTGTCGCCGAGGATCAGTGCGACCGGTTCGCCGCCGATGAACTCCTCGCCGATGAGGAACGCCTCGGCGATGCCAGCGGGCCGCTCCTGCGCGGCGAAGGACAGCCGCAGCCCGAGCCGGGAGCCGTCGCCGAGCAGCCGCTCGAACTGCGGCCGGTCCTGCGGCGTGGTGATGACCAGGATGTCCCGGACTCCGGCGCTGACCAGGGTGGTCAGCGGGTAGTAGATCATCGGCTTGTCGAAGACGGGCATGAGCTGCTTGGACACGGCCATGGTGATCGGCCACAGCCGGGAGCCGGTGCCGCCGGCGAGCACTATTCCGCGCATGCCGGTGATGGTAGCCATCGGGGCCTTTCACCGTGTTGGACCGCGGAAATCCGCATTCCCCGGCCGTCGGTCGGCGCCTGGCCTAGCATGGCCGTGCCATGCGCATACTCGTCACCGGCGGGGCCGGCTTCATCGGATCGCAGTTCGTACGGGCCGCCCTCGGCGGCGGACTGCCCTCGGGCCCGGGGGCCCGGATCACCGTCCTGGACAACCTCACCTACTCCGGCAACGAGGCGAACCTCGCCCCGGTGGCCGGCCGCGCGGACTACGCGTTCGTGCACGGCGACATCCGCGACCGCTCGGTGGTGGACGAGGTGATGGCCGGGCAGGACGCGGTGGTGCACTTCGCGGCCGAGTCGCACGTGGACCGCTCGATCGTGGACGCCTCGCCGTTCGTGACCACGAACGTGCTGGGCACGCAGGTGCTGCTGGACGCCGCGCGGCGGCACCGGGTGGGCCGCTTCGCGCACGTGTCGACCGACGAGGTGTACGGGTCGATCGCCCGGGGGTCGTGGACCGAGCGGTCGCCGCTGGCCCCGAACTCCCCCTACGCCGCGTCGAAGGCCGCCTCCGACCTGATGGTGCTGTCCTACCACCGCACCCACGGCATGGACGTGACGGTCACCCGCTGCTCCAACAACTACGGGCGGTACCACTTCCCGGAGAAGATGATCCCGCTGTTCGTCACCAACCTGCTGGACGGCCGGAAGGTGCCGCTGTACGGCGACGGGCGCAACGTGCGCGACTGGCTGCACGTCTCCGACCACTGCCGCGGCATCGACCTGGTGCTGCACCGGGGCAGGGCGGGCGAGGTCTACCACATCGGCGGCGGCACGGAGCTGACCAACCGCGAGCTGACCGGACGGCTGCTGCGGGCCTGCGGGGCGGACTGGGACAGCGTCGAGCAGGTGCCCGACCGCAAGGGGCACGACCTGCGCTACTCGCTGGACATCCGGAAGATCCGCGACGAGCTGGGCTACCGGCCGCTGACCGGGATCGACGAGGGGCTGGCGGACACCGTGGCGTGGTACCGCGACAACCGCGACTGGTGGGAGCCGCTGAAGGCCAAGGCGGAGCTGCCGCGGTGACCCGCTGGCTGGTCGCCGGCGCGGGCGGGATGCTCGGCCGGGACCTGGTGCGGGTGCTCGGCGCGACCGCCGGCGCGCGGGTCACCGCGGCCGACCGCGCCGCCCTCGACATCACGGACCCGGCCGCGGTGCGCGCCGCCGTCGCCGGCCACGACGTGGTGGTCAACGCCGCGGCGTGGACGGACGTGGACGCCGCGCAGGCGCGGGAGGAGGAGGCCGCCCGGGTCAACGGCGAGGGCCCGCGGGTGCTCGCGCAGGCGTGCGCGGCGCACGGCGCGGCCCTGCTGCAGGTGTCGACCGACTACGTGTTCCCCGGCGACGCGTCGCACCCGTACGCCGAGGACGCGCCGACCGGGCCGGTCAACGCGTACGGGCGCGGCAAGCTGGCCGGCGAGCGGGCGGTGCTCGGCCTGCTGCCGGAGCGCGGCTTCGTGGTGCGCACCGCGTGGCTGTACGGCGCGCACGGCCGCAACTTCGTCTCGACGATGCTGGACCTGGCCGGGCGGCGGGAGACCGTCGAGGTGGTGGATGACCAGCTGGGGCAGCCGACCTGGTCGGGGGCGCTGGCGGTGCGGCTGGCGGAGCTCGGCTCCGCGGCGGCCGCGGGGCGGGTGCCGGGCGGGATCTACCACGGCACGGCGTCGGGGCAGGTGAGCTGGTTCGGCCTGGCGCGGGCGGTGTTCGAGCTGTCCGGGCTCGATCCGCTGCGGGTGCTGCCCACGACGTCCGACCGCTTCCCCCGGCCTGCGCCGCGGCCGGCGTACAGCGTGCTGGGCCACGGGGCCTGGGAGCGGGCGCAGTTGCCGCCGATGGCCGGGTGGCGCGACCAACTCGCCGAAGCCCTCCCGGAGTTGAGGCGGCCCTCCCGCGGCTGACGGCCCGCGGGACCTGGCACCTGGAGAGCCGCCGCGCAGGGCTGTTGCGCGGGCCGCAACGGGCCGCTGCTCCACCGGACTTGGCGCGACCTTTGCCGATCGTTGGTGCTGCCCTGGTGCCACCACTCCCAGTGTTGTCTGCACACTGACAAGCATGCAACGCGCGTCACACGACCCCCACCTGTGCACGCGTGATGCACCTGCACCGCGAGTCCCGCGAGAAGGAGCAGCATGTCGGCAACCAAGCGCTTCACCGCCGCGTCCGCAGTAGCGGCCGCGGTCCTGTCCACCCTGGCCACCGCGCCCGTCGCGGTCGCCTCGGCCGCGCCGGTCCTCAACACGCCGGTGGCGGGCCACCGGCTGGTCGGCCCCGGCGGGCTGATCCAGCACAGCACCAGCGGCAACTGGGCCGGCTACGCGGCCACCGGCTCGACCTTCACCAGCGTCTCGGCGAGCTGGGTGCAGCCCGCGGTGAGCTGCGGCAGCGCCACCACCTACTCGTCGTTCTGGATCGGCATCGACGGCGACGGCAGCAACTCGGTGGAGCAGACCGGCACCGAGGCCGACTGCTCGGGCGGCCGGGCGTACTACTCGTCGTGGTACGAGATGTACCCGGCCTACCCGGTGAACTACAGCAACACCGTCTCCCCCGGCGACCACTTCACCTCGACGGTGTCGGTCAGCGGCAGCACCTTCACGCTCACGCTCACCGACGTCACCAGGGGCTGGACGAAGACCACGACGAAGTCGTCCAGCACGGCCAAGAAGTACTCGGCCGAGGTCATCGCCGAGGCGCCGTCCAGCTCCACGGGCGTGCTGCCGCTGTCGAACTTCGGCACCGCGTCGTTCACCAACTCCACGGCGAACGGCCAGCCGATAGGCAACTTCAGCCCGGACCGGATCAACATGGCGTCCGGCAGCACCACGAAGGCCACGACGTCGGCGCTGTCCGGCGGCGGGAACTTCAGCGTGACCTGGAACCACAGCTAGCAGCCGCGGCGCGGCGCGCCGTCAGGCGCACGCGACCCGTCCTCCCGCGCGCCCTCGTGGTCCGCAGCCGGTCGACCCCGGGCGGGTCGGTCCCCGCGGGGCGGTTCCCGGCGGGTCAGTCCCCGGCGGGTCAGTCTCCAGCGAGTCCGGTGATCGCCGGCTGGCCGAGCGGCGCGCTGTCCGGCTCGATCCCGGCCGCGGTCAGCGCCTGCTGCGCGATCTCACGGGCGCGCGCCTCGGCGGCGGGCGCGTTCTCGGCCGCCACCTCCAGCCGCAGGCTGAAGGCGGGCGTTCCCGGATAGACGGAGAGGATGTCCAGGTCCTCCGCCTCGCCGAAGTCGGTGCCCTGCGGATCGACCGGACGCAGCGCCCGCACCAGGGCCGCACGCTCGGCGTCGGTCCTGGGGGTGAGGAAGGTGCCGGGCACGGTGACGACGTAGGTGCTCATGGGGTTGCGTCTGCCCACCGGGCGGGGCCGAAACATGCGGCCCGCCGCCGCCCGTTTCACGGCGTTCTGCTCGGGTACGCGTCCCGGACCGGAGGGGGCGGCCGCGGGCCACCGCCCGCCGACGCGGCCCCGCCGGACGGCAGAGCACGACCGCACCACCGGCACGACCAGGGAGGTCACGGCCCTATGGCAGACCAGGGAAGCAACAAGACCGGCTCGGTCCGCGACGACGAGCTGAAGAGGGAGATCCAGGGCGAGCTGAAGGCAGGGCGCGCCGTGCGGGTCGAGGAGGACTTCGAGCCGCAGCCCTCGGGCGAGGACCAGCCGGTCGCCGAGTTCAGCGCCGCCGTCCCCGAGGGCTCCGCGCCGCCCGGGATGACCCCGCAGGACGTGGGGGGGGGGGGCCCCCCCCCCCCGCCGCCGGCGCGGGGGGGGGGGTCGGCCCGCCGCCCCCCGCCCCTCGGCGCGCTCCACCGCCACCAGGCGCCCGACGACCTGCTGGACCGGGTGGCCGCCCTGCCCGACCACGAGTCGTACGAGAACGTCCAGGCGGTGGCCCGTGCGCTCGGCCTCGGTGTGGAGGCGCGGCGGGTGTGACCTCTGCCTGAGGGACCACGACCGATCCGCCGCCGGTCGCGGCCTGACACCCGGGGCGGACGCGGCGCCTGCGGACCCGGCCGGGCATCGACTGCCCGGCCGGGTCCGTTCTGCGTTCCGCCCCGGCCGGGGGGATCGAACCGCACCGGGCCGCCGCGCCGCCCGGCCGGCGCGCATCAGCATGCCCGGACGCGGGCGCGGAGCGCGGCCGTGCGGGCCGCCGCGGGGGTGCGGGCCGGGGCGGCCGGTTCCCGCCGTTCCGCGGGATACATGTAGATGCCCGCTATCGGGCAGGGTCCGAAACGGGCGGTCAGGACACCCCAGTGGAGTGCTGACGTCACAGTGATTTTCGCCATACCGCTTTGACCTGCGCCGATCTCCTCGACGTTCGGGCGAAACCGGGCCGGAACGCGTCCGTTATGGGCCCTGGCCGGGCAGAACCGCAGCGGTATAACTCTTCTGCGGGCATCACCGGGCAGCTGCTGCCCGGACCGGATACGACGACGAATCCAACGCGACGGAAGGCGGGTGGCCTCATGCGGGCAGAAGAACGCCAGCACCGGATCCTCGCCCTCGCACGGCACCAGGGGCAGGTCGAGGTCACCGCCATGGCCGCCGATCTGCGAGTGGCGCCCGAGACCATCCGCCGCGACCTGGGGGTGCTGGAGCGCCGCGGGCTGGTCCGCCGCACCTACGGCGGCGCGTACCCGGTCGAGGGCGCCGGCTTCGAGACGGACCTGGCGCAGCGGGTCACGCTGCACGTGGCCGACAAGCGCCGGATCGCCGCCGAGGCGGTCAAGCTGCTCGGCGAGGCCGAGACCGTGTTCGTGGACGAGGGCTACACCCCCCAGCTCCTCGCCGCGCTGCTGCCGGGCGACCGTCCGCTGACCGTGGTCACCGCCTCGCTGTCCACCGCGGCGGCGGTGGCGGACTCCGCCAACACCACCGTGCTGCTGCTGGGCGGACGGGTACGGGCCCGGACGCTGGCCACCGTCGGCTCCTGGGCCTGCGAGATGCTCTCCGGCTTCGTCATCGATCTCGCCTTCATGGGCTCCAACGGCATCTCCAGGGAACTGGGGCTGACCACGCCCGACCCGGTGGTCGCGGACGTGAAGGCCAAGGCGCTGCGGGTCTCGCGGCGCCGGGTGTTCATGGGCCACCACAGCAAGTTCGGCGCGAGCAGCTTCTGCCGCTTCGCGGAGGTCGCCGACTTCGAGGCGATCGTGACCGACACCGGACTGTCCAGCGCCGAGGCGCACCGCTACACGCTGCTGGGTCCGCGCGTCTTCAGGGTCTGACCCGCGGGCCCACCCCCGACTCTCTCCCCCCTGC
>JAJSZB010000163.1:0-14248 GCA_050613715.1 Streptomyces sp. IBSBF 3018
GCCACGGGGCCGCGCCCGCCCCCGCCGCCCCCGGCCCCGCGGGCGCCCCCGGTCACGCCGGCACGGTCGGCCACGCCGGCGCCACCGGCCCGTACGCACCAGGACACCAGCCGCCCGGCGCCCCCCAGGGCGCCGTGCCGACGCAGGACGGGAGGCTGCGGTGAACACGATCCTGCTGAGCTGCCTGCTGGGCGCACTCGTCGGACTCGGCGTCTTCGCGCTGATCCGCGCACTGTCGCCGAGCCGCCGCAGCGCCGCCGCTCGGGTCGCGGAGATCGACGCGATGCGCGCCGCGGGACCGGCCGGCGGACCCGAGCCGCGGCCGACCGACCTGCGCGGCCGGGTCGGCCACCGCGTCGCCCTCTTCTACCTCGAACAGGGCTGGGAGCTGCGTTCGCTCCGCTCCGACCTGGCGGTCCTCGACCGCAGTTGGGAGAGCTTCCTGGCGACGAAGGTCATGCTCTCCGCGCTCGGCCTGGTCTTCGGGCCGTTCGTGTTCGCCGCGGTGCTGGAGCTGGGCCTGGGCCTGAACCCGATCATTCCGGTCTGGCTGGCGCTGCTGTTCGCCATCGTCTTCTTCTTCCTGCCGGACGTGGAGGTGCGGCGCGACGCGGCCAAGAAGCGCAAGGACCTGCGCCGCGTCATCGGCGCCTACCTCGACCTGGTGTCGATGAACCTGGCAGGCGGGCGCGGTCTGCCCGAGGCGCTGATGGCCGCCGCCGAGGTCAGCGACGGCTGGGCGCTGCTGCGCATCCGCAACTGTCTGTCCGACGCGCGGATCACCGGCACCACCCAGTGGGTGGCGCTCGGCCGGCTCGGCGCCGAACTCGGCATCGAGGAGCTGACCGACCTGTCGGTCACCCTGGGCCTGGTCGCCGACGACGGCGCCAAGGTCCGCGAGTCGCTGGCCTCGCGCGCCGAGACCATGCGGCACCGCGAACTCGCCGAGATCGAGGGCAAGGCCGGCGAGAACTCGCAGTCCATGCTCGTCGCCCAGCTCCTGCTGTGCGCGGGCTTCCTCGTCTTCCTCCTGTTCCCTGCGGCCATGCGCGTGTTCCAAGCTGCTTGAGCAAGCCCCGCCACCGCACCTCCCGCTTCGTCAGTCTCGAAAGGACCTGGACCATGGACGGAACCAACAGCTTCCGGAAGGTGACCCATTCGGTCGCCTCCTTCGTCAAGCGGCGCTTCGACCGGGCCCGTTCGGCGGACGGCCGCAGCCGCGGCGCCTCAGCCGTCGAGTGGGTCATCATCTCGGCGATCGTCGCCGCGCTGGTGGCCGGCGTCGGCTACGCGATCAGCCAGGCCGTGCAGACCAAGACCGACAAGGTCCAGACGTGCATCGACAAGGCCGACACCAGCAAGTGCTGAGCGCTGCCCGCTAGGGCCGCAGCGTCACGCACGGCCCCGCGGCCCGGGCGCCGCACCACACGGAAGACAACGGGGATGAGAACTCACCACGCGCTTCGCCGCGCCGTACGCCGTCGGCTGGACGCCGTCCACGGCGACAGCGGCGTGGGCCGGCGCGCCCGCGCGGACGGCCCGGGCGGCCCGGGAGGCGGCGGCACGCGCGCCCGCGGCGGCGTACGGGGCCGCGCGCTGGACGACCGGGGCATGAGCGCGATCGAGTTCGTGTTCCTCACCCCGCTGTTCTTCATGATCGTCTTCGTCACGGTCCAGTTCGCCATGTACTACTTCGCCGACCACATCGCGGTGGCCGCGGCCCGCGCGGGCGCCCGCAAGGGCGCGGAGCAGGAGCAGGTCAGCTCCGACTGGCAGGACCAGGCGAGGGCGAAGGCGGACTGGTACATCCACCAGCTCGGCGGCGGCATGCTGGACTCGCCGAGCGCCGTGCCCACGGTCGACGGCAACGTCGTGACGATGACGGTCACCGGTTCCGTCCCCTCGGTCGTGCCCTGGCTCGGCCTGCACGTCACCGCGGTCTCCACGTCGCCGGTCGAGCGCTTCGTCCCGGACGGTGCGCCGTGACGCCGCGCGGGGGGAAGGCGCTGCGTGCGGAGGTACGCGCGGGGATGCGTACGGGGATACGTGCGGAAGTACGCGCGGGGTCCGTACGCGACCGCGCCCGGGCGGCCGTACGCCACCGCGACGCGGGCATCGCCACCATCGAGGTGGTGATCCTCGCGCCGCTGCTGGTGCTGTTCATCATGGTGCTGGTCGGCCTGGGCCAGATGGTCGACGCCCGCAGCTCGCTGGACGGCGCGGCCCGCGACGCGGCCAGGTCCGGCTCGCTCCAGGGCGACCTGGGCACCGCCGAGAGCCAGGCCAGGAACGCGGTCGCCGACGAGCTCAAGGGCATCTGCATAGGCGGCGACGCCGAGGTGACGTTCGACGGCACCCGCTGGACGCCACAGCAGGGCATCTTCGCCGTGCAGGTCAGCTGCCAGGTACGCGGCCTGCGCTCGGTCGGCTTCGGGCCGAAGACCACGATGCGGGGGACGTTCTCCTCGCCGCTCGACCCGTATCGGAGGCTGACCGGTGGCTGACGGGCGGACGCGGACCGACGACATGGACGAGCGGGGCTCCGGCGCGATCGCCGTGCTGATCTTCGCCGTGCTCTTCCTGGCGCTCGCCGCCCTCGTGGTGGACGGCGGCATGGCCATCTCCAAGCGGGAGCGCGCCGCCGACCTGGCCGAACAGGCGGCCCGCTACGCCGCGCAGGACATCGACGTCGAGGCGCTGCGCAACGCCACCGGCACCGAGGCCACCGCGCCCATCAACTTCCAGAACTGCACCGGCGACGTCCGGCGCTATCTTCAGACCGCCGGACTGTCCACCGGGGACGTCAGCGCCTCCGGCTGCGACGACCCCAACGCCCAGGAGGTCACCGTGCACGTCCAGGTGACCTACCACGCGATGCTCAGCGCCTTCCTGTTCGACAAGGACTTCACCGCCAGGGCCAGCGCGTCCGCGACCAACCTCAGCGGCGACTGACCCCGAGACCCGTAGCGACGACCGCCCCCGAGACCCGTAGCCCGAAACCGTAGCCCGAAACCGCAGCCCGAGACCCGCAGCGAAAGCAGAGAAACAGAGGAAGCAGCCATGGCACGCACGACCGCCACGGAACGTACCCGCGCACAGCAGGCTGGGGCCGCGGCCCGACCGCCGCGCCGCCGGCGTACCTTCGGCGACATCGTCCGGGCCTTCGGCGCGTTCCTCGCGCTGCTGGTGCTCGTCGTCGGCGTCCCCGGCGCGCTGCTGTACTTCATCGGGTCGCCGTTCCCGCACCACCTCGACTCCGACCTGATCCAGCAGCCGATCACCTCCGAGACGTTCGTCAACACCCTCGCCGTGGTGGTCTGGCTGGCGTGGGCGCAGTTCACCGCGTGCGTGCTGGTGGAGGCCAAGGCCGCGGTCTCCGGCGTCGGCATGCCGCACCGGGTGCCGGGCTCCGGCCCCAGCCAGCTGCTCGCGCGCCAACTGGTCGCGGCCCTGCTGCTGGTCGGCGTCAGCGCCTCCGGCCTGATCCCCGGCATCGCGCAGCTCGGCCAGCACCACCAGATCGAGCACCAGGGCCGGCAGGGCCCGGCCGTGACCGCCCAGCAGACGCCCGGCCAGCAGCACGTACGCGCCGCGTCCGCCGCCGTGCCGCACCAGCAGGCCGGCCGGCAGGGCGCCGCGGCGGGCCAGGGCGCGGCGGCCGGCGCCGCCAAGGACACGAAGTTCTACCGCATCCAGCCGCCCGAGGGCCGGCACCACGACTCGCTGTGGGAGATCGCGCAGCGCCACCTCGGAGACGGCCGCCGCTACAAGGAGATCTACGAGCTCAACAAGGACCGCGTGCAGCCCGACGGTTCGCGGCTGTCGCAGGCCAGCCTGATCAGGCCCGGCTGGGTGATGGAGATGCCCGGCGACGCGTACGGCGGCGACCTCGTCCAGATGCCCGCCGCCGCGCCGCACGCCGCGCCCGACATCGAGCACTACGCGCAGCACGGCGGCGCCAAGGACACCGTCGCCGAGGGCGCGCACGCCGCGACCCAGACCCCGGCCGCCGAGCAGGGCGGCGCGGGTGGCGCGGGCGGCGCCGGAGGCGGCGGCGCTACGGGCACGGGCGGTTCCGGCGGCGGGGAGCACGCCGGCGTCACCACCGAGGCCGGGCAGGCGACCAGCGAGCAGGCCGCGCACGCCGGAGCCGGCCAGGCCGCGACCGCGCACGCTGCGGCGGATCAGGCCGGGGCCGGCGCCCACGCCGACCACGGCGGCTCCCCGGTCAGCGCCGCGCTGTCCGGGCTCGGCGCCCACGGCTTCGACCTGTCCGAGGCGCTGATCGGCGCGCCGCTGCTGGCCGCCGGGCTGCTCGCCGCGCTCGGCCGCCGGCGCCGCACCGCGCTGTGGCAGTCGGTCACCGCGGGCGGTCTGCGCACCCCGCGCACCCCGACCGGGCCGGAGGCCGACGCCGCGGACGCGCTGCGGGTCGGCGCCGACCCCGGCACCGTCGCGTTCCTGGACCGCGCGCTGCGCGCCCTGTCCGCCCGGCTGGACGCCGAGGGCCGCAAGCTCCCCACCGTCTACGCCGCCTGGCTCACCGACGAGGCGCTGCACCTCCAGCTCGCCTGGCCCGAGGGCCAGCCGCCGGCGCCCTGGGAACTCGGCCAGGACCAGACGTTCTGGCAGCTTACCCGCACCGACCTGGCCGGCGACGACGACCTGTCGGCCGCGGCGCCCTACCCCGGCCTGGTCGGGCTCGGCACGCTGGACGGCGCACGGCTGCTGCTCAACCTCGAAGCCGTGCCCGGGATCGTCTCGCTGTCCGGCGCGAAGGCCGACCGTGACGCGGTGCTCGCCTCGGTGGCCGCGGAGCTGGCGACCAACGGCTGGTCGGACCGTATGACCGTCACCCTGGTCGGGTTCGCCGAGGACCTCACCGCGCTGGCTCCCGCCCGCATCCGGCATCTCGCCGAGGTCCCCGAGGTCATCGAGATCATGTCCGCGGAGACCGCCCAGCGCTCCGGCGCGCTGCGCAGCGCGGGCCAGGACAGCGTGCTGACCGGCCGCACCGGCCACACCCAGCACACCCAGTGGGCGCCGCACCTGGTGCTGCTGGCCGCGGAGCCCACCGAGGAGGAGGCCGAGCGGCTCGCCGAGCTGGCCGCCGACGCGGGCCGCCTCGGCATCGGCTACCTCGTCGCCTCCGGCCGCACCGACCTGCCGGGCGCCGCCTGGGAGCTCGAAGTCACCCCCGCCGGACGGCTGCTGGCGCCGCTGCTGGGCCTGGACCTGGAGGCGCAGGTGCTGCCCGCGGCCCAGTACCAGGCGGTCCTGCGGCTGTTCGCCGAGGCCGGCGGCGAGGACGGCCCCGGCCCGGACGCGCCGCCGTTCCTGGTCGACCTGTCCGACCAGGGCCGACCCGGCGTGTACGCGCGGCTGCTCGGCCCGTTCGAGGTCATCGGCGTCGACGCGCCGGCCGCCGAGCGCAGCGCGCTGATGCACGAGGCGCTCGCGCTGCTCCTGCTGCACCGCGAGGGCGTCCACCCGCGGGTGCTGGCCTCCGCGCTGTGGCCGCGCGGCGTCACCGAAGACGTGCGGGACGCGCTGGTCGAGCGGCTGCGCGACTGGCTCGGCACCGACCCCGGCGGCGCGGCCCGGCTGTCCTTCGACGACACCGGGCGGATCGTGCTGGCGACCTCCGTGGTCTCCGACTGGGACGTGCTGCAGACCCTGCACCACGAGGCCACCGAGGGCGCCGCCGCCTCCGATCCCACCGCGCGCCGCCGGCTGCTCACCGACGCGCTCTCGCTGGCCCGCGGCCCGCTGCTCGCCGACCGCGCGGCCGGCCGCTACGGCTGGCTCGGCCACGAGATCGTCGACGCCCAACACCCGGTGCTGGTCGCGGAGATCGCGCTCGCGCTGAGCACGCTGCACCTGGACGCGGGCAAGCCGAAGGCGGCGGTCGCCGCGATCGAGACCGGCATGAGCGTCGCGCCGAACGACGAGCGGCTCTGGCTGGAACTGCTGCGCGCCACCCACGCCACCGGCGACCCCGGCCGCCTGGACGCGGCGGCGCAGTCGCTGATCGCCCGCAGCAACGCGGCGAACGGCGCGGCGCGCGGCCTGCCGCCGCGGGTGGAGGCGCTGCTGGACGAGCTGCTGCCGCAGTGGCGGGGGGAGATCGCGAACTGAGGCCCGGCGCCCCGGGGTTGCCGTCGCAGGAGGCCGACGGGCCGGGGGCGTCCGGGTGTTCGCGGGCGGGCGTCCGGCGGGGGCGGCGCGGGTGTGCGGAGCGCGTGGGCGTACGCGGTCCGGAGCCACCGGTCCGTCATCACGCGGCCCGGGTGTGACCCGATCGGCTGGCATATGCCCGCGGCCCGTAACGCGGCTGCGGCGTACGGTCGTTGTCACCCCGTGAGCGATGCCAGGAACCGCAGCGACCTCCGGGTGACCGACGAGCTGCTCGCCGACGCCGAACGCCTGCTGGGCCGCCTGCACGCGGAGTTCGGCGGGATCGCCGCGCACCGCGACGAGCTGCGGCACGTGTGGGGCGCGGACGACGTGGCGGGCGCGATGGACGCGTTCGTCGACAACTGGTCCTGGAACCGCAAGAAGCTGCTCGGCCGGATCGAGTCGGTCGGCACGCTGGTGGGCTCGGCCCGGGAGACCTTCCACGCCACCGACCGGCGCCTGGCGAAGGCCGGTTGACCGCGGTGGGCCGCCCCCGCGACTGGACTCCGCTGGCCGCCGCCGACCCCGTGCCCGGCGACCCCGACGCGATCCTCGCCGAGGTCGCCCACCTCCGGCTGGTCGCCGCGATGCTTCGCCGCGAGTCCGGCGACCTGCGCGCCGTGGGCGCGGGCGACGGCCTCAGGGGCCGGTACGCGGACGCGTTGCGCGACGGCGCCCGCGAGTTGGAGGTCCACCTGCGGCAGACCGCCGGCCGCTACGAACGCGTCCACGGCCACCTCACCGCGTGGGCCCACGAGTTGGCCGACCTCCAGGACGAGGCGGACCGCGTGCTCGGCGCTGCGCGCGCGGCGGCGGAGGGTTCCCGTACGGGTGGGGGCGTCGGCCCGGGCGCGGGCGGTACGGGCGCGGGCGGTACGGGCGCGGGCGATGCGGACGGTACGGGTTCCGGTGGCGCGGGCACGGGCGGTACGGATTCGGGCGGCGTCGACCCGCTCGCCGTTCACCGGGCCGCGCTGGCCCGGATCGAGGCCCGGCGTGACGAACGGGCGGGCCACTACGCGCGGTTGATCGGCCACGGCATCGACGACGTGATCAAGGACAGCTGGTGGGAGCGGCTGAAGGACACCGCCGACGACTGGCAGGGCGTCATCTCCCTCGCCGTCGACGTGATGAGCTGGACCGCGACCGTCATCGCCGTCGCCGCGCTGCTCACCACGCCGGCCGGCTGGGTCGCCGGCCTCGCGGTGTGGCTGTCCGCCGGCGTGCTGGCCGGCCACCTCGCGCTCGCCGCGGCGGGCGACGGCTCCTGGGCCGACGTCGCGATGGACGTCTTCGGCCTGCTCACCATGCACGTCGGCAACGCCGCGCTCGCGGAGCTGCGCGCGGTGCGCGAGGCGACGCGGCTGGCCGCGCGGGACGCGGCGGGGGAGACCGCGGCGGCCAACTCCGCGCGCGCGGGGCGAGCGGTCCGTGACCGCGCGTCGGCCGTGCTCAACCGCCGCGGCGCCAGCCGCGCGGAGCGGGCGCGCGCCCGGCACGCCCGCAACATCGCCCACGCGGTGACCCGTCGCGCCGCGTCCGCGGCCGCCGCGGCGGAAGCGGCCGCCCCCACTCCCCAAGCCTCCCGCTGGGAGGCGGCGTTGATGGGCGGCGAGAAGGAGTTCATGAACATGCACAAGGACGTGCAGCGGATGCGGTCCGCGTACCCCCGGAACACGGCGGTGCTCCGCGCCAGCGAAGCCGCTGACCGCCACAAGCGGACGTTCCAGCTCGCCTGGGGCGGTGCGACAGCCGTCGACTTCGGCGACAAGATGTTCGGCGACAGCGACCTCTTCCCGATGAAGCCAGCCTCGGGCGTCTACGGGGCCGGGAAGGCCCGCTTCACTCGCGAGGTGGGTACCGAATGGTGACGCCCTCCTTGCGCAAGCGTCCCGACGCGGGGGGCCACGCCCGTCTCATCCGCGTGGGCGGCCTGCTGCCTCCTCTTGGCGCTGCGGTGGCGCTCGCGGCTCTTCGGATCTTCGGCGGCGGGCGAGTCGAGCTGGCTATCGTCGTCGGAGCTTTGGCCCTGGTCGGCCAGGTCACGGTGTGGATTGGCGTCCTCGGGCTGTGGAAGGCTCGCGACACGGCCGAGGATCTCGGATTCCAGCTTGCCGTCGGCGGTGTGCTCACAGCGCTGACCGTCTATCTGACCAGAGTTCCGGAGCTGATGCTCCCTCCGTTGGCGCCACCTTTGGCGGGGATGCTGGCGCAACGCCAAACGCGGCGGCGGGCGCGGAAGGGTGCCGGGTGACGCCGGCGCGGGGGTACAGCGTGGCCCTGCCGCCAGGCTGGACGCGGGTGCCGCTGCGGCACGGCACCCGGGACACCCTCGACCGGGAGGTCTTCCGCCGCGTCGACCGGATTCCCGCGGAGGTGCCGCGCGACCAGGGCATGGCGTACCGCGCCCACGTACGCCGCACTGTCGAGCGCATGGTGCGCGACGCCCGCCGCGCCGGCGGCCTGGACCTGTACGTGCCGGTCCGCACCCCCCGCCCGCTGCCCGCCTCCTTCGTGGTCGCCGAGATCCCGCACGGCCTGGACGCGGAACCGGAGGCGGCGCTCGCGCGGTACGCGGCCGGGCACCGGCCGGGCCCGGGGGAGGGGACGCCCGGCGAACTGTGGTCCGTGGGCGACGGCCTCGCGGTGCGCTGGGAGTACGTCGGGCGGGCCGCGGACGGCGAGGACGGGGCGGGGCCGGGGGAGGAGCCGGCACCTGGGCACGAGCCGGGGCCGGGCGCGGGGACGGGGGCGCCCGCGTCGCGGCGGGTGGAGTACGTGCTGCCGGTGCCCGAGGACCGTACCCGGTGGCTCGCGGTCAGCCACTCGACGCCGGGCGACGGCGACCTCGGCAGCCCGTACACGCAGGCGCTGACCGACCTGTTCGACGCGGTGATGACGACGTTCCGCTGGACGTACTGAGCACGGCGCGGCCGGGGAAGCAGGCGCGTCAGGCGCGGGCGCGCAGCGTGGCCTTCTTGGCGCGGTTGCCGCAGACATCCATGGAGCACCAGCGGCGGGTGCCGGGGCGCGAGTGGTCGAGGAAGAGCGCGCCGCAGGTGGGGGAGGCGCAGGGGCGCAGTCGGGCGAGCAGCGCGGGGGAGGTCGCGAGGTCGAGCGCGTCGCGGGCGACCAGGGCGAGGGTGGCGGCGACCGGGTCCGCGGCCCGCTGCTCCAGCGTGCCGGCGGCGGTGAGCCGGGGAGCGGGGACGGGCCGCTCGGCGACGCGGTTGAGCAGGTCGCGGTCCGCCGGGCGCAGCGCGGCCGGCCCGTCGCCGCCCAGGGCCGCGGTGACGAGCGCGTACACCGCCTCGCGCAGCGCGCGGGCCTCGGCGGCGACCGGCTCGGCGGGCGGCGCGAACTCCGCGTCGCCGCACGGCCCGCACTGCCGCACCCACGCGGCGACGGCCTGGGCGTCGGGCAGCTCCTCCTCGACGTCCGCGGTGCCTCGGCGACGCAGCGTCCGCAGGTAGTCCAGGCTCAGGCGGCCCGCGCCCTGCCGGAACCGCGCGCCGCGGGCGGCCGCGCCGGACGCGCCGGCCGGGGTCGGAGCCGGAGCCGGGGCTGTGCTGTTCGTCATGCGGACCAGCGTACCCTTGGAACCGGTTTAACTGGTACCTTCGAGCGCGTGAGGCGAACGCACAGGGTGAACGCGCAGGCGGCGGGCCGAGCGCCCTGACGGCTCACCGCCGCCACCCGCCCACGCCCGGCCGTCCCGCCCGCGCAAGGCGGCGCCGGCCGCCCGCCCCGACAGGCACCCGATCCGGAGGAACGGTCGCAACCATGAGCACAGGCGGATCGCACCCCCGCCAGGCCACAGGCACCCCGACCGGCGCGGACGACCCCGCCGGGCCGCGGCCCCCGACCGGTCCGGGCAGCCCGGGCAGCCCGAGCACTCCGCGCGGCCCCGGTGAGCCGACCACCCCGGCCGGCGGCCACCGCGGCGGGGCGACCACCGGGCCGGGGCACGGCCACCCGGACTCCCCGGCAGGGCCGCCGCGCAGCCTCATCGTGCTGCTCGCGGTGTCCTGCGGCCTGACCGTCGCCAACCTCTACTACGCGCAGCCGCTGCTCAGCGAGCTGCGGCACACGTTCGGGATCTCCGCGGTGACCGCGGGCAGCCTCGTCACCGCGACCCAGCTCGGCTACGCGCTCGGCCTGCTGCTGCTCGTGCCGCTCGGCGACGTGATGGAGAAGCGCCGGCTGTCGACCGTGCTGCTCACCCTGACCGTAGGCACCCTCGTGGCCTCCGGGCTCGCGCCGGACTTCCCGGTGCTGCTGGCCGCGTCGCTGATCGGCGGCACCACGCTGGTCGTGGTCCAGATCCTGGTGCCGTTCGCCGCCGACCTGGCCCCCGACGCGATACGCGGCCGGGTGGTCGGCCAGGTGATGAGCGGCCTGCTCACCGGCATCCTGCTGTCCCGGACCGTCGGCAGCCTGGTCGCCGACGCCACCAGCTGGCGCGCGGTCTACCTGGTGTCGGCCGGGCTGATGACCGCACTGACCCTGGTGCTGCGCTCCGCGCTGCCCCGGCGCGCGCCCGGCGCGGACGCGGCCGCCCTGTCGTACGGGCGGCTGCTGCGCTCGACCGCCCGGCTGCTCAAGGTGCATCCGGCGCTGCGGCGCAGGGCGCTGTACCAGGCGGCGATGTTCGGCGCGTTCTCCGCCTTCTGGACCACCATCTCCTTCGTGCTGACCTCCGCTCCCTTCGACTACAGCCAGTGGCAGGTCGGCCTGTTCGCGCTCGCCGGAGCCGGCGGGGCGCTCGCCGCGCCGCTGGCCGGGCGGTGGGCGGACCGCGGCCTGGTGCGGCCGATGACCGCGGCCGCCTTCGTCGTCGCCGCGCTCGCCCTGGGCCTCGCGGACGTGGGCCGGCACAGCGTGCTCGCGCTCGGGGCGGCCGCGGTGCTGCTCGACATGGCCGTGCAGACCACCCTCGTGCTCGGTCAGCAGGTCGTCTACCAGCTCGACGCCCGCGCCCGGGCCCGGCTGAACAGCGCCTACATGGCCACCTTCTTCGTCGGCGGCGCGGTCGGCTCCCAGGCCGGCGCGTACGCCTACCACGCGGGCGGCTGGACCGCCGCGGCGCTCTTCGGCGCGGCCCTGCCGGTGCTCGGCCTGGTCGGCTGGGCCACCGAGCGCCGCCGCCCCAGCGCCCCGGCCGTCACCGCGGACCCCAGCGCCCGGTGACCCCTGGGCCGCCGTCCGCGTCCCGACCCCCGGCCCGATCCCGGTCCCGGCTTCGGCCGCGCTGTGGCTGTGCTGTGGTCGTGCTCGCTCGGGCGCCAGCTCGCGCCGCTCCGCCCGCCGCCGTGCTCAGCTGCGCGCGACCACCGCGAGGATCTCCGGCAGCCGGTCCAGCAGCCGTGGCGCGGTGAACCGCACGGCGGCCGCGCCGAGCGCCGCGCCGTAGAGCGCGCCGACCGGCAGCACCGTCCACAGCAGGGCGTGGTGGCCGCTCAGGTGCAGGCCCACGGTGAGCGCGAGCACCGGCAGGGTGAGCGCGCCGCCGACCACCGTGCCGCCCAGGACGTTCATCACCACGAGCCCGGTCTGGCCCGGGGCGGCGTTCTGGAACGGGTGGTCCTGCTGCACCGCGTACGGGTAGCGGACGCTGGCGTAGGCGCCGGTGGCTATGAGCGCGCCCAGGTACGCCAGGCCCATGCCCAGCGTCTCGGGCAGCGCCCGCGGCCGGCCGAGCAGCAGCGCCGCGCCCGCGGTGACCACCGTGACGTACGGCACCGCGATCAGCGTCAGCGTCAGCGCCCGGCCGCGCAGCTCGTGCGCGGCGTCGGACCGGGTGGCGATCGTCGCCGCCACCCCCCAGAACGCCGAGCCGTCGGTGCCGAACTGGTTGTACATCTGCAGGCCGAGCAGCCCCGCCGCCCACAGACACTGGTAGACGCTGCCGTGCTGGACCACCGCGGCCAGCGGCAGCAGCAGCCCGACCGCGACCCCGGCGGTCAGCGACGCCCGGGACCGCGGGTCCCGCCACAGGTAGCGGAACTGGCGGTCCATCACCGTGCCGGTCCGCCCGGCGACCAGCCGGCGCGGCAGCGGCGCGGTGAGCAGTGCGGCCGGTCGCCAGCGGGGCCTTCCGCCGTGCGCGGCGCGCGAACCGCCGTCGGCCGCGGCCTGGAGGGTCGAGGCGTCGGGGGACACCATCAGCCGTCGCAGGCTGGAGTGCCACCAGCGCAGCAGCAGGACCACGGCGACGGCCGCCCACACCAGTTGCGCCACGGCCAGGCCGTACGCGCCGCGCGAGGCCGAGCGCACCGCGTCGACCGCGGGCGCGGGCGGGATCCAGCGCAGCACGTCGGTGAGCGAACCCGCCTGGTGCAGATGGTGCCCCGACGACAGCGCGCTCGCCGCGACGTTCGCCACCTGCACGCCCACCGCGATCACCACGCCGCTGAGCAGGGCCAGGTCGCGACCCTTGCGGCTGGTCAGCAGCCGGGTGTTGGCGGCGGCCACCGAGCGGGAGACCGCCACACAGGTCAGCACCACCAGGGCCACCGCGAGCACGCCGACCGCCGCTCCCGCCGCGCTGTGCGCCACCGCGACCACCGCGCCCGCCGACACCAGGGCGGTCACCACCGGGCCCACCCCGATCAGCGAGGACACCGTCAGCGCGGTGATCAGCGGGCGCGGACGCAGCGGCAGCATGGCCAGCCGGGTCGGGTCGAGGGTGTCGTCGCCGCCGAAGAAGAACAGCGGCATCACCGCCCAGCACAGCCCGCACACCACGGCCAGGGTGACGGCGGCGACCGGTGCGTACTCGTTCCCGCGCAGGGCGGTCATGCCGGCGCCCAGGCCGAGCGCGTAGAGCAGCGCGAAGAGCACACCGATCACCCAGCCCACGGTCCGCCCCCGGGACTGCCGCAGACCGTTGCGCATCAGGGCGAGCTTGAGGCGGACGAAGACCCCGGTGACCGACGGCGCGCGGCCCGGTCCCGCGCCCGGTTCCGGAACCGCACCCGCGCCCGGCGCCGGAGCCCCGCCCGCACCCCGTACCGGACCGGGTGCCCAGCCCGCACCCGCATCCGCACCCCCACCCGCGGCCGCGTGCGGGAGTGCGCCGGGGGAGGGGAGCGGGCCGGCGGAGCTCATCGCGGGCCCCCGCCCAGCCAGTCCAGTTCCTCGCCGCCCGCGCGCCGCGCGCCGACCAGGGCCAGGAAGGCGTCCTGGAGCGTGGGCGCCGCGCCGCGCACCTCGGCGAGCGGGCCGTGCGCCACGATCCGGCCCGCGGCCATCACCGCGACCCAGTCGCACAGGCTCTCCACCAGCTCCATCACGTGGGAGGAGAACACCACGCTGCCGCCCGAGGCGGTGTACCGCTCCAGCACGCCCCGGATGACCTGCGCGGACACCGGGTCGACGCCCTCGAACGGCTCGTCCAGGAAGAGCACCTCGGGATTGTGCAGCAGCGCCGCGGCCAGCCCGATCTTCTTGCGCATACCGGTGGAGTAGTCCACGACCAGTTTGTGCCGGGCGTCGGTCAGGTCCAGCACCTGAAGCAGCTGGGCCGCCCGCTTGTCGACCTCGCCGCCCGGCAGACCGCGCAACCGCCCGGTGTAGGCGAGCAGTTCGCGCCCCGAAAGCCGCTCGAACAGCCGCAGGCCCTCGGGCAGCACGCCGATCCGTGACTTCACCGCCACCGGGTCCGTCCACACGTCGTGCCCGTTCACCTGCACCAGGCCGTCGTCCGGCCGCAGCAGGCCCGTCACCATCGACAGCGTGGTGGTCTTGCCCGCGCCGTTCGGCCCGACCAGCCCGATGAAGCGGCCCGCGGGCAGCGTCAGGTCGATGCCCGCGACGGCCGTCTGCTCACCGAAGCGCTTCCACAGCCCGCGCACCCGCACCGCCGGCGGCGGCCCGTCCGCCGGGCGCTCCTCGCCGCGGGGACGGCCGCCGTCCCCGTAGCGCGGCAGCGGTCCGCCGTACCGCTGCGGCACCGTCCCGTCCGTCGTGTCCCGCGACTGCCCCATCGCCCGCCACCTCCCCGAACCCCCGATTCCCGCGTACGAGGGCCACCCTAGAACGGATCACGACGGCGCCGCAGCGGTACGGC
>JAJSZB010000164.1:0-14193 GCA_050613715.1 Streptomyces sp. IBSBF 3018
CCCCGCACCCGCCCGGTCTGCCCAGCACCCCCGGAGTGACCCCTGTGAAGCGCCATCTGATCTCGGCCGCCGACCTGACCCGCGACGACGCGATCCTCGTGCTCGACACCGCGGAGGAGATGGCCCGCGTCGCCGACCGCCCGATCAAGAAGCTGCCGACGCTGCGCGGCCGCACGGTCGTCAACCTGTTCTTCGAGGACTCGACCCGGACCCGGATCTCCTTCGAGGCCGCCGCCAAGCGGCTGTCCGCCGACGTCATCAACTTCTCCGCCAAGGGCTCCTCGGTCTCCAAGGGCGAGTCGCTCAAGGACACCGCCCTCACCCTGGAGGCGATGGGCGCCGACGCGGTGGTCATCCGCCACCACTCCTCCGGCGCGCCGCACCGGCTGGCCACCTCCGGCTGGATCAACGCCTCGGTGGTCAACGCAGGCGACGGCACCCACGAGCACCCCACACAGGCGCTGCTCGACGCCTTCACCGTGCGCCGCCACCTGTCCTCGCCCGGCCGGGACCTGTCCGGCCGCCGGATCACGATCGTCGGCGACGTGCTGCACAGCCGCGTCGCCCGCTCCAACGTGCTGCTGCTCACCACGCTGGGCGCCGAGGTCACCCTGGTCGCGCCGCCCACGCTGCTGCCCATCGGCGTCGAGAAGTGGCCCTGCGCGGTCTCCTACGACCTGGACGCGGTGCTCGCGAAGTCCGACGCGGTGATGATGCTGCGGGTGCAGCGCGAGCGGATGAACGCCGCGTTCTTCCCCACCGAGCGCGAGTACGCCCGCCGCTACGGCCTGGACGGGCTGCGGATGGCGGCGCTGCCCGAGCACGCCATCGTGATGCACCCGGGGCCGATGAACCGCGGCATGGAGATCACCGCCGAGGTCGCCGACTCGCCGCGCTGCACCGCCGTCGAGCAGGTCGCCAACGGCGTCAGCACCCGTATGGCCGTCCTGTACCTGCTGCTCGGCGGCTCCGAGCCCGCCGTCGCCGCCCCCGTCCCCGCCGACGGCGCCGTTTCCGCCGGAAGCGACACCGGCACCGGCACCGGCGCCGGCACCGCCACCGCCGCCCGCACCGAGGAGAGCAAGTGACCATGAGCGACACCCCCAAGACGCTGATCCGCGGCGCCCGCCTGCTCGGCGCGGCGCCCCGGGACGTGCTGGTGGAGGGCGAGCGCGTGGCGGCGGTCGGCGAGGGACTGCCCGCCGACGGCGCCCGGGTCGTCGAGGGCGAGGGCCTGGTGCTGCTGCCCGGCCTTGTCGACCTGCACACCCACCTGCGCGAGCCCGGCCGGGAGGACTCCGAGACGGTGCTGACCGGCACCAGGGCCGCCGCGATCGGCGGCTACACCGCCGTGCACGCCATGGCCAACACCTTCCCGGTCGCCGACACCGCGGGCGTCGTGGAGCAGGTCTGGCGGCTCGGCGCCGAGTCCGGCTACTGCGACGTGCAGCCGGTCGGCGCGGTCACCGTCGGCCTGGAGGGCAAGCAGCTCGCCGAGCTGGGCGCCATGGCCGACTCCGCGGCCGGCGTGCGGGTCTTCTCCGACGACGGCAAGTGCGTGGACGACGCGGTGATCATGCGCCGCGCGCTGGAGTACGTGAAGGCGTTCGACGGCGTGGTCGCCCAGCACGCGCAGGAGCCTCGGCTGACCGAGGGCGCGCAGATGAACGAGGGCGCGGTCTCCGGCGAGCTGGGCCTGACCGGCTGGCCCGCGGTGGCCGAGGAGTCGATCATCGCCCGGGACGTGCTGCTGGCCGCGCACGTCGGCTCGCGCGTGCACATCTGCCACCTGTCCACGGCCGGCTCGGTGGAGATCGTGCGCTGGGCCAAGTCCAAGGGCTGGGACGTCACCGCCGAGGTCACCCCGCACCACCTGCTGCTCACCGACGAGCTGGTGCGCACGTACAACCCCGTCTACAAGGTCAACCCGCCGCTGCGCACCGAGGCCGACGTGCTGGCGCTGCGCGAGGCGCTGGCCGACGGCACGATCGACTGCGTGGCCACCGACCACGCTCCGCACCCGCACGAGGACAAGGACTGCGAGTGGGCCGCGGCGGCCATGGGCATGGTCGGCCTGGAGACCGCGCTGTCGGTGGTGCAGCACACCATGGTCGACACCGGCCTGCTGGACTGGGCGGGCGTGGCGGACCGGATGTCCGCCCGGCCCGCGGTCATCGGCCGGCTGGCCGGCCACGGCCGCCCGGTCGCCGCGGGGGAGCCCGCCAACCTGGTGCTGGTCGATCCCGCATACCGTGGAACCGTCAATCCCGCGGGCTTCGCCTCCCGCAGCCGCAACACCCCTTACGAGGGCCGCGAGCTGCCCGGCCGGGTCGTCGCGACCTTCCTGCGGGGCCGTGCGACGGTGATGGACGGGAAGCTCACGTGACGACTCCTTCGACCCTGCTGGCGGGCGCCATGGCCCGCGCCGCCCAGGCGGCCGGCGCCACGTCGGCCGCCGCGGACGACGGCAAGCACTCCGCGAAGGTCACCGACTGGACCGACCGGATCGGCTGGATCGTCGGCCTGCTGCTGTTCGTCGCGCTGGTCTACTGGCTGATGCGCCAGGGCTGGCAGTGGCGCCGCACCCTCCAGGGCGGCCTGCCCGAGCTGCCGCAGGCCCCGGAGCACGCGGACGGCGACTCCAGCGCGGACCCCGCCGCGGCCGCAGACGCCGCCGGCCTCGGCGGCGAACCTCCGCTGACCATGGAGGGCCGCTACCACGGCTCCACCACCGCCGGGCAGTGGCTCGACCGCATCGTCGCCCACGGCCTCGGCGTGCGCAGCAAGGCCGCGCTCACCCTCACCGACGACGGACTGCGGGTCGAGCGCACCGGCGCGCCCGGCTTCTTCGTCCCCGCCGCCGCGCTGCGCGGCGCCCGACTGGACCGGGCGATCGCGGGCAAGGTCCTCCCCGAGGGCGGCCTGCTGGTGGTCACCTGGGAGCACGGCGGCACCCTGATCGACTCCGGCTTCCGCTCCGACCACGCCGCCGAGCACCCCCGCTGGGTGGACCGCGTCAACGCGCTGCACGCCGCCGACGCCGTGCACGCCGCTCCCGGGGACGACACCCCGCCCGCAGGTGAAGCCCCGCCCGCGGCGGACACCCCGCTCCCCGGGGCCGCCGCCCCGCAGGACGCCACGCACGACAAGGAAGGCGCACGATGACGACCTCCCCCCGGGCCGCGGCCGCGCCCGCCGTACTCGTCCTGGAGGACGGCCGCGTCTTCCGCGGCCGGGCCTACGGCGCGGTGGGCGAGACCTTCGGCGAGGCGGTGTTCTCCACCGGCATGACCGGCTACCAGGAGACGCTGACCGACCCCTCGTACCACCGCCAGGTCGTGGTGATGACCGCCCCGCACGTCGGCAACACCGGCGTCAACGACGAGGACCCCGAGTCGTCGCGCATCTGGGTGGCCGGCTACGTGGTCCGCGACCCCGCCCGCACCCCCTCCAACTGGCGCTCCCGCCGCTCCCTCGACGAGGAGCTGGCCGCGCAGGGCGTCGTCGGCATCAGCGGCGTCGACACCCGGGCCCTCACCCGCCACCTGCGCGAGCGCGGCGCCATGCGGGTCGGCATCTTCTCCGGCGACAGGGCAGGCGCCGACGAGACCGCGCTGCTCGCCGAGGTCAAGGCCGCCCCGCAGATGACCGGCGCCGACCTGTCCGCCGAGGTCGCCACCGCGCAGCCGTACACCGTCCCCGCGATCGGCCCCGACGGCCGGCAGCTCCCGCTCGGCTCCGCGCGGTTCACCGTCGCCGCCCTCGACCTCGGCATCAAGGGCATGACCCCGCGCCGGATGGCCGAACGCGGCATCGAGGTGCACGTCCTGCCGGCCACCGCCACCGTCGAGGAGGTGTACGCGACCGCGCCCGACGGCGTCTTCCTGTCCAACGGCCCCGGCGACCCGGCCACCGCCGACCTCACCGTGATCCAGGAGGTGCTGGAGCGCGGCACCCCGCTTTTCGGCATCTGCTTCGGCAACCAGCTGCTCGGCCGGGCCCTCGGCTTCGGCACCTACAAGCTGAAGTACGGCCACCGCGGCATCAACCAGCCGGTGCAGGACCGCGCCACCGGCAAGGTCGAGGTGACCGCGCACAACCACGGCTTCGCCGTCGACGCCCCGCTCGACCGGGTCAGCGACACCCCGTACGGCCGCGCCGAGGTCAGCCACGTCTGCCTCAACGACGGCGTGGTGGAGGGGCTGCGGCTGCTCGACCGGCCGGCGTTCAGCGTCCAGTACCACCCCGAGGCGGCGGCGGGTCCGCACGACGCCGCGTACCTGTTCGACCGCTTCGTCCAGCTCATGGCAGAACAGCAGGGAGCCCAGCGTGCCTAAGCGCACAGACATCCAGTCCGTCCTGGTGATCGGCTCGGGCCCGATCGTCATCGGCCAGGCCGCCGAGTTCGACTACTCGGGCACGCAGGCCTGCCGGGTGCTGAAGTCCGAGGGCCTGCGCGTGGTGCTGGTCAACTCCAACCCGGCCACGATCATGACCGACCCGGAGATCGCCGACGCCACGTACGTCGAGCCGATCACCCCGGAGTACGTCGAGAAGATCATCGCCAAGGAGCGCCCCGACGCGCTGCTGCCCACGCTCGGCGGCCAGACCGCGCTGAACACCGCGATCGCCCTGGACGAGAGCGGCGTGCTCGCCGAGTACGGCGTGGAGCTGATCGGCGCCCGGGTGGAGGCGATCCACAAGGGCGAGGACCGCGACCAGTTCAAGGCGGTCGTGGAGGCCGTGCGCGCCAGGATCGGGCACGGAGAGTCCGCCCGCTCGGTGATCTGCCACTCCATGGACGACGTGCTGGCGGGCGTGGAGACCCTCGGCGGCTACCCGGTCGTGGTGCGGCCCTCCTTCACGATGGGCGGCGCCGGCTCCGGCTTCGCGCACGACGAGGAGGAGCTGCGGCGGATCGCCGGCCAGGGCCTCACGCTGTCGCCGACCACCGAGGTGCTCCTGGAGGAGTCCATCCTCGGCTGGAAGGAGTACGAGCTGGAGCTGATGCGCGACAAGAACGACAACGTCGTGGTCGTGTGCTCCATCGAGAACCTCGACCCGATGGGCGTGCACACCGGCGACTCGATCACCGTGGCGCCGGCCATGACGCTCACCGACCGCGAGTACCAGGTGCTGCGGGACATCGGCATCGAGGTGATCCGCGAGGTCGGCGTGGACACCGGCGGCTGCAACATCCAATTCGCGGTGAACCCGGCCGACGGGCGGGTCATCGTGATCGAGATGAACCCGCGGGTGTCCCGGTCCTCGGCGCTGGCGTCCAAGGCCACCGGCTTCCCGATCGCGAAGATCGCCGCCCGGCTGGCCGTCGGCTACACCCTGGACGAGATCCCCAACGACATCACCGAGCAGACCCCCGCGTCGTTCGAGCCGACGCTGGACTACGTGGTGGTGAAGGTGCCGCGGTTCGCCTTCGAGAAGTTCCCGGCCGCGGACGCCGCGCTGACCACCACGATGAAGTCGGTGGGCGAGGCGATGGCCATCGGCCGCAACTTCACCGAGGCGCTGAACAAGGCGCTGCGGTCGCTGGAGAAGAAGGGCTCGCAGTTCGACTTCTCCCCGCTGACCAGGCCCGACGCCGGGCAGAAGGCGGCCCTGCTGGAGAAGGCCGGGGTGCCCACCGACGGCCGGATCAACACCGTCATGGAGGCCATCAGGGCCGGCGCGAGCCAGGAGGAGGTCTTCGAGGCCACCCGGATCGACCCGTGGTTCGTGGACCAGCTGTTCCTGATCGCGGAGATCGCCGAGGAGATCGCCGCCGCCGACCGGCTCGGCCCCGAGCTGCTCGCCGAGGCCAAGCGGCACGGCTTCTCCGACGCGCAGATCGCCGGCATCCGGGGCCTGCGCGAGGACGTGGTCCGCGAGGTCCGGCACACCCTGGGCATCCGCCCGGTGTACAAGACCGTCGACACCTGCGCCGCCGAGTTCGCCGCCAGGACGCCGTACTTCTACTCCTCCTACGACGAGGAGAGCGAGGTCGCGCCGCGCGAGAAGCCCGCGGTGATCATCCTCGGCTCGGGCCCCAACCGGATCGGCCAGGGCATCGAGTTCGACTACTCCTGCGTGCACGCCTCGTTCGCGCTGCACGACGCCGGCTTCGAGACCGTGATGGTCAACTGCAACCCCGAGACCGTCTCCACCGACTACGACACCTCCGACCGGCTGTACTTCGAGCCGCTCACCCTGGAGGACGTGCTGGAGATCGTGCACGCCGAGACCGTCGCGGGCCCGGTCGCCGGCGTGATCGTGCAGCTCGGCGGGCAGACCCCGCTGGGCCTGGCGCAGGCGCTGAAGGACAACGGGGTGCCGGTCGTCGGCACCTCGCCCGAGGCCATCCACCTGGCCGAGGACCGCGGGGCGTTCGGTCAGGTGCTCGCCGAGGCCGGGCTGCCCGCGCCCAAGCACGGCACCGCCACCTCCTTCCCCGGCGCGAAGGCCATCGCCGACGAGATCGGCTACCCGGTGCTGGTCCGGCCCTCGTACGTGCTGGGCGGGCGCGGCATGGAGATCGTCTACGACGAGACCCGGCTGGCCGCCTACATCGCCGAGTCCACCGAGATCAGCGCGACCCGGCCGGTGCTCGTCGACCGCTTCCTCGACGACGCGATCGAGATCGACGTCGACGCCCTCTACGACGGCCACGAGCTGTACCTCGGCGGCGTGATGGAGCACATCGAGGAGGCCGGCATCCACTCCGGCGACTCCGCGTGCGCGCTGCCGCCGATCACCCTCGGCGGGCACGACATCAAGCGGCTGCGCGCCTCCACCGAGGCCATCGCGGCGGGCGTCGGGGTGCGCGGCCTGATCAACATCCAGTTCGCGCTGGCCGGGGACATCCTCTACGTCCTGGAGGCCAACCCGCGCGCCTCGCGGACCGTGCCGTTCACCTCCAAGGCCACCGCGGTGCCGCTGGCCAAGGCCGCCGCCCGCATCTCGCTGGGCGCCACCATCGCCGACCTGCGCGCCGAAGGACTCCTGCCGGCCTCCGGCGACGGCGGCGAACTGCCGCTGGACGCGCCGATCTCGGTGAAGGAGGCGGTGCTGCCCTGGTCCCGCTTCCGCGACCCGCAGGGCCGCGGCGTGGACACCGTGCTGGGCCCGGAGATGCGGTCCACCGGCGAGGTCATGGGCATCGACGCGGTGTTCGGCACCGCCTACGCCAAGTCGCAGGCTGGCGCGTACGGCGCGCTGCCCACCAAGGGACGCGCGTTCGTGTCGGTGGCCAACCGCGACAAGCGGGCGCTGATCTTCCCCGCGCGGGCGCTGATCGAGCACGGCTTCGAACTGCTGGCCACCTCCGGCACCGCGGAGGTCCTGCGGCGCAACGGCATCCCGGCACGGGTGGTGCGCAAGCAGAGCGAGGGCGTCGGCCCCGACGGCGAGCCGACCGTGGTCACCCTCATCCACGAGGGCGAGGTCGACCTCATCGTCAACACCCCGTTCGGCACCGGCGGCCGGCTGGACGGCTACGACATCCGCACCGCCGCCGTCGCCCGCGGCATCCCCTGCCTGACCACCGTCCAGGCGCTGGCCGCGGCCGTCCAGGGCATCGACGCGCTGACCCGCGGCGACATCGGAGTGCGCTGCCTGCAGGAGCACGCCGAGCTGCTGACCCGGGCGCGGAAGGGCTGAGACCGTGCCCGACCTCTCCGAGACCGCCCAGGACCGCCCGGCCGCACCCGCGGCCGGGCGGCGGCCCGGCGGACCGTACGCACTCCTGTTCCGCCTGGTGTTCCGCCGGATGGACCCCGAGCGGGCCCACCGCCTGGCCTTCGGCTGGATCAGGCTCGCCGCCCGCGTCCCGGTCCTGCGCACCTTCGCCGCCGCGGTGCTCGCGCCCCGCCACACGAGCCTGCGCACCGAGGCACTGGGGCTGCGGATGCACGGCCCGTTCGGGCTGGCGGCCGGCTTCGACAAGAACGCCACCGGCATCGACGGACTGGCGATGCTCGGCTTCGACCACGTCGAGATCGGCACCGTCACCGGGCAGCCGCAGCCAGGCAACCCCAAGACCCGGCTCTTCCGGCTGGTCGCCGACCGCGCGCTGATCAACCGGATGGGCTTCAACAACGACGGCTCGGCCGCCGTCGCCGCCCGGCTCGCCGCGCGCCGCCCGGTCTTCCGCACCACCCTCGGCGTCAACATCGGCAAGACCAAGGCCGTCGCCGAACAGGACGCGGTCGCCGACTACGTCACCTCCACCGAGCGGCTCGCCGCCCACGCCGACTACCTGGTCGTCAACGTGTCCTCGCCCAACACCCCCGGGCTGCGCGACCTCCAGGCCACCTCGGCGCTGCGCCCGCTGCTCACCGCGGTCCGCGCCGCCGCCGACCGCGCGGTCCCCGGCCGCCGCGTCCCGCTGCTGGTCAAGATCGCCCCCGACCTCGCCGACGAGGACGTGGACGCGGTCGCCGACCTCGCGGTGGAACTGGGCCTGGACGGCATCATCGCCACCAACACCACCATCGCCCGCGAGGGCCTGGGACTGCGCTCGGACGCCGCGCTGACCGCCGAGACCGGCGGTCTGTCCGGGGCGCCGCTGAAGGACCGCTCCCTGCAGGTGCTGCGCCGGCTCTACGAGCGGGTCGGCGACAAGGTCACCCTGGTCGGCGTCGGCGGCATCGAGGACGCCGAGGACGCCTGGCAGCGCATCCTGGCCGGCGCGACCCTGGTCCAGGGCTACAGCGCCTTCGTCTACCGCGGACCGCTGTGGATGCGCGGGGTCCACAAGGGCCTGGCCGCACGGCTGGCCGCGAGCCCGTACGCCACCCTCGCCGACGCCGTCGGCGCCGCCACCACCAGGAAGGCCACCGCATGACCGGCACCGACACCGGCACCGACACCGGCACAGCCTCCGGCACCGACACCGGCACCGCCCCCGAGCCCTTCGGGGCCCGGCTGCACCGGGCGATGCGGGACCGCGGGCAGTTGTGCGTCGGCATCGACCCGCACGCCTCACTGCTCACCGGCTGGGGCCTGGGCGACGACGTGGCCGGCCTGGAGCGCTTCACGATGACCGTGGTCGAGACGCTCGGCGAGAGGGTCGCGGTCTTCAAGCCGCAGTCGGCCTTCTTCGAGCGGTTCGGCTCCAGGGGCATCGCCGTGCTGGAACGCGCGGTCGCCGAGGCCCGCGCCCGCGGCGCCCTGGTGCTGATGGACGCCAAGCGCGGCGACATCGGCTCCACGATGACCGCCTACGCCGCCACCTACCTCGACCCGCGCGCGCCGCTGTTCAGCGACGCGGTGACGGTCAGCCCCTACCTCGGCTTCGGCTCGCTGCGCCCGGCGCTGGACGCGGCCGCCGCCTCCGGCGCCGGGGTGTTCGTACTGGCGCTGACCTCCAACCCCGAGGGCGAGCAGGTGCAGCGGGCCACCGCCGCGGACGGCCGCTCGGTGGCGCAGAACGTGCTGGACCGGATCACCGCGGAGAACGCCGGCGCGTCCCCGCTCGGCTCGGTGGGCGCGGTGATCGGCGCGACCATCGGCGACGCGCGCGCCGACCTCGCCGTGGGCGGCCCGCTGCTGGCCCCCGGCGTCGGCGCGCAGGGCGCGGCCCCCGCCGACCTCCCCGCGGTCTTCGGCGCCGCGCTGCCGAACGTCCTGCCGAGCGTCAGCCGGGACGTGCTGCGGCACGGACCGGACGCCGGAAGGCTCCGCGCGGCGGTCGATTCCTACGTGGAGCAGGTGCGCGTGGCGTTCACCTGAACGGGCGAAACCGGCGGTATTGCCGTCGTGCAATCGCACCGGAAAAGGGCCAAAAAAAGGGCCGGATTCAACAACCGGTCCCATTGACCCTCATTCCCGTTCCGGTATGTCCCGAATATCCCCTCGGATCGCCGGTGGATCGATGCTGACCAGGACTTTTCGTCTGTTCTCGCTGACTTGGGCCGTCCGGACCGCTAGTCTCCGTCGAGAGCGAGCCGTACAGATGCGGCGCGCATCGCCCTGCGACGCGGGGCGGTCAGGTTTACACGGTCCATATCCGATTGCTCTACATCCGAGGTGACGTAGGCGTGGCTCTTCCGCCCCTTACCCCTGAACAGCGCGCTGCCGCGCTCGAAAAGGCCGCCGCGGCTCGCCGGGAGCGCGCCGAGGTCAAGAACCGACTGAAGCACTCCGGCGCCTCCCTCCACGAGGTGATCAAGCAGGGCCAGGAGAACGACGTCATCGGCAAGATGAAGGTCTCCGCCCTGCTCGAATCGCTGCCCGGCGTCGGCAAGGTCCGCGCCAAGCAGATCATGGAGCGGCTCGGGATCTCCGAGAGCCGCCGGGTGCGCGGTCTGGGTTCCAACCAGATCGCCTCCCTGGAGCGCGAGTTCGGCGGCACCGCCGCCTGACGGTCCCGGCACCGTCGTGAAGCAGGGATAATCGCTCCATGAGCCCTGCAGTACATCCGCGGCTGACCGTGCTCTCCGGCCCCTCGGGGGTCGGCAAGAGCACGGTCGTCGCCCATCTGCGCAGCGTGCACCCCGAGGTCTGGCTCTCGGTGTCCGCGACCACGCGCAAGCCCCGGCCCGGCGAGAAGCACGGCGTGCAGTACTTCTTCGTCGACGACGACGAGTTCGACAAGCTCATCGCCAACGGCGAACTGCTGGAGTGGGCCGAGTTCGCGGGCAACCGCTACGGCACCCCGCGCCGCGCCGTGCTCGACAAGCTGTCGGCCGGGGAACCGGTGCTCCTGGAGATCGACCTGCAGGGCGCCCGGCTGGTGCGCGCGTCGATGCCCGAGGCGCAACTGGTCTTCCTGGCGCCGCCGAGCTGGGAGGAACTGGTCCGCCGGCTCACCGGCCGCGGCACCGAGTCGGCCGAGGTCATCGACGAGCGGCTGGCCACCGCACGGGTCGAACTGGCCGCCGAGTCCGAGTTCGACGCGACCCTTGTCAACACCTCCGTCGAGGCGGTAGCGCGCGAGCTGCTAGCCTTGATGGGGATTGCATGATCCACTTCCACTAGTAGGGGTAGGTAGAGCGTGTCCTCTTCCATCACCACGCCCGAGGGCATCATCAACCCGCCGATCGACGAGCTGCTCGAGGCCACCGACTCGAAGTACAGCCTGGTGATCTACGCGGCCAAGCGCGCCCGGCAGATCAACGCGTACTACTCCCAGCTCGGCGAGGGCCTGCTGGAGTACGTCGGCCCGCTGGTGGACACCCACGTCCACGAGAAGCCGCTGTCCATCGCGCTCCGCGAGATCAACGCAGGGCTGCTCACCTCCGAGGCCGTCGAGGCGCCGCCGACCGTCTGAGTCGGCGTATCGGCATCACCACGGGCCCGGCGGCGCGACCGCCGGGCCCGTGGTGTGTCATGGGGGAGTGGCAGCGGGCCGGCCCGGTCGCCGGCCCGGCGGGATGCGAGAGGTGGCGGTCACGTGGCAGCGAGGGTCGGTACGGACGGCGGGGCGGCGAGCAGCGGCGCCGGCGCCACGGGCGGCGAGCCCGGCGCGCGGGACAGCAGGCCCGACGTCGTGCTCGGCGTCAGCGGCGGCATCGCCGCGTACAAGGCGTGCGAGCTGCTGCGCCGCCTCACCGAGTCGGGCCACCGGGTGCGCGTCGTGCCCACCGAGTCCGCGCTGCACTTCGTCGGCGAGGCCACCTGGGCGGCGCTGTCCGGGCAGCCGGTCGCCACCCGGGTGTGGGACGGCGTCCACGAGGTGCCGCACGTGCGCATCGGCCAACACGCCGACCTGGTGGTGGTCGCGCCGGCCACCGCCGACCTGCTCGCCAAGGCCGCCCACGGCATCGCCGACGACCTGCTCACCAACACCCTGCTCACCGCCCGCTGTCCGGTGGTCTTCGCGCCCGCCATGCACACCGAGATGTGGGAGCACCCGGCCACCCGGGAGAACGTCGCGACGCTGCGCCGCCGCGGCGCGGTGGTCGTCGAGCCCGCGGTCGGCCGGCTCACCGGCGTCGACACCGGCAAGGGCCGGCTGCCCGACCCGGCCGAGATCTTCGAGGTCTGCCGCCGCACCCTGGCCCGCGGCGCCGCCGCGCCCGACCTGGCCGGCCGGCACGTCGTGATCAGCGCGGGCGGCACCCGCGAACCGCTGGACCCGGTGCGCTACCTCGGCAACCGCTCGTCGGGCAAGCAGGGCTACGCGCTGGCCCGCACCGCCGTCGCCCGCGGCGCGCGCGTCACCCTGGTGGCCGCCAACACCTCGCTGGCCGACCCCGCCGGCGCCGACGTGATCGCGGTCGGCACCGCGGAGCAGCTGCGCGAGGCGGTGCTGAAGGCCGCCGTGGACGCCGACGCGGTGGTGATGGCCGCCGCCGTCGCGGACTTCCGGCCCGCGCACTACGCCGCCGGGAAGATCAAGAAGAAGGACGGCGAGGAGCCGCCGCCGCTGGCCCTGGTCCGCAATCCCGACGTCCTCGCCGAGCTGTCCGCCCGCCGCCCGCGGGCCGGCCAGGTCGTGGTCGGGTTCGCCGCCGAGACCGACGACGTGCTGGCGAACGGCCGCGCCAAGCTCGCCCGCAAGGGCTGCGATCTGTTGGTGGTCAACGAGGTGGGGGAGCGCAAGGCGTTCGGCGCGGAGGAGAACGAGGCGGTGGTCCTCGGCGCGGACGGCAGTTCCACTCCGGTGCCGTACGGACCCAAGGAAGCGCTCGCCGACCAGGTGTGGGACCTGGTCGCGGCACGCCTGCCGGACCCGGGCGCGACGGCCGGAACTGAACCCTCCCCTTCCGCCCGGATCTGAACGCTCCCTTCCGCTCTCCTTCCGTGTCGCCGCCGGGCGCCGCCGGGACAAGGCCATACAGGTCACCGCATATCCAAGGTGCGAGATGGCCGCCCGTCTGCGCGACACGGACGATAAGCTTGCCGGGACGTGCCAGGCGCAGCCCCGTGCCGTCAGCCAAGATTCAGCCAGCAGCCGCTGCAACCCCAGGGAGCGATGTGTCCCGCCGCCTCTTCACCTCGGAGTCCGTCACCGAGGGACATCCTGACAAGATCGCCGACCAGATCAGCGACACGATCCTCGACGCCCTCCTCTCGGAGGACCCCGCCTCGCGGGTGGCCGTCGAGACCCTGATCACCACAGGCCAGGTGCACATCGCGGGCGAGGTGACGACGTCGGCGTATGTCGACATCGCCACCCTCGTGCGCAACCGGATTCTGGACATCGGTTACGACTCCTCCAAGAAGGGGTTCGACGGCGCGTCCTGCGGCGTCTCCGTCTCCATCGGCGCCCAGTCGCCGGACATCGCACAGGGCGTCGACACCGCGTACGAGAAGCGGGTCGCCGGCGCCGCCGCCACCGAGGACGAGCTGAACGAGCAGGGCGCGGGCGACCAGGGCCTGATGTTCGGCTACGCCTCGGACGAGACGCCCGAGCTGATGCCGCTGCCGATCACGCTGGCGCACCGGCTGTCCAAGCGGCTGACCGAGGTCCGCAAGAACGGCACCATCCCCTACCTGCGCCCGGACGGCAAGACGCAGGTCACCATCGAGTACGACGGCGACAAGGCGGTCCGCCTCGACACCGTCGTGGTGTCCTCGCAGCACGCCTCCGACATCGACCTGGAGTCGCTGCTCGCGCCCGACATCCGCGAGTTCGTGGTCGAGGTCGAGCTGAAGGCACTGGTCGACGAGGGCATCAAGCTCGACACCGAGGGCTACAAGCTGCTGGTCAACCCCACCGGCCGGTTCGAGATCGGCGGCCCGATGGGCGACGCGGGTCTGACCGGCCGCAAGATCATCATCGACACGTACGGCGGCATGGCCCGGCACGGCGGCGGCGCCTTCTCCGGCAAGGACCCGTCCAAGGTCGACCGGTCGGCCGCGTACGCGATGCGCTGGGTCGCCAAGAACGTGGTCGCCGCGGGCCTGGCGGCGCGCTGCGAGGTCCAGGTCGCCTACGCGATCGGCAAGGCCGAGCCGGTCGGCCTGTTCGTGGAGACCTTCGGCACCCAGCACGTCGAGGTCGAGAAGATCGAGCAGGCCATCTCCCAGGTCTTCGACCTCCGCCCGGCCGCGATCATCCGCGACCTGGACCTGCTCCGCCCGATCTACGCCCAGACCGCGGCGTACGGCCACTTCGGCCGCGAGCTCCCCGACTTCACCTGGGAGCGCACCAACCGCGTCGACGCGCTGCGCGCGGCCGCGGGCATCTAGGGCGTGGCCTAAGCCACCCCTCGCGCGGCGGGGCGCCCACCCCCCCCGGGGGGGGGGGGG
>JAJSZB010000165.1:0-14179 GCA_050613715.1 Streptomyces sp. IBSBF 3018
CCCCACCACCAAATCCCCACCCACGGCGCCGCAGCCCGCAGCGGGCCGACCGGAGCACACGCACCCCGAAGGGGGCGCGAGGAACTGCGCGACCGGCCACAGCGGGCCCGCAGCCCGCAACGAGCCGACCCGGGCAGACGCGACCCGAAAGGGGCGCGGGGAACTGCGCGACCAGCCACAGCGGGCCCGCAGCCCGCAGCGAACCGACCAGGGCAGACACGGCCCGAAAGGGGCGCGAGGAACTGCGCGACCAGCCACAGCGGGCCCGCAGCCCGCAGCGCGCCGACCAGGGCAGACACGGCCCGAAAGGGGCGCGGGGAACTGCGCGACCAGCCACAGCGGAGCCGCAGCCCGCAACGGGCGGACCCGGGCAGACGCGGACCGGCTCGCAGCCGGGAGACGCGGTCCCGGCGCGACCGGGGGAGGCGCCGCGGCGCCCTATGCCGTCAGCTCGTGCGCCACCGCGTCGGTGAGCCGCGCCGCGCGCTCCGCCACCTCGGCCGGGCCGTTGGCGATGGCCCGCGCACACCACTGCTGCGCCTCCGCCAGCGCCCCGCGCCGCGCCGCGAGAAGCGCCAGCCGCAGCGCCGCCCGGCCGTGCCCCGCCTCCGCCGCGCGGGTCCACCACAGCGCCGCCTCCGGCTCACTGCCCTGACGGGCCAGCAGCAGCCCGAGGTTGAACGCGCCGTTGCGCGACCCCGCCTCCGCCGCGAGGCGGTACCACTGCGCCGCCTCCTCGACGTCGCCGCGCCGCGCCGCGCACATGCCCAGCCGGACCTGCGCACGGCGGTGCCCCTGCCGGGCCGCCCGCTCGTACCACTCCTCCGCCTCGACCGCCGCGGCCGTACCGGCCTCGTCGGCCGTACCGCCGGCACCGCCGGCCCCGCCGGCACCGCGGCCACCGCCGCCGGTGACACCCTCCGCGCGCGCCGCCGCGCCCAGCAGCGTGCCGAGCCGGAACGCCGCCTCGGGGCTGCCGCCCCCGGCCGCGCACCGCAGATGCCGCTCGGCGCCGTGCAGATCGCCCTCGCGCTGGAGCGCTATGGCCACCTGGAGCGCCGCCTCGGCGTGCCCCGCCGCCGCGGCCCGCTCGTACCAGCCGCGCGCCGCCGCCTCCTCGCCGCGCCCGGCGTGCAGGATGCCGAGGTTGAAGGCCGCGTCGATGCTGCCGGCCTCGGCCGCCTTGGAGAACCAGGGCTCCGCGCCGGCCGCGTCGCCGCGCTGGAGCAGCAGCACCGCCAGCGCGTTCGCCGCCTCGCGGTGCCCGGCGTACGCGGCCTTGCGGTACCACTGCTCGGCCTGCACCGAGCGGCCCTGGCCCGCGCACAGCAGGCCGAGGTTGTACGCCCCGTTGACGTCGCCGGCCTCCATCGCGGTGCGGTACCACCGCTCGGCGGTCTGCGTCTCGCCCTCCTGCGCGTGCAGCGCGCCCAGCGCGTTCGCCGCGTTGCCGTCGCCGGCCTGGGCGGCGCGGCGCCACCAGGTGGCGGCCTGGTCGACGTCGCCCTCGTCGCGCAGCAGGAAGGCCAGCGCGCAGGCCGCGCGCGCCTCGCCGTCGCGCGCCGCGGTGAGGTACCAGTGCTTGGCCTCCTTGGCCTCGCCGCGCTCCTCCAGGAGCGTGCCCAGGCGCAGCGCGGCGCGGCGGTGGCGGCGCGCGGCGGCCTGGCGGTACCACTGCTCGGCCTCGCGGTCCTCGCCGCGCTCCGCGCAGATCCTGGCCAGGCGGTACGACGCCTCGCGGTGCCCGTGCTCCGCGGCCGCCCGGAACCAGCGCTCGGCGCCGACGTCCCGCCGGTGGTCCAGCAGGTCGGCCAGCGCGTACGCGCCCAGCGTGTGGCCGGACTCGGCGGCCTGGCGCAGCCAGTACTCGGCGCCGGGCTCGTCCCCGCGCTCGCGGTAGTGCCGGCCGAGGGCGTGCGCGGCCGGCGCGGAGCCGGCCACGGCGGCGATCCGCCACCAGCCGGCCGCCTCGTCGGCGTACCCGCGCTGGTGCAGCAGCAGGGCCAGGTTGTTGGCGGCGGCGCGGTCCCCGTAGCGGACGGCCTCGCGCAGGTACGGCTCGGCGCCGTCGAGGTCGCCGCGGCGCAGCAGCAGGGTGCCGAGGGCGCTCATCGCGGCCGGGTCGCCCTGCTCGGCGGCGCGCCGGTGCCGCGCCTCGATCTCGGCCTCCTCGCGCAGCGAGAGGGTGTCCTCGTCGGGCAGTTCGCTGAGCAGCACGGGCGCGCCGCCCTCGGCGCCGCCCGACGCGGCGTCGGCGCCGGTGTGGGTGCCCGTGTGGACGCCGGTGTGCGCGCCGGTGTCCGACGGCGCGTCACCGGCCGTGGAGCCGGCACGGGTTGCGGGAGCGGCGCCGGGACCGGCCTGGGCCGCCGCGGCGCGGTTGCGGGCGTCCTGCGAGGTGCGCGGCGCGGGCAGCAGCTCCGCCACGGTCGGGGGGTTGGCCTCCCCCGCCCCGGGCGTCGCCGACCCGCCCGCGGACCCGCGCCCTTCGCGGATCTGACGAGCGTTCAGCAGTCGTGCACCATCCCCCATGAGCTCCATCGTCGCACCACCTGATACCGGCGTACACCTGGTATACCGCAACCGGCACGGTCACTTCAGCGTTTTGTCGACTTCCCGACAAGACGTCACACCAAACGCGCTTCCGTGATCTTCCCCCGGACAAGCGAAGAGGCCCGGAGTCTGTTGACTCCGAGCCTCTTCGTGCAGTAGCGGGGACAGGATTTGAACCTGCGACCTCTGGGTTATGAGCCCAGCGAGCTACCGAGCTGCTCCACCCCGCGTCGTGTGTGACAACCGTACCACGGCGCGGGCGGTCAAGATCAGCGCTTTTCCGCCGCCTCGGCGCGTCGCAGCGCGTCCATGAGCCGGCCGTGCGCGTCGGCGTACGCCTTCCCGTCGCCCTTGGCCGTCGCCGCCTTCTCGTCCTCGGCCGCCGCCATCGCGTCCGCCAGCGCCTTCTTCAGCTCGGGCGTCGATCCCGCGGCGTCCCCGGGCGGCGCCTTCGCGCGCGTGCCGGCCGTGCCCGTCGTGCCGGGTGCGCCGGTGGTGCCGGGTGCGCCGGTCGTGCTCGTGGCGCCCGGTGTGCCCGCCTTGCCGGCGGGCGGCGCACCCGTGCCGAAGACCGCGTCCAGCGCCCCGTCCAGGGTGTCCCCCATCGCCCGGGTCCCGTCGAAGTCCGCCATCACCTTGCGCAGCACCGGATAGTCGCTGTTCGCGGCCCGTACGTACACCGGCTGGACGTACAGCATCCCGCCGTCCAGCGGCACGGCCAGCATGCCGCCGCGCAGGACCGTGGAGTCCTTGCGCTTGAGCGCGTCGAGGTCGGAGGAGAAGGCGCGGTCGGCGTTGTCCTGCGCCTGCTGCGGTCCCTCGGCCCGGGTGCCGGGCGGCAGCCGCAGGACGCGCATGGTGCCGTAGTCCTTGCTCGCGGCGTCCGCGTCCACCGCCATGAAGGCCGCGAGCGTGTCGCCGCCGCCGGGCGTGAAGGTGGTGGTCAGCGAGAACGCCCGCGCGTCCTGGCCCGGCATCCTCATGCTCAGGTAGTACGGCGGCACCGCCTTGCCGGAGGCCGACGCCGGGTCGTCCGGGACCTGCCACGCCTGGTCGCCGCGGTAGAACTGCCCCGGGTCGGTGACGTGGTAGGCGGTCAGCATCTCCCGCTGCACCTTGAACAGGTCCTGCGGGTAGCGCAGATGGGACAGCAGGTCCGCCGGGACGTCGCTCCTGGGCAGCACGGTGTGCGGGAACGCCTTCATCCACGTCGCGAGCACCGGGTCCTGGGTGTCCCACTGGTACAGCTTCACGGTGCCGTCGTAGGCGTCCACCGTCGCCTTGACGGAGTTGCGGATGTAGTTGACCTGGTCCTGCGCCGCGGAGATCCGGTGCTGCCCGTCGGTGCGCGAGTCGGCCGTGGCGCCGCCCAGGCTGGTGCGGGTGGCGTACGGGTACTGGTCGCTGGTCGTGTAGGCGTCCACGATCCACTGCACCCTGCCGTGCACCACCGCCGGATACGGGTCCCCGTCGACGGTCAGCCAGGGCGCGACCGCCTCGACGCGCCCCTCGGGGGTGCGGTTGTACAGGATCTTCGAGCCGTGGCCGACCGCCTTGGAGGAGAAGATCCGCGGCTCGCCGAAGGTCACCGCGTACGCCGCCCGGGTCACCGGGTTGTCCAGGCTCACCCCGCCGCTGCCGTGGTAGGAGGTGGTGGTCCGGCTGCCGCCCGCGGTGTAGTCGACCTCCTTGGTGGGGCCGCCGACGATCGCGTAGTCCTTGGTCTGCTCGCCGAAGTAGATCTGCGGCTCGTACGGGCCCAGGTCGCCGCTCGTCGGCAGGTCGCCCTCGGTGTAGACGGGTGCGCCCGCCGGGACCCTGTCGCCGGGGGCGTCAGCGCCGCCCGAGAGGCCGGACGCGCCGGAGCCGCCGGGGCCGGTCACCTCGGTGCCCTTGGCCGCGACCACGCCGTAGCCGTGGGTGTACTTCAGGTGCTCGTCGACCCAGTCCTTGTGCGGTATGCCGCTGCTGTCCAGCTCGCGCACCCCGACCACGGTGTCCTGCTCCTTGCCGTCGACGGTGTAGCGGTCGACGTCGAGGGTGGAGGGGAAGGAGTAGTAGCCGCTGCCCTGCTGCGTCTGCTGGAAGGCCGGCGCCATCACCTTGGGGTCCAGCACCCGGATCGCGGCGGCCTTGGCGGTGTCCGCGCGCAGCTTCCCGGCGTCGGCGGAGCTGGTGCCGCTGTAGTCCGAGGCGGCGTCGCCGGTGATGCGGTAGGCGGCGCGCGTGGCGTCGATGTTCTGCCGGATGTACGGCGCCTCCTTCGTCGCCTCGTGCGGCTCCACCTGGAACTTCTGCACGATCGCCGGGTACAGCCCGCCGACCAGGACCGCGGACAGCGCCATCAGGCCCAGGCCCAGCAGCGGCAGCGTCCACGAGCGCCGCCACAGGGTGGCGAAGAACAGCAGCGCGCAGATCGCCGCGATGAAGAACAGGATCGTCTTGGCCGGCAGGTACGCGTTGGCGTCCACGTAGCGCAGACCGGTCCAGGAGTCGGTGCTGCGCAGGCCGCTGGACTTCACCGCGAGCGCGTACCGGTCCAGCCAGTAGGCGAGTGCCTTCAGCGACACGAACAGGCCGAGCAGCACCGCCAGGTGCCCGGTGGCCGCGGCGGTGGCCTTGCCGCCGCCCGCGGAGGTCAGCCGCAGCCCGCCGTAGAGGTAGTGCACCAGCGTCGCGGCCAGCAGGGAGAGCACCACGGCCGCGAAGCCGAAGTTCAGCAGGAAGCGGTACCAGGGCAGGTCGAAGGTGTAGAACGACACGTCCTTGTGGAACTGCGGGTCCCGTTGGTGGAACGGCGTGGCGTTGGCGTACAGCAGCCACAGCCGCCAGTGCGTCGACGCGGACCCGCCGGCGATGAGCCCGACCACCGTGCAGATCCCGACCAGCACCCACGTCTTGTACGGCGCCACGCCCATTCGGTACCGGTCCAGGCCCTGCTGCTCGGGGGACATCGCGCTGAGCGGCGGGCGCAGCCGGTGCGCCAGGTAGATGTTCACACCGATCGCGGCCGACATCAGCAGCCCGAAGGAGGCGAAGAGCCCGGCCCTGGTCCACATCGTGGTGGTGAAGACCGAGGAGTAGTGCACCGAGCGGTACCACAGCAGGTCCGTCCAGAACGCGGCGAACACCATGAACGCGGCCATCACGACGGCGAGGACGCCGATCGTGACGACCAGCGTCCTCGCGCGCCGCGAGGGACGGCCGAAACCCGACCGTGGGGCCGGCCGGCCACCGCCGCGGTCAGGCAGCTGGAATACCAAGGTGCGCACCTCGAAATGTCACGGTTTCCGTGGGTGTCCCGGGTCGGACTCCCACTGGTGCAACTTAACTACGCTTTGGCCGGTTCCCGATTCGGGGGCCGGAAGGGGCAGGATGTGGGTCATGTCCAACATCGCTTCCGACGGCACGCCGCTCGCGGCGACCCCCCTCACCCGGGCCGTACTCGAGATCGACACCTATGCGTCCGGGCAGGGCTGGGACCAGCCCGCGCGGCTGTTCGCCCTGGTCGACACCGCGCGGCTGCGCGCCAGCGAGCCGGGGCTCGCCGACCAGCTCGGGCTCGGCGACGACGCGTCCGGCGGGCTCACCCCGATCGAGCAGGACGAGCTGCCGTCGGGGCAGCCGCTGGACGAGTTCCTGGCCACCATCGCCTGGCCGGACGTGATCGCGGGCTGCGCGCTCACGGTGGAGCGGCTGATGCTGCCGCCCTCGGCGGAGGCGTCGCTGCCCGAGGACCTGGACGACGACGCGCTCGCCTCATGGGTGGCGCGGCACCCGGAGCGCCAGGAGGTGCGGATGACGGTCGCGGTGCTGCGCGACGGCAGCCGCGAGTCGGCGGTGCGGCTGCGCGCCAAGGACACGCCGGCGGAGGTGCTGACCGGGCCCGAGCTGGTGCCGGGCCTCGCGGACGCGCTGACCGCGACCTTCGCGTGAGCGGTCGCGGCGCGGTCAGCTCTTGCAGGAGGGCAGCGCCTTGTCGTTGCCCGAGCGGATGTCGGCGAGGGCCGCCATCGCGTCGTCCAGGGTCTTCACCTTCACCAGGGTGAGGCCCTTGGGGGTGTCCTTGGCGGCCTCCTCGCAGTTGTCCGCGGGGGTCAGGAAGAACTGCGCGCCCTTGTCACGGGCGCCGATCGTCTTCAGGCTGATGCCGCCGATCGGTCCGACCGTGCCGTCGTCGTCTATCGTGCCGGTGCCCGCGACGAACTTCCCGCCGGTGAGGCTGCCGGGCGTGAGCTTGTCTACGATGCCGAGCGCGAACATCATGCCGGCGCTCGGACCGCCGACGTCGGCCAGTTTGATGTCGATGGTGAACGGGAACGTGTGCTCGATCCCCGCCTGGATGCCGACGACCGCCCGGGACGGCCCGGAGTCCGCGGACTTGCGGGTGGTGATCGTCAGCCGCTGGGCCGGCGCCGAGGCCCTCTTCGCGTCGGCCGCCCTGACGATGGTGAAGACGACCTTCTCGCCGGGCTTGTGCTTGGTGACCTGCTTGGCGACCTGGTCGGCCTCGGTCACCACGGTGCCGTCCACCGCCTTGATGACGTCGCCCGCGTGCAGGGTGCCCTCGGCCGCGCCGCCCTTGACGACGGCGGCGACGATCACCCGGGACGCCACCGGGATCTTCAGCTCCTTCAGCGCCGCGACCTTGGCGCTGTCCTGGGACTGGCTGAACTCCTCGGCGTTCTGCTGGTCGGCCTGTTCGGCGGTCTGCCCCTTGGGGTACAGGGTGTCGTGCTCGACCACCTTGTCGTCGTGGCGCGCCCAGCCCATCAGGGATTCGAGGAGATTGATGTGGTAGTCCGCGCCGGTGACCCGGACCGTGGTCATGTTCAGATGACCGGTCGCGGGGTACGTGGGGTGGCCGCTGATGTCGATCACCGTGTCGCCGCCGTAGCTGCCGAGGGTGTTGACGGTCGGCCCCGGTGACATCTCCGAGTACGGCGTCGGCACCAGCAGTGCCACGCACAGCAGCACTATGAGCGTCAGGGTCGAGGCGATCAGCGTCGTCGTCCGGCGTGGCATGGGACCGACCCTAAGGGACGGGACCGGCGACCGGCCCGCGGGGGGATTCCCCGCCGGCCTCGCCGCCGCCCTCGCCGTCCGCCGAGCCCTCCATGGCCACGCGGAAGCGCTCGTAGCCGGCCAGGGAGGCGCCGTCCCCGGTCAGGCGCCGCCGCCCGGCCCAGCGGCCCCAGATCGCGGCGGCGACCGCAGCGATCAGCGGAATGATCAACCAGGCGAGTGCTGCCACTGCGGACTCCCGACCCCGTACCCGAAACGGACCATTGAGACGTATCAGCAGATTAGCCGCTGAGTGATACAACGGTCCTCCGGGGCGCGGGGTTACGCGCGCGGAAATCCCACTGACGGACGGTTACGTCATCAGAGTGGGCCGCACTCCCCTCAACAAGGCGCTACGCGCCGACCCAGCCCACCCGTCGCCCGACCACCACCCCTCAACGAGGCGCTACGCGCCCACCCAATCCTCTGTCCCGTCCTCGAAGGTCTGGTGCTTCCAGATGGGGACCTGGTCCTTGAGGTCGTCGATGAGGCGGCGGGCCGCGGCGAAGGACTCGCCGCGGTGCGGGCAGGAGACCGCGACGACCACGGCGATGTCGCCGACCCGCAGATCGCCCACCCGGTGGACGGCCGCCAGCGCGCGCACCGGATAGTCCGCGGCGACCTTCTCCGCAACCCGGCGCAGCTGCGTGCCCGCACTGGGGTGGGCGGAGTACGACAGCCCCGTCACCGCGACGTCGGGACGCCCGTCGTGGTCGCGTACGGCGCCGACGAAGAGGGTGGTGCCGCCGGCCGCGTCGTCACCCACCGCCGCGTGGACCTCGTCCACCGACAGGGGCGTGTCGCGGATCGCCAGCAGCCGGATCGGGCCGTCGCCGTCGCGCTCTTCGTAGATGGTTGCCATGCCGTCCATGGTGCCCATGCTGCCTCACCCTCCCGCGATGCGGAAAGCCTCTTCCGTTCGCGACCCGCTCCTGCTCACAGCCCGCGCCGCGCCCTGCGCGCCCTGCGCACCGCCGCCGCGGCGCCGACCAGCGCGACCGTCGCGCCGGCCGCGCCCAGCGCCGTGGCGTCCTTGCGGCCGAGCCGGCGGCCGGCCACCGAGTTGCGGCCCTCCACCTCGGCCAGCAGCTCAGCGAGCACCTCCTCGTTGGTCCACTGCGGACGCCAGCCCGCCTCGTGCAGCCTGCTGCCGCTGACCACCCAGGGGTGCATCGTGTACGCCAGGTCGCCCGCGGGCGACGGGGTCAGGCCGAGCCGGTGCAGCCGGGACGCCGCGCCGAAGGCGATCGCCGGCGGCAGCTCCATCCGCCGGATGCCCGACAGCTCCTCGACCTCCTCCTGCTCCAGCCAGCCGTCGCAGCCCACCGCCATCTCGCCCTCGACCTTCTCCAGCACCGCGCACTCCAGCGCCGAGACCAGGTCCTCGACATGGCAGAACTGCCAGCAGGGGCGGCTGCCCGCCACCACCAGCAGCCGCGGCGACTCGAAGTAGCGGGTCAGCGCGGTGTCCGTGCCGCCGACCAGCACCGCCGGGCGCAGCACCGTGACGTTGAGCCCCGGGTGCGCGCGCGGGGCGCGGCGGCCGAGCCGTTCGATCTCCAGCAGGTCGTCGACGAAGCTGGCCTCGGAGGTGGCCCGCAGCGGCGCGTCCTCGGCGAGCGGCACGTCGTTGTCCGCCTGCGCGCCGTAGACCATCGCCGAGGTGCACAGCACGACGCGGCGCACGCCGGCCGCCGCGGACGCGGTGAGCACGGTCTGCGTGCCGCGCACGTTGAAGGCCGAGCGCGCCTTGGGGTCGGACTCCAGGTCCAGGTCGAGGGCGAGGTGCACCACGACGTCGGCGCCGCGCAGCTTGTCGGCGATCGCCGGGTCCCGTACGTCCAGCACCCGCCAGGTCGCCCCTGGCACCTCGCCGCGCCGCTCGTCGATCGCCACGATCTTCCTGATCCGGTCGGACGCGACGAGCCTGAGCGCCAGCGCCTGGCCCACCCCGGAGGCGGCGCCGGTGATCGCGACCACCGGGCCGGTCCCGGACCGGCCGGCGCTCCGCTCTGGGCGAACGTGTGCTTCTGGGGAACTCACCGGGTGTCTCCCACGGTTGTCTCAGATACGTACGCAAGCCATCCTGCCGGACACGTGTCTAGGCTGGAGGTACAGCCCATCACACCACCCCACACCGACACAGAGCCGAGGAATTCCCGTGAGCGACATCCCATTCGGATTCGGCGTCCCTCCCGAGGAACCCGGGGACGGGGACGACGGCGCCCCGTCCGGGGGCAGTGGAAAGGGCAACGGCAAGGGCGGTGACCAGGGCGGCCAGGGGGGCCAGGGCGGTCCGCCCGGACCCTTCGGCTTCGGCGCCGGCGGCCCGTTCGGCGCGGGCGGCGGCGACAACCCCTTCGCCGCGATGTTCGGCTCGCTCAACCCCGGTGACCTGGGCGCGGCCTTCCAGCAGCTCGGCCAGATGCTGTCCTACGACGGCGGGCCGGTGAACTGGGACATGGCCAAGGACATCGCCCGGCAGACCGTCGCCCAGGGCACCCCGGACGGCGTGAAGGACGCGACCGTGGGCCGCGCCGACCGCGCCTGGGTCGAGGAGGCCGTGCGGCTGGCGGACCTGTGGCTGGACGGCGTCACCTCGCTGCCCTCGGGGGCGAACTCCGCGGTGGCCTGGAGCCGTGCCGAGTGGGTCGAGGCGACGCTCCCGGTGTGGAAGGACCTGGTCGACCCGGTCGCCGAGCGGGTGGCCGGCGCGATGGGCGATGTGCTGCCCGAGGAGATGCAGGCCATGACGGGCCCGCTGCTCGGCATGATGCGCTCCATGGGCGGCGCGATGTTCGGCTCGCAGATCGGTCAGGCGCTGGGCACCCTGGCCGGCGAGGTGGTCGGCTCCACCGACGTCGGGCTGCCGCTCGGCCCGGCCGGCAAGGCGGCGCTGCTGCCCGCCAACGTGGCGGCGTTCGGCGACGGCCTGGGCGTGCCGCAGGAGGAAGTGCGGCTGTATCTGGCCCTGCGCGAGGCCGCGCACCAGCGGCTGTTCGCCCATGTGCCGTGGCTGCGCGCCCACCTGTTCGGCGCGGTCGAGGGTTACGCGCGCGGCATCAAGGTGGACACCGCGCGGCTTGAGGACGCGGTCGGCCAGCTGGACCCGACGCAGCCCGAGCAGCTCCAGGAGGCGCTGCAGCAGGGCATGTTCCAGCCCGAGGACACGCCGGAGCAGAAGGCCGCGCTGGCCCGGCTGGAGACGGCGCTGGCCCTGGTCGAGGGGTGGGTGGACGCGGTGGTGCACGCCGCGGCGAGCCCCCACCTGCCGTCCGCGGGGGCGCTGCGCGAGACGCTGCGCCGCCGCAGGGCGACCGGCGGTCCCGCCGAGCAGACCTTCGCGACGCTGATCGGGCTGGAGCTGCGGCCCCGGCGGCTGCGGGACGCGGCGCGGCTGTGGGCCTCGCTCACCGACGCGCGCGGCATGGAGGGCCGGGACGGCCTGTGGGGCCACCCGGACATGCTGCCGACGGCCGCGGACCTGGACGACCCGGACGGTTTCGTGCACCGCGAGAGCGTGGACTTCTCCGAGCTGGACCGCATCCTCGGAGAGGCGGCGGCCGGCGTGAGCGACGCGGCGAAGGGCCCGGCGGACGACGCGGGGAGCGACGAGGGCGAGGCGGGCGAGGGCCCGGCGAAGGACTCCGACGAGGCGGACCCGGGCTCCGGCTCCGGCGGCAAGGGCGACGGCGGCCGGTCCGGCGGCAAGGGCGAGGGCGACCCCGGCGAGTGAGCACCGCACTGCACACGGACGCCGTCGGCGTCCTGGAGGGCTGGCGTGCGCCCGACGCCGCGCAGGACAAGCTGCGCACGGCGTATCTGGCGCACCTGGCCGAGCACCCCGACGGCCTCTACAAGCCCTGCCGGGCCGGGCATCTGACCGGCAGCGTCCTGGTCGTGGACCCGCCGCGGCGGCGGGTCCTGCTGACCCTGCACGCCAAGCTGAAGATGTGGCTGCAGATGGGCGGCCACTGCGAGCCCGACGACGCCTCGCTCGCGGACGCGGCGCTGCGCGAGGGCGCGGAGGAGTCCGGCATCGACGGCCTGCGGCTGATCACCCCGGAGCCGGTGCGTCTGGACCGCCACCTCACGCCCTGCGCCTGGCACCTGGACGTGCAGTACGCCGCGGCGGCGCCCGAGGGCGCGGTCGCGGCGATCAGCGACGAGTCCCTGGACCTGCGCTGGTTCGGCTACGACGAGGTCGCCGGGGTCGCGGACGCCTCGGTGGTGTCCCTGGTCGCCCGCACCCGCGCGCTGCTCGACGCGTGACGCCGGCGGCGGGTGCGTACGGCCCCGCAGCCCGTACGAGCACCCGCCGGCCGCACGCGCGGCGGGTGCGTGTCGGCTCGGCCTAGCGGTTGGACCAGATGTTGCCCTGGTTCTGGCCGTGGCCCTGCGGGCCCATGCCGTACTGGCCGCGCAGCCCCTGGACGACCGCGTTCTGCGGCGGCATCAGCTCGCTGGGCTGCACCAGCACATGGCCCTGGCCGACGAAGTTCAGCTCCCAGCCCTCCCCGGTGTTGCCGCGGCGGCGGAAGACCGAGGAGCTGGAGGTCTGCGCCTGCATCTGCACCCGCAGCCCGGTGGACCAGGCGACGACCGCGTCCGCGTCGCAGGACACGTACTTGTCGGGCGTCACCGGCATCATCAGCGGCTTGCCCGAGGTCATCAGGGCGACCTTGCCGCTGCCGGAGATGTTCAGGTTGTACTGGCCGGTCCCGGACAGGCCGAACTGGCTGTCGACCGCGATGACCTCCCAGTGCAGGCCGGAGTCGAGCGCGAGCACGTAGGCGCTGTCGACGGTCAGGCCCTCGTGGTCCACGTCGAGGATGTGGATCTGCTGCGCGAGGTTGGCCAGGTAGACGGTGCCCTGGCCGGAGCAGCGCATCAGCTCCAGGCCCTCACCGGTCTGCCGGCGGGTGCGGCGCTGGTGGTGGGACTGGTACTCGCCGTCGAACTCGATCATGCCCTGGTAGGCGACCATCGACCCCTTGCGGGCCAGGCAGTCCGGGCCGGTGTTGCCGTCCAGGCGGACCCGCAGCAGGTAGGAGTTCTGCAGGCTGTAGTGGTCCTGGTTCTGGACCTCGGTGAAGGCGAAGAGCGGGCTCTGCATGGTGTGTCGGTCCCCCCTCAGCCCCGGATCCGGAGCCGGTCGGTGCTGTCCTCGCTGGGCTGTACGACCACGAAGCCCTGTCCGGAGAAGGCGATCTGGAACGCCTCCCCGCTGCCGCGCCCGATCAGCGACGACGCCTTGAAACTGCGCTTGGCCTTCATCTTCAGGCCGGACGACCAGGCCACCAGCGCGTCCGGGTCGACGTACGTCTCGTCCGCGCCGCTGCCGCAGTCCACCACGATCGGCGTGCCGCGGGAGGTGACGGCCACCCAGCCGGCGCCGGACACCCCGACGTTGAACAGGCCCTGTCCTGCGAACTTCGCCAGCCCCTTGACCCGCTCGACCCCCCAGCTCAGGTGGGCGTCGAAGGCGAGCAGGTTGGTGCCGTTGACCGACACCGACTCGTTGTTCAGGTTCAGGCAGACCACGTCCGCACCGTAGTCGGCGAGGTAGAGCAGACCGTCGCCGCTGCACTTCATCAGCGGGGTGCTCTCACCGGTCAGCCACGCGGAGGCCATCTGCCGCACCGCCGGCGGGTTCGGCTCGTACTGCACGAAGCCCTCGTACGCGACCATCGAGCCGGTGCGCGCGAACAGGTCGTGGCCGGTCTGCATGGCCACCTTGAGCATCGACGAGCCGTGGTTCTCCATCCGGGCGGCGACCGGGGTGGGTGCGTAGCCCGCGATCATCTGCTGGTCCATGGCGGGTCACACCTCGTAGGGCTGGACGACGATGAAGTTGCCGGGCGCGCCGCGGAACTGGAGGTTCACGGTCTCGCCGCTGTGGCCGGGGTAGGCGCTCCTGCGCAGCCGCACCTGGCTGGAGACGATCACCTGGGCGGCCGCCGACCAGGCGACGATCGCGTTGCTGTCGGCGTAGGTGGTGGGGGTGACGGGCAGTACCACCGGGGTGCCGTGGGTCTTGACGATCACGGTGCCGGTGCCCTGGAACTGCATGGTGAACAGGGCGCCGCCGGGGATGCCGTGGCCCTCGATCCTGCGCACCTCGTACTGCAGGCCCTCGTCGAAGGCCAGGACGTTCTCCGCGGAGACGCACAGGGCGTCGCCCTGCAGCTCGACGGGGTGCAGATAGGAGGCGTTCTCGGCGAAGAACACCTGGCCGCCGCCGGTGCAGCGCATGAGCTGCATCTCCTGGCCGGTCATGTTGCCGACGATCCGGCCGGTGAAGCCGGCGCCCTTGTAGCCGAAGTCGACCTTGCCCTGGTAGAGCACCATGCTGCCCTGGCGGGCCAGCACCGGCTGGCCGCCGCCCTGGCCGAGGTCGGCGCGCATCATCTTGGGGTTCTGCTGCGTCCAGCGCTGGCCGGTGGGCAGCTCGCGGTACTTCTGCATGGCCGCGGCCATGCCGGCGCCGGTGGTGGGCGGCGCGGCGGGCTGCGCGTAGCCGGGCTGCGCGCCGAAGGCCGGGGGCTGTGCGTATCCGGGC
>JAJSZB010000166.1:0-14141 GCA_050613715.1 Streptomyces sp. IBSBF 3018
TCACCCCCCGGAGTCACCCGTGACCGGCCCCGACCGCCCGAGCCGCTTCTCCGACACCTTCGCCCGCAACCCCGGCGAGCCGCCGCGCGGACTGCTGCCCGGGGTCCGCGTCTGGGGGACGGTGACCGGCGCGGCCGCCGTGGTCGGCGCCGTCGTGCTGCTCGTCTCGCTGCTCACCGCCGGCTCCGGCGCCAAGGGCGGGCCCGCCGCCGACACGGTCGCCGACGCCGCGCGGACCTCGGCCGTACCGTCCGCGACCCTCCCCAGCACCGCGGCAGCCCCGAGCGCCACCACGACGACGCCCACGCCGTCCGCGACCACCACGCACCCGGCCGCCCGTCACCACGCGCCCGCCGCGCCGCCCAAGCACACCGCCGGCGGCGGCGGCACCGGGGGCGCCGGGGGTTCCGGGGGGTCCGCGAGCACCGGCGGCACCGGCACCGGCACGACCACCACCCACCGCACGACGACCACGACCACCTCGAAGCCGCGCAGCGCCACCACCACCAAGGCGCCGGCGAAGAAGTCGACAGCCGCGCCCAAGCCGCCCGCGGGCAGCACCGTTTACAACCCGCGGTCCGGCAAGTGCCTGAGCGGTTCCGCGGGTTCCGACGGCACCCCGCTGGAGCTGTGGTCCTGCAACGGCAATGTCAACCAGCAGTGGACGTTCGCCTCCGACGGCACGATCCGCACCAAGGGCCTGTGCATGGACGCCGCTTGGGGCGCCACCACCGACGGCACGGTGGTCCAGATCGCGTACTGCAGCGGCAACCCCGCCCAGCAGTTCACCCTCGGCAGCGACGGCCTGATCCACGCCGAGCAGTCCGGCAAGTGCGTCGACCTGTGGCAGGCCAGCTCCGCGGACGGCGCGGCGGTCAAGCTCTACACCTGCACGGGGACGTGGGGCCAGCACTGGGCCCGCCGCTGACCCGGAGCCGATGCGCAGATGACGCGCTGCCGACCCTGCCGCCGACCCGCCGCCGACCCGGGGTCGATGCGCGCGGTGCGGCCCCCCGGCGAGGGGCCGCACCGCGGGGACTCAGTCCTGCGCCAGGGCGGGCGGCGCGGCGTCGACGCCCCAGTCCGACGGCCGGTCGGACAGGCGCACCCGGATCGTGCCGGAGCGGAGCAGGTCCCCGTGCGAGAGCCAACTCCGGTTCAGCGCACCCCTGTCCGTGCGTACCGAGGACACGTACTGCAGCTTCGACGCGTCGGCGCCCGGCGCCTCGATCCTGATCGTCCGCCCGTGCGCCGGGCGGATCTCGACCTTGTCGAACATGGGCGCGCTGATCACGTAGGCCGCCGAGCCGGGCTGCGGCTCGAAGACGCCGGCCATGGCGAAGACGAGCAGCGACGAGGTCGCGCCGAGGTCGTCGTTGCCGGGCATGCCGTACGGGTCGTCGGTGAACAGCGTCCGCAGCGCGCGCAGCACCGCCGAGGTCTTCCACGGCGCGCCCGTCCACGCGTACATCCACGGCGCGCTGAAGTCCGGCTCGTTGTTCGGGTTGAAGGCGAAGTTGTTGTGGTAGTCGTAGGCGCCGGTCACCCACGAGTCCGAGGCCGCCTTCGCCGGGTCGGTGAGCACGGTCGGCATGTCGAAGAACGTGTCGAGCCGCTGCTCGGCCCGCGCCGGGCCGCCCATGAGCCCGAAGAGGGTCTGCGGGTCCTGCTGGGCGAGCCACTGGTACTGCCACGCGGTGCCCTCGTGGAACGGCGCGGTCTGGGTGGGGTCGGGGTCACCGGCGACCGAGCCGTCGGCGTTCCTGGCGACCGGGAACCCGGTGAATCCGTGCGAGGTCACGGCGGTGTCCCACAGCTCGGTGAAGTTGTCGCAGCGCGAGGCCAGCGTCGCGGCCTGGTCCCGATGGCCCAGCCGCTTCGCCATCGTGGACAGCGCGCAGTCGGCGAGCGCGTACTCAAGCGTGGCCGAGCCCGCCTGCCGGCTGTCGCCGTACTTGTAGCCCGGCAGGTTCTGGTAGGCGACCCAACCGCTGTGTACGTACGACGGGTTGCCGTCGCGGCCGCGGAAGATCGACTGGTCGGCGGGGACCTCGTTGACGTTCTTCCACAGCGCGTCGAAGAGCTGGTCCGCGGTGGCCCTGTCGAGCAGGCCGCGGTTGTAGATGTCGACGATCCACGGCGTGACCGGGTCGCCGCTCATGACGTTGGTCTCGCTGTTCGCCAGCGCCCAGCGCGGCAGCCACCCGCCGTCCTGGTAGATGTGCAGCACGGACCTGGCCATGTCGGCGGCCCGGCCGGGCTCCAGCAGGGCCACCAGCTGGTTCTGCGAGCGGTAGGTGTCCCAGAGCGAGAACATCTGGTAGTACGTCGACGTCGCCCGGTGCACGGCGTCGTCGAACCCGCGGTAGCGGTTGTCGACGTCGGAGCCGATCGCCGGGTCCAGCAGGGAGTGGTAGAGCGCGGTGTAGTACGTGCGCCGGTCGGCGGTGCTGCCGCCGGCCACCCGCATGCGGCCCAGCTCGTCCTGCCACGAACGGTGCGCGGCGTCGCGGGCCCTGTCGAAGGACGGGGGCTGCTCGGCCCTGCGGTTCAGCCGCGCGCCGTCGATCGAGGTGTACGACAGGCCCACCGACGCGCCGACCCGACCGCCCTTCGCCGGGTCGAACGTCACCCACGCGCCGGCCCGCGAACTGCCGCGCGAGGCGTCCCTCCTGTTCGCGGTGAGGGTGTCGTCGGTCCAGGTGCCGAAGCTCGCGAAGGTCCGGTCGAACGTGGCGCTGAAGAAGATCCGGTAGCGCTCCTTGCCGGTCTCACCGCAGAAGTTGCCGCCCTGGAGCCAGCCTTCCACGGTGTCGTCGCCGACCACGTGGACATCGCCCGCGTAGGTGCTGCCGTTGCTCTGGCCGACCTCGATGAGCACGTTCTCGGCGCCCGACCCGGCAGGGTAGGTGTAGCGCTGCTGGCCGGTGCGCTCGGTGGCGGTCAGCTCGCTGTGGATGCCGTTGTCGAAGGTCACGCCGTAGTAGCCGGGCGCGCGGGTCTCGTCGTCGTGGCTGAACTGCGCGGCGTACCGCGCGGGGTCCGACGACGTGACGGCGCCGGTGGTCGGCATGAAGCGGAAGTTGCCCATCGTCTGGCAGCCGACGCCCGACAGGTGGGTCATGCTGAAGCCGAGGATGCTGTGCTGGGCGTAGTCGTAGGAGGCGTACTGGTTCAGCTGGGTGTCGGGGCTCAGCTGCACCATGCCGAACGGGACCGCGGCGCCGGGGAAGGTGGTCCCGTCGCCGTTGTTGCCGATCGAGGTGTCGACCAGCGTGGTCGGGTCCTTCGCGAACGCCGGCCCCCGCTCGGCCGCGTCCGCGACACCCCCCGCCGCGGCGGAGGTCACGGTGACCGTGGTGGCCAGCGCCAGGGCGGCAAGCACGCGTTTCAACGTTCTCATGGCGATCCTTCCGTGCGACAACGTTGTCACTCTCGCGCGGTCGATCCTGGTCGCTTTGGTGCTGCTCAGTCAACTCCGCGTGCGGCGGTGTGCCGCGGCGCGAGGGGCGCCCGGCGGCGCGGACAAGGCGGGGCGGCGGCGGGTGGCCGGGGCAGGGTTGTGGCGCCTGCCCGGGCGGCGCGGGCCGGAGTCCGGCAGGGGCCGGGGATTTTGCGGTGCGTGCTGGGGCGGGAGTTTCGGTGGGCGGAAGGGGGTCCTGCCGGGAGTTCGGCGAGGGTGATGGCGGTGATCGCGACCTCGGCGGGAAGTTCCCGCATCCGGCTTTCACCTAAGAGACATTGCTGTAGTCGCATAGGCGCTGGTCAGGTGGTCCCCGAGTTGACCGGGGCCTCGCGTCCGCGTGTGCGCGCCCGGCCGTGACCGTCCACGGCGTACCGCTGGGCCTGGCGCGGAAGTGGTGCGGAGATGGCCCCTCCTGCGCGCACTGCCGTCCGATGGGAGCGGCTGGGCGGTGTCCCGACCGAGACTTCGGCTCGCGAGCGCGTCGGAATGCCGGCCGCGGCTCTCTCTGCATGCCGATGGGGCATCACGACGATCGGATTCGGCATTGGCGGCACGGCTGCCCTCTGCTCGACAATCGGTACGCACATGTTCGCCCATTCCGAAACACGCCGGCCGCCATGCTGTTCTGCGCCGGGAGGCGGCATGCGTGTCGCCGTGCCCGTCGTCACTCCTCTATGAGAGTCACTTAGGAAACCCATGAACGAGCAGAAACCGCCCTCTTGGGTGGAGAACTACGTCGCTGCCTGCAACCGTCATGACTCGCAGGCGGTGGTCGATATGATGAGCGAGAACATCCAGGTCGTCGATACCGCTTTCGGCGGCGTCTACCAGGGCAAGGATGCGGTCAAGGCGCTGATCGACGGGATGGACATGAGTCTGTCTAGCGATTATGTCTTCGCCCTGGGGAAGGTCGTGGAATCCGGCGACTCCTACTCGTTCGAATGGGTCCTCTCCGGCACCCACGACCGCGCCAACCCCGGCCTGGGGATACCCGCTACCGGCAGAAAGTTCGAGTGCCCGGGCGCCACCATCGGCGTGCGGAGGGACGGGCTCATCACTGAGAACCGCGACTACTGGAATTTCGCGGGCTTCCTCATGCAGACCGGCCTTCTGCCGCCCCTGGGCTGATCGGCGGTATCGGCCTCGAAGGGCTCTCCGCCTCCGGTGGCGAGCCCGGAGCCGGCGAACCCGGGCCGGGCGCTACTCCGTGCCCGGGCCGAACATGCGACGCGAGAGCTCGGCGAACAGGAGCAACTCGGGCATGGTCCGGTGTTTGGAGTAGGCCAGCGCGACCATGCGTGGAGCTACGCCCTCCAGAGTCAGGTAGACGACGTCCTCACGGTGGTAGAAGCCGGCTATGCCTGCCGGCATGACGTAGCACCCGGACCCGAAGGCGACGGCCTGCAGACATTCCTCGATCGTCGCCGGGAAGCGTCCGGTGTCCCCCTGCGGCGTCACCGGATCGCGCGGCACACGCCCCCGCCACTCCGGTACGTCCCGCGGATCCTGCAGCAAGGTCATGTCATGCAATTCCTCGACGTGCACCGCCTTGAGTTCCGCGAGCGGATGCTCACTCGCCAGCGCCACCACACGGGGCTCCGGAAAGAGGGGGATCACCTCGAACATGCCCTCCGGCAGGGGCAGTCGGACGTAGCAGACGTCGACACGACCGTCGAGGAGGAAGCCGACCTGGTCAGTGACTGACGTGTGCACGACGTCGATGTCGAGTTGTGGCGCCATGCGTGCGAACTCGCGCACGATGGGCGTGACCGTGACCCCTGGCATGAAGCCGATGGTGAACTGGTTCATCTCCCGGTTCGCCGTCCGCACCCGCTGCTGCACCGCCTGCGCCATCGCCAGCATCGGCCTGGCGTCCTCCAACAACTGGTGCCCCGCCCGGGTGAGTACGGTGCCCTGTCGGTCACGTAGGAAGAGGACCACGTCCAGATCCTCTTCCAGCGCGCGGATCTGGCGGCTGAGCGCAGGCTGGGTCATGTAGAGGCGGCTCGCCGCGCGCACGAAGCTGCACTCCTCGGCCACGGCCACGAAGTACCGCATCCTGCGTATGTCGAGGTCCATGAGGCTCATCGTAGCCATGGACATCACGGCTGTGCCGAAACGGCCTCAGAATCGAACAGATAGGCATTGGCACGATCGCACTCGACCGGTTCACCATGGTCAGAGCGGTGCGAAGAGCCTCTTGTGTACGACGCTCGGCACGCGACGGATAGCCGGCGAGCATCGTGGACCCAGGGGGCCTTCGCATGCCGAACACGGTCACGGTCACGCGACTGTCCACACCGGAGGCACGTTCGCGACTACGGTATCGGCCCCGTATCCGGCCTGCCGGGCGGAGGCGTCCCTCGAAAGGGATCAGCATGAGATTGTGCCGGGGACGGCGCAAGGCCGCACCGTCTGCGGGATACCCCGAGGATTGTTGCACGCGGCGGCACTGCATGGCGCTCGCTCCTCTCCCCGGCTCGTGCCTGTTCGTCATGACCGACGGATCCGAGCGCGCCGCCGACGGACAGTGGCAACAGCAGGCGGACGGCTCCTCGCACGCACCGGGTGGCGGTAGCGCGGTGGATGCCGTGCCGGCGCCTTCCGGCTGCTAGGACGGGTCGACTTGACCGCGGAACGACAGCAGGCGTGAGGGAAGAAGCCAGAGGCAGGCAAGCGTTCCGCCGATCGCCCCGACCCACAGTGCCACGGGAATTCCCGTTGTCGCGGCGATGAGAGCGCCGACGATCGAGCCCAGCGGCCGGAGGCCGAAACTCACTGTCTGGTACGCGCCGCGAGTCTGTGACCGGAGGTGACGCGGGACCGACAGCGCGAACACCGAGCCGACCGAGATGTCCTGGACGGACTCGCCGATGCCGCCCAGCAGTGTCGAGGCCAGGACGAGGGCGAGGACGAGGCTTCCGGTGGCGCCGACGGCGGGGATCAAGAGGAGTGGAGCGTGCGACAGTACACAACCGACCAGGAGCATCCGGCCCAAACCGATGCGGCGGGCGAGCTGTGGAGCCAACGCCGCCCCGGCGAGTCCACCGACGGCCTGCACGGTGAATACGAACCCGATCTGAGCGCTGGTCAGGGACAGCTTGTGGACGTAGTACCAGACGAGCACCGACAAGAAGAGCATGTTGAAGAAGTTGCCAGTGGCGGTGACTGACAGAGCCGTCCTGATCAGCGGATTGCGTCGGATGAAGGCCAGGCCCTGGCGCCGGTTACGGCTCTGCGGGGAGCCGGGTTCATGGTGACGCCCGACCGGGCGCAACGGAAGGAGGAACAGGGCAGCCGCGACGGCGGTGGCCGCGTCCACGCCTACCGCCGCCGGCACGCCCGCGAGTTGGACCAGAATCCCCCCGATGGAAGGTCCGGCCAAGATCGCGGCGGTCTGGCCCGTGTAGGAGGCGGCCTGCCCGGCCACGTAGAGATCGGCCGGCAAGGTGGTAGCGAACAGGCCGCTCTCGCTGACATTCGACAACACCGAGCACAGGCCGATGACGGCAAGGATGACGGCCAGTTGAACGAGTGAGAGCACGCCGAAGGCCGTGGCGATCGGCACGCTGCTCAGGGCGGCGACCCGCAGGAGATTGGCACTGGCCAGGAGCCTACGGTGAAATCCCGTCCGGTCGGCGAAGGAGCCGACCGGTATGGCCAGGAACAGGCTCGGAAGCCAGATCACGGCCGACAGCAGGGCACTTTGCACGGCGTCGGCGTCCAGGACCTCGATCGCTGCCAACGGCAGGGCCACCGAGGAGATGGCATCGCCCAGGGCGGCCAGAGTGGTGGCGGACCAGAGCTTTCTGAATGCGGAATGGCGCAGCGGCGCCGGCACCGAAGGACGTGGGGCCCGCAAGGTGATGGATCCTGTTTCTCGTGACGGCGGATATTGCGCGCGGGTGTGCGACCGCTCCGGCGCCAGGAAGGCAAGCCGGAGCGGTCGATCTCATCACCAGGAGTGCTGCTTCGTCATCTTTCACCTCCGCTGATCACTGGCCCCCTGCTGTGGGGGAGCCTCCGGAAAAATTATTGAGGAGGTCGTCGGATATCGCCAATGCCGATGTTGTCGTCGCCCATGCCAAGTCGGCATCGACCGGATGATGTTACGGTGATCCCGTTCCGGCGACCGCCATCTTTGAGATGTGCCCAGGGGTGCGTGAGGAGCAGGCGGAAATACTTCGGCGCACATGTGTCACGCCACCGGGTAGAAGAGCGGGAGGAGAATGTCAGGGTGTTGCGGCCCGGTTGCGCCAGCTGAGCGAATAGGCGGCCCGGCGTGCACGCATCAATTCTCCAAGAGGCCGATGTTCCGGCGCCGCGATCCAGGGGTTGAAGCTACTCTTCTCGATGGCCTCGGCCAACGCCTCGTCAGGTGATTGCCGAGGAAGGCGCAGGCGGGCGACGGTGAGCCAGGGCGCGTCCCAGCGGACCGAGGGGTCTTCGATCGGCGTCCGCAGCTCGTCCTCGAAGAACTGGGCTTGGAAGAGGAACTGCAGGTCGTCATCCGCGAGCCGCCCGAAGATGTCGGCGGCGAGATCCTTGCGTGCTTCTTTGTTGACCGTTGCCGAAGCGGCGCACAGCTTCAAGCGTGCAGCGTGGTCGCCGAATGTGATGGGCATGATGCTGAAGAAGTCGTGCGTGGCGAATCCGCTGAACGGTTTCGCCATGTCGCGGAAGTTCGAGACGGCGCTGCGTGCGAGTTGCGGTTTCGCCACGAGCTTCCGAAGCGCGGCGCCGGGCGTGTTCGTGGAGAGATCGACGATCCTCACGATCTCCGCGCTCCCGCTGACCTGGAGGGTCTCTTGGCTGACCAGGGTGAAGTTCTGCTCGACCCCGGCGGAAGACGGCGTCGAGGCCCCGAGCACCTTGATCGCGAAACCTCGGATGTCCGGAGCCCGGTCGAGGGAGAAATTTCCATTGGACAGCCGAACATGTGCCTCATAGGAAGCCGGATCGGAAAAGATTCCTTGCCTCGCGTATTCAGGAAGATTTTCCTCCACTGTGAAGACAGCCTTCAGGCAAGCCACTCCGTTGCGATGCAGAGCCCTCCCGCGCCCCTGTTTCTTCAGACGTTTGTCCTGCAGTTCGGTGAAAACGCGCGCCTGGTCGGCGTGCTGGGCATCCTCGTTGGCCATGAAGACTTCGCGCCATTGAGTGTTCGGCATATCAAAACCTTTTCCATGGAATTCAGCCCCGCTGTGCGGGCGTTCGGGCTGCTGGGCGTTCACAGGGACAGCGTCCTCCTCCGAGCATTGCGGCCCACGACGTGTCACGCCAATGCCGATTACCCGAGTCGTCATGCCGATCGGGCATAACGCTGCTAAGCCGAACCGAGTGCCGCAATCACGATCTTGGCGAACTGGTCGATGGATGGCATCTTCCGATTCTTGGCGTACGCCAGCGCCACCATGCGCGGGGCGACCCCTGCGAGGTGGACGTAGCGGATGTCGGGGCGACGGTAGAAGTCGGCGAGGCCGGCCGGGACGACGATGAAACCGGTGCCGGACGCGACGGCTTCCAGGCTCTCCTCGATCGACGGGGGCCGGTCGGCTTCCCGGCGGTCACGCACCGCTGCCGCGTCGAATCCGGCACCGCGCCACTCCGGTACGTCGTCGGAGTCCTGCAGCAAGCGGTACGGCGTCAACTCCGCGATGTCCACGATCCGCGCATGAGCCAGCGGATGTTCGCCGGAGAGAGCCGCAACGCGCGGCTCGGGGAAAAGGGGAACGATCTCGAACGTATCGACCCGCAACGGCAGCCGGACGAAGCAAACGTCGACGCGGCCGTCGAGCAGATAGTCCACCTGGTCGGTGGGCGCCGTGTGCAGCACCTGCACATTGACCTCCGGTGCCAGCGCCCGGAACTGCCTGACGATCGGAGTGACTATGACCCCAGGCATGAAGCCGATGGTGAAGTGGTGCCCCTCACGGCTGGCAAGACGGACTCGCCGCTGTAGAGCCAGGGAAGCCGCGAGCAGTGGCCGTGCGTCCTCCAGGAGCTGACCGCCGGCCGGTGTCAGCGCCGTACCCAGCGGCCCGCGGTGGAGCAACGACGCTCCAAGGTCGTCCTCAAGGGCGCGGATCTGCCGGCTCAGTGCAGGCTGCGTCATGTTCAGTCGTTCGGCGCCACGCACAAAGCTGCGCTCTTCGGCGACCGTCACGAAATAGCGGAGACGCCGGAGGTCGATATCCATGCCGCCATGTTAGCCACGCTGGTTTTTCTGTCGAACTGTCGGCCGAAAGAGATCCGTGGGCTTTGGTGATGCCAAAGCGGCATAACTCCTTCGCGAATCGGCATTGGCGCGGAACGGCGTCCGCGGGCATGATGGGCTGGCATAAAGCGATCACCCGTCGGATCGGGTTGCTCTGACCATGCCGAGAATGGTGGCACCGAGCTCCTCCGGTGCGACCGCAAAGCACTTCACGCCATTCAGCACCGGAAAGCCCCGGGTCGGTCCTGCGGTCCGGGTGCTCCCTGCGGATCCGGGGACCTGACAGGACCTCACTTCGCGGTCAGGCGTGGTGGTGAGACGGTCAGACTCGCGTCACCTGAGGCCGGTGAACCGTCGCAGCGCCGCCTGGAGCAGGAGATCCACCGGGTCTCCGTACGCGACCCGCTGGCCTGTCACATCTGCGGGTACAGCGCACCTCGTTGGTCTTGCTGTCGGTCAGCGGCGCAGGCACCACTCCGCGCCGCCCGGCGGATCAGGGGGCGGGTGTGCGGCCGCCGGATGCGTCGAGCCAGTCGAGGATGACCTTGAGTGCCAGGCCCTGGTTGCCGATCTGGCAGTGGTTCTGGGCCTGTTCGGCCTCCGTGAAGATCCGCGCGGTGACCGACCGCGCGGCGGGCAGCGTCAGCACCTGGTCGCCGAGCATGTGCAGCGGCACGTAGTGGTCCGCGGCGCCGGCCAGCAGCAGGACGTCCTGGGTGACGAGGCGCGAGACGTCGTCGGTGCGGTATGCGCGCCAGGCCCTGAACAGCTCGCTCGCGGTGGCGACGCCCATCACGCGCTTGCCCTGCGCGACGAACCACTGCGTCAGCAGGTCGCTGCGGCACGCCTCCTCGACGGCCGCGTCGAAGACCGGTCCGGGAAGGGTGTCGAGGTTCGCGGTGACCGCGCCCAGACCGATGGACTCGAAGAGCTTGCCGGACGCTTCGAGGAGGTCGGGGAGGATGTCCCAGGCGATCACCCGGCTGACCCGGGGCTCGTGCGCCGCCGCGTGCATCACCAGGCCGCCGCCGAGGGAGAAGCCCGCCAACGTCACGTCGGACAGCCCGAAGTGGTCCAGCACGGCGGCCACCGGCTGCTGCCAGTCGGGGGTCATCGGCGTGCCCGCCTCCAGCACCGTGCCCTGGCCGGGGCCGTCGAAGACCACGGTGTCCAGCCCGGCGTCGCGCAGGGCGAGCGCCGCGGGCAGCCATTCCGCGATGTAGCTGTCGTAGCCGCCGAAGACGACGATCGTGCCGCGCGTCCGCGCCGGGGTGAAGCGGTAGGCGGTGAGCCGTGTCGCCTGATACGGGACGAGGTGGCGGTCGGCCGCGGTGACGCCGTTCCCGGCCTCGGCGTGGGCGAGGAAACGCCGTCCCGCGGGCTCGAACCGCGGGTCGTCCGGGCTGAGGAAGAACTGCGCCGCGCGGGCGTAGTACGCGGCCGGCAGATGGCGCTCGGCGGCCAGCGCCTCGTCGCTGAGTGCGAGCATCTCCCGCGTCCAGTCGAGGTAGCTGTGGATGCGCGGCGCCGCCGCCCGCATCTCCTCCAGCATCCGCTCCTCGTTCGCCCAGCCGTAGAACCGGTTGAGCTGGAAGTTGAGCGAGACGTTCGGGTGCAGTGGGTGGTACCCCACCGGGAACCGGCTGATGATCTCCTGGTCGGCGACTGTCATCTGCGTGCCCTTCGTTCGCGGTGATCTGTGCTCGATCATCGCGGGCGCGGGCCGCCCGCCCGGAGGCTCCGGCGCGCCACGAGGCGGCTCCGACGCGCCAACCTCACGGGCTCCGACGCGCCGACCTCACGGGCGGCGACGCGCCGACCTCACGGGCTCCGCCACGCCGACCGCACGCGCGGCGACGTGCCACCCTCACCGGCCCGGGGGCGCCACGGCCCGGGGGCGCCACGGCCCGGGGGCGCCGCGGCCCGGGAACGTCACAGTCCGGGGCCGGCGCGCCAGCGGTGCAGCGCGCCGCGCAGCGCACGGGTGTCGGCGAAGCCCAGCCGCGCCGCCACGGCCTTCCGGCTCAGCCCCCGGGCCAGCAGCGCGGCGGCGCGCTCGCGCCGCACCTGGTCGACGAGGTCGCTTCAGGTGGTGCCCTCCCCGGTCAGCCGGCGCTGCAGGCTCCGCGGGCTCAGCGCCAGCGCCCCGGCCACCGCGGGCAGCGACAGGCCGCCGTCGGCCAGCTGCCCGGCGATCACCTGCCGGAGCCGGTCCGTCCAGGGCGAGGGGAGCGCCTCGACCGGTGGGGACGCCTGCGCAGCGATCACGTCGGCCGCGTGCTGCCGCAGGATCGCGCCGAGCCGGGCGTCGGCGTCCGGCAGCGGCAGCGACAGGTCGGCGGACGCGAGGGTCATGGTGGTGGTCTCGGCGCCGAAGTCGATCCGGCGCGCGCCGAAGCGGTCGGCCAGCTCCCGGTGGTGCGGCGGAGCGCCGGACGTCAGCCCGACGTGCAGCGGGCGGATCTCCCGCGCCGCCACGTACCGCGCCCGGAACAGCGCCGCCGCGAGCGCGTACTGGCTGGCCACCGCGTCGACCTCGGGGTCGCCCGACCGGATCTGGTACGTGACGGTCCCCGGGCTCCCCGCGCCGCCGGTCAGCCGGATCTCGTTGGGCGCGGTGTTCACCAGGGCCGCGTACTGCTCCATCACCCTGAGCGCCTCGGCGAGGGTGGGGGCGTTGGCGATCAGGTAGTCCATCAGCTGCAGCCGTCCCAGGCGCCACTGACCGGCGGCCTTCACGCCCAGGCAGGGATCGTCGGTCGCGACCAGCCCCAGCGCCCACAGCCTGCGCAGGGACGCGGTGGGGACCCGGGCGACGTCGCCGGCCGGTAGACGCCCCGGCGCACCCGCCGGACGGTCCAGCTCGGCACCGTCACCGCAGCCCTCCGCCGGACGCTCCAGCCCCTCCGGCCCGGCCACGTCCCCCAGCGCGACGAACTCCCGCAGCCCGGCGACACCCTCCAGCCCGGCCCGGAGCAGCCGGAGCACGGACACATGCGCCGTCGGCCCCTGCGGCGCCTTCGCGTCAGCCTCACGCATCACACCATCGTACGAGCCCGGCCGGGCCCGTACGGCTCTCGGCCTTCGCGCTCACCAGCGCCCGGCGTCCGTGCGGCAGAAGGTGATCGAGTCGGGGTTCGGTACCGGGACGGCCGTGCCGGTGTCGGCGAGGAGGCCGGAGGCGCGGTCGACGGCGAAGACGTTGACGGTGTTGCTTGCCTCGTTGGCGACCAGCAGCCAGCGGCCGCCGGGGTGGAGGGCGAAGCCCCACGGGGTGGTGCCGCCGCAGGGGACGCGCTGGTGGACGGTGAGCAGGTCGGTGCGGGGGTCGACGGCGAGGACGACGAGGGAGTTCTCGCCGCGGTTGCCGGCGTAGACGAAGCGGCCGTCGCCGCTGACCGCCAGGTCGGAGGCGCTCTTGGCGCCGGTGGCGTCGGGAGTGGCCAGCGGCAGGGTCTGGCGGTGCGTCAGGCTGCCGTCGCGCGGGGACCAGGCGAGGGCCTGGAGGTCGGCGCTCAGCTCGCTCAGCAGGTAGGCGGTGCGCCCGCCGGGGTGGAAGGCCACGCGGCGCGGACCGGAACCGGGCGCCGTCGCGAAGTAGGCCGGTCCCACGGGGTCGCCCGGGGACAGGGTGCGGGTCGCCCGGCGGAAGCGGTAGACGAAGACGCGGTCGGCGCCGAAGTCCGCGACCAGCGCGAACCTGCCGCTCGGGTCGATCTCCACGTGGTGCGGGTGCGGGCCGGTCTGCCGCGGGCTGGGCCCCGAGCCGGTGTCCTGGACCACGGAGGCCGGCGGCCCCAGCGTCCCGCGCGCCGCGATCGGCACGGCCGCGACGAGGCCGTCCTCGAAGTTCGCGGCCAGCAGGGTGCGCGACGGGCGGTCGAGGCCGAGGTACGAGATCCCGCCGCCGCCGAGGCCGGTGCCGCCGGTCGACAGCTCAGCGGTCCTTGTGAGCGCGCCCGTCCGCCGGTCGACGAGGAAGGTGTCGACGACGCCGCCCGCTTTCATCGTGGCCACGTACAGCAGCGGCAGCGCCGGATGGGCGACGGCCCAGTCCGCGGTGGCCTCGCCGACCGGGCCGATGGGGGTCAGGCTGCCGGTCGCGGCGTCGAACCAGGCGCCGTAGATCCGGGTGCCCTTCCACGTGTTGACGTAGACGAGTTCCGGCGCGGGACCTCCGCGCGGCTGCGCCGCCGCGCTCGGGCCCGCACCGAACAGCGGGATCGCGGTGGCCGCGGCGGCCGTCACCGAACCGAGGACCAGCCTGCGCGAAGGGCGGCCGGTGGCGCCGGCCGCCGGGCCGGTTGTCGGACGGGTTGTCGGACCGGCGGTCTGACCGGATGTCGGACCGGCCGGGGGGGGGGGGGGGGGGGGGGGGGGGGGGGGGGGGGGGGGGGCCCCCCCGCCCCCCCCCCCCCCCCCCCCCCCCCCCCCCCCCCCCCCCCCCCCCCCCCCCCC
>JAJSZB010000167.1:0-13939 GCA_050613715.1 Streptomyces sp. IBSBF 3018
CTTCAGTTGTAACCGCCCGGCGCCGCCGCGGCCGGGCGGTTACAACTGAAGCGTGGTCCACGACGCCGAGCAGACCCCGCAGCCGCCGCAGGGCCGCGCGCTCCTGCCGGTGCTGCGGCTGCTCGCGGCGGGCCCGGACGGCGCCCGGGCCCGCGGCGAGTCGGTCCGCCTGGCCGCGGCACGGGTCCGGGCCACGCCCGGCACCCACATATGGCTGCTGATCCTGGCCCTCACCAGCGTGACCGCGGCCGGCATGTCCCCGCACCTGCGCTCGTACCTGCTGCACAGCGTCAGCACCAACCTCGTCGAGCTGCACCGTCACCCGATCCGCGTACTGGTGGCCAGCGCGCTGTGGATCGAGCCGCCGTCCGGCTTCCTCTTCTACGCGGTGCTGTTCGAGCTGGTGCACGCCACCGCCGAGCGCTGGCTCGGCACCGCGCGCTGGCTGCTGGTCGCGGCGGTGGCGCACATCGGCGCGACCCTGGTCAGCCAGAAGGCGGTGTTCTTCGGCATCCGCGACGACCGGCTGCCCGGTTCGCTCGCCCACACCGTCGACATAGGGGTCAGCTACGGCCTGGCGGGCGTGGCCGGCGTCCTGGCCTACCGGGTGCCGCGCCCGTGGCGCTGGGGTTATCTGGCGGTGGTGCTGCCGTTCTTCGCCGTGCCGGTGCTGGACGACGGCAGCTTCACCGACCTCGGCCACCTCACCGCGGTGCTGATCGGGCTGTGCTGCTACGGCGTCACGCCGCCGACCCCCGCGGCGGCCCGAAGAGGCGGTGCAGCACCGCCGCGATCCCGTCCTCGTCGTTGGACGCGGTGACCTCGTCGGCGACCGCCTTCAGCTCCGGGTGGGCGTTGGCCATGGCCACGCCGCGGCCGGCCCAGCGGAGCATCGGCACGTCGTTGGGCATGTCGCCGAAGGCGATGGTCTGCGCCGCGGTGACGCCCAGCCGGCGGGCCGCGAGCGACAGGCCGGTCGCCTTGGTCAGCCCGAGCGGCAGCAGCTCCACGATGCGTTCGCCGGCCACCATCACCCCCACCAGGTCGCCGGCCGCCGCGTGCGCGGCCCGCGCCAGGGCGTCGTCGTCCAGGCCGCCGGGGTGCTGGATGTAGAGCTTGTTGATCGGCTCGGCCCACAGGTCGGCGGCGTCCTTCATATGCAGCACCGGAAGCTCCGGGTGGTAGACGTAGCCCTCGCCGACCACCACCTCGCCGGTCAGGCCGTCCCTGCTGGCCGCCAGCGCGAGCGGGCCGACCTCCGCCTCGATCCTGGCCAGCGCCAGGACGGCGAGCTTGCGGTCCAGCGTCACCGAGGTGAGCAGGCGGCCGGCCGCGGCGTCGTACACCTGCGCGCCCTGCCCGCACACCGCCAGCCCCCGGTAGCCGAGGTCGTCCAGCACGTGCCGGGTCCACGGCACCGAGCGGCCGGTGACCACGATGTGCGCGGCGCCCGCGGCCGCCGCCGCGGCCAGCGCGTCGCGCGAGCCCTGCGAGACCGTGCCGTCGCTGCGCAGCAGCGTGCCGTCCAGGTCGGTCGCGACCATCCGGTACGGCACCGGAACAGGCGCCGGCTCCCGCACCGCCGCATCTCCCGCCGCGCCGGCGACCTCCGTCACCCCGCCCGCGCCGCCCGCGCCGCCCGCGGTGACCCCGGCCGCTTCCGCCGCGCCGGCGAGCCCCGCCGCGCCGGCGACCCGCGCCGACGCCCCCGCAGCAGCCGACGCCCCCGCGGCCTCCTCCGTCGCCTCCGACGCCCCCGGCGTCACTTCGCCGCGACCGGCGCCGCGCCCGCGACCGGCTCCAGCACCTCGCGACCGCCCAGGTACGGGCGCAGCAGCTCGGGCACCCGGACCGAGCCGTCCGCGAGCTGGTGGTTCTCCAGGATCGCGACGATCGTCCGGGACACCGCGCACAGCGTGCCGTTGAGGGTGTGCAGCGGCCGGGTGCCGTCGGCGTCGCGCTGCCGGATGTTCAGCCGGCGGGCCTGGAACGCGGTGGTGTTCGACGTCGAGGTCAGCTCGCGGTACTTGCCCTGCGTGGGGATCCACGCCTCGCAGTCGAACTTCCGCGACGCCGACGAGCCGAGGTCGCCCGACGCCAGCTCGATCACCTGGAACGGCAGCTCCAGCGAGCTGAGCCACTGCTTCTCCCAGGCCAGCAGCCGCTGGTGCTCGGCCTCGGACTCCTCCGGCGTCGTGTAGACGAACATCTCCACCTTCTCGAACTGGTGGACCCGGAAGATGCCGCGGGTGTCCTTGCCGTACGAGCCCGCCTCGCGGCGGTAGCAGGAGGAGTAGCCGGCGTAGCGCAGCGGCAGCCGGCCGGCGTCGATGATCTCGTCCATGTGGTACGCGGCGAGCGGGACCTCGGAGGTGCCGACCAGGTAGAGGTCGTCGCTGTCGAGGTGGTAGACGTCGTCCGCGACCTGGCCGAGGTAGCCGGTGCCGGCCATGGCGGCGGGCTTGACCAGGTTCGGGGTGAGCACCGGGGTGAAGCCGGCCTCGGTGGCCTGCGCGATCGCCGCGTTGACCAGGGCCAGCTCCAGCAGCGCGCCGACGCCGGTCAGGTAGTAGAAGCGCGACCCGGACACCTTGGCGCCGCGCTCGGTGTCGATGGCGCCGAGCAGCTCGCCCAGCTCCAGGTGGTCCCTGGGCGCGAAGCCCTCGGCGGCGAAGTCGCGCGGCGTGCCGTGCTGCTCCAGGACGACGAAGTCCTCCTCGCCGCCGACGGGCACGTCGGGGTGCACCACGTTGCCGAGCCGGAGCAGCAGCTCGTGGGCCTGCTCGTTGGCCTCCGCCCGCGCCGCCTCGGCCGCCTTGACCGCGTCGGCCAGCTCCTTGGTGCGGGCCAGCAGCTCCGCCTTCTCCTCGCCGGACGCCTTCGGGATCAGCTTGCCCAGCTGCTTCTGCTCGGCGCGCAGCTCCTCGAAGCGGGTGCCGGAGGACCTGCGGCGCTCGTCGGCGGCGAGGAGGGAGTCGACGAGTGCGACGTCCTCTCCACGGGCGCGCTGCGAGGCGCGCACACGGTCGGGGTCCTCACGGAGCAGGCGTAGGTCGATCACGGCACAAGGCTACCGGGGCGCGGGCTTCCGCCGCGACAACTTAAGAGACCAAATGAAGGCTTATGTCCGATTCGCTAAAAAAGCGAGAAAAGCCGTGAACGTCAGGAGAAAACCCCGCGTCAACGCTATTCGGGCGATCCCTCCTCCGGGTCTTCCGTCCTGTGGAGAACCGGGGTCGTCCGGGGTCCGGCAGCGGCCTCCGGCGGCTCCGCGGCCGCCCGGGACGGCCTCCGGAGCAAAGTTATCCACAGGCCGGGCGGAGATTCCCGCACCTTGTCCACAGGGTGTGGGGAAGATCTGTGGAGAAGTGCGGAGATCAATTCCACGGGCCCGGTGTTCGGCTATGGATTCCCCGTTCAAACCCGCTCCACACTCTCTTTGGAGTGAGAAGTGTTCCCTCGCAAGGATTCAACGGGGGAATTGGGGTGACGCGAGGTGACCTGGGTCACTGTGGACGAGTCCGCTGCCTGTGTGGCTATTTGTCGACCATGTCCGTTTCGGGCCGCGCTCCATGTCGACAAGTCAGCAAGTTACCCACAGCCCCGCGGGGACAGCCTGTGGATAACCCGGTGGATAACTCAGGCCCGGCCGTCGAGCGCCCTGTTCAGCCAGTCCACGGACTCGGTGAACGCGTCGTCCGTCGCGCCCCGCGCCACCGACGGCGGCAGCTCGTCGGCCCGGGGATACGAACCGAGGAATCGTACGTTCAGACAACGCCGCCGCAGTCCCATCAGCGTCTCGCCGACCCGCCGGTCGCTCAGGTGCCCCTCGCAGTCCACCGAGAAGCAGTACTGGCCGAGCCCCTGCCCGGTCGGCCGGGACTCGATCCGCATCAGGTTCACCCCGCGGATCGCGAACTCCTGGAGCAGGTCGAGCAGTGCGCCCGGGTGGTCGTCGCGCAGCCAGAAGACCGCGGAGGTCTTGTCGGCCCCGGTCGGCGCGGCCAGCCGGGCCGGCCGGCCCACCAGCACGAAGCGCGTGGTGGCGTTCTGCGCGTCGTGGATGTCGGTGGCCAGCGGCTCAAGACCGTACGTGGGCGCCGCGAACTCGCCGGCGAACGCCCCGTCGAAGCGCCCCTCCTGGACCAGCCGCGCACCGTCGGCGTTGGAGGCGGCCGACTCCCACAGCGCGTCCGGCAGGTGCTCGGCCATCCAGTTGCGCACCTGGACCTGCGCGGCCGGGTGCCCGGTGACCGTCTTGACGTCGGCGAGCGTCGTGCCCGGCCGCACCAGCAGCGCGAACGCGATCGGCAGCAGCACCTCGCGGTAGATCATCAGCGGCTCGCCGAAGGCCAGCTGGTCGAGGGTCGCGGTGATGCCGCCCTCGACGGAGTTCTCGATCGGCACCAGCGCGCCGCCGGCCTCGCCCTTGCGCACCGCGTCCAGCGCGGCCGGCACCGACACCATCGGCGTCAGCTCGCGCGTCGCCGCCTCGGGCAGCGTGCGCAGCGCCGCCTCGGTGAACGTGCCCTCAGGCCCCAGATACGTGTAGCGACTCGCCGGAGACATACGGTCAGCCTAACGGTCCGCGCGCCGCCGCCCGCACGCCGTACGGACCCCGCCGCCGCATGCCGCCCGCATGCCGTACGGACGGACCTGCCGCCCGTATACCGCCGCACGCCGTACGGACGCGTGCCTCACCCCTCCAGCAGCCGCTGCCCCACGTACTCGCCGGGGCCCGCGCCGCCCGGGACCGCGAACAGGCCGCTCGCCTCGTGCCGCAGGAAGCGCGAGAGCCCGTCGCCGCCGTCGAGCTTGCGCTGCACCGGCACGAAGCCGCGCATCGGGTCGGCCTGCCAGGCGACGAAGAGCAGCCCGGCGTCCGGCGTCCCGTCCGAACCGATCCCGTCGTGGTACGAGAACGCGCGCCGCAGCATCGCCGCACCGCCGTTGGAGGCGGCCGCCGCGACCCGGATGTGCGCGTCGCCGGCGATCGCCAGCGACCCGTCGCGGTTGAACTTCTCCAGGTCCACCGGCGTCGTCTCGGTCCCGCCGGACAGCGGCGCGCCGTCGGACTTGCGCCGCCCGATCACCTTCTCCTGCCGCTCCACCGACAGGTGGTCCCAGGAGTCCAGCAGCATCCTGATCCGCCGGAACACCGCGTACGAGCCGCCCGCCATCCAGGCCGGCGAGCCGGACGCGGGCACGAACACCTTGGCGGCGAAGTCCGGCTGGTCCGGGCGCGGGTTGTTGGTGCCGTCGATCTGGCCCATCAGGTTGCGCACGGTCCGCGGCCTCGACGTCGCGCCCGGCGTCCGGTTGAAGCCGTTCATCTGCCAGCGCACGGTGGCCGTGTCCCGCGCGGCCTTCTGGATCACCCGCAGCGCGTGGAACGCCACCAGCGCGTCGTCCGCGCCGACCTGCACGAACAGGTCGCCGTCGCTGCGCCTGCGGTCCAGCGCGTCCGCCGGGAAGTCCGGCAGCGGCGCGAGCGCCTCGGGGAGTTGCGCGGTCAGGCCGGTACGGGCGAAGAAGCTGCGCCCGAAGCCGAAGGTGACGGTCAGCGAGGAGGGCCCGGCGTCGTCGGCCACCTGGTCGTCGTACGGCGAGGGGGTGGCCGGCCGGTCCGGCCGCGTCATCTCCCGCACCGCGTCGGACCAGCGGCGCAGCAGCGCGGCGGCGGACCTGCGGTCGGCGCCGGACGCCAGGTCGAACGCCACGAGGTGGCCGCGGGCCTGCGCGGGGTCGGCGATGCCCGCCTGGTGCACGCCCTCGAACGGGATGTGCGCGGCGCCGACGCTGGTCAGCGCGGTCGGCCGGTCCTGCGCGGCGACCGCGATCCCGGCGCCCGCGCCGCCGCCGACGACCAGCCCGGCCGCGCCCGCGCCGCCGAGCAGCAGCCGCCGCGTCATCCCGCGCCCGGCCGGCTCCCCGGCGGTACGGCCGCGGGCCGCGGGGTCGGCGGCCGAGCGGCCGGTCGTACGGTCGCGGGCCGTACGGTCGGTGGCCGTACGCTCCTTGCTGCTGCTGCTGCTGCTGCTGCTGCTGCTGCTGCTGCTGCTGCCGCCGGCCGCCTTGCCCTCGTCGTTCGTCCTGTCGTTGTCGTGCACGGTGCTCACGGTGCGACCTTCACGTTCCTGTACTCCGTCACCTCGTCGATGTCCGAGGTGCGGACGGTTACGGACATCTGCCAGGTGCCGGCCAGCGGGAGCCGGACGGCGGAGGCGGACCAGTCGCCGGCCGCGGTGCGGCGCAGCGTCACCGGGATGGGGCCGAGGTGCTGGGCGGTCAGCGTGAACGCCATCCGTACCTCGGGCGCGTCGACGGGCTTCCCGTCCGGGCCGGTCAGCACCACCCGGACGTCGTTCGCCGCGCCGGCGCTGGCCGGGGTCAGCGTGACGGCCGCGGTGCCCTTGCCGCCGGGGCCGCCGGTGTCGTACGCGATGCTCAGCGACTGCGGCGCGGGCGCGGCGGTGCCGGACCCGCCCGACGTACCCGACGTCCCCGACGACGCGCCCGCCGAGGACGACGAGGACGACGGCGCGTCCGGCAGCGCCTTCTGCTCCTCGGCGGCGCGGCCGGGCTGCGAGCCGGAGAGCATCGTGGTCACCCCGAGCAGCACCACGGCGATGCCCGCCTCGGCCAGCACCGAACGGCGCAGCGCACCGCGTGCCGGGTCGGCGCCCAGCGCCTTGCGCGCCCGTGCGGCGCTGCGCGCGGCCTGCTGACGCCGCAACTGCGCGGCCCGCGCGGGGTCGTCGGCGGCGGAGGAGCCCGCCGAGCCGCCCGCCGAGCCGCCCGTCGTACTGCCCGCGCCCGCGTCACCGCCGGCCCCGGCTTCGGCATCAGCACCGGCCCCGGCGCCCGCCGCCACCTTCGCGCCGCCCGCGGAGGAGCCCGAGGAGCCCGAGGAGCCCGAGGAACCCGCAGACCCCGCGGCCCCGGCCGCCGCCACCGCCTGCGCCGGCTTCCCCAGCGCCGCCGTCCACCGCCGCGAGAACCACGCGACGACCACCAGCGCGCACACCAGCCCGATCTTGATCAGCAGCAGCTTGCCGTAGTGCGTGTCGGTGAACGCGCCCCAACTGCCCATCTGCCGCCAGGCCTGGTAGATCCCGGTGCCGATCAGCAGGGTGACCGCGGTCAGCGCGAGCGCGGAGAAGCGGCGTACCGCGAACGCCGGCACCGGGCGGCCGGCGAGCGAGGGCGCCCACAGCGCGGTCAGCAGCGCGATCAGACCGCCCAGCCAGACCGCCATGGACAGCAGGTGGACGATGTCGACCGGCATCGCCACCTGGTGCTGGATGCCGACCGAGGCGTGCTCGGCCATCGCCCAGGTCGCCGCGATGCCCACCGCGACCACCGTGCCGCCGATGCCGAGCCCCCAGGCGAGGTCCGCGCGCTCCTCCGGGTCCTCGCGCTTGGCGTAGCTGCCGAAGAGCACCGCGAGGAAGACCGCCGCGGCGGCGAGCAGCAGCAGCCGGGACAGCAGCGCCGCGCCCGGCCGGGTCTCCAGCTGGTCCCTGATGACGTTCAGGTCGACCATCTGGCCGGGGCCGCCGCCGCTGACGTAGGGCCCGCGCAGCATGATCAGCGCGATGGTCGCCAGCACCATCGCCACCCAGCCGGTCGCCGCGAGCAGCTGCAGCGGGCGCAGCAGCGCGCCGCGCGGCCAGCACACCCCGAGGAACACCGAGACGCCGACCAGCAGCGCGAAGCCGCCGTAGGCGACGTACCGCCCGAACCCGTAGAGGTCGCTCGCCGGGCCGCCCCCGCCGGTGAGCGAGGTGGGGTCGACGGTGGTCTTGGAGGGCGCGCCGACGGAGAAGGTGAACGCGCCGGCCACCGGGTGGCTGTCCTGCGAGATGGCCCGCCAGGCGACGGTGTACGTGCCGTCGGCCAGCCCCGGGCGCAGCGTGACGGTCGAGGTGGCGCCGGAGTCCGGGCCGTCCGCGTGGCCGGGTGTGCCGGTCGCGACGTTCGTGCCGTGCGGGTCGAGCACGCGCAGCGAGTCGTCGGAGAGCAGCACGCCCTCGGAGAAGGTCAGTACCACCCGCTGCGGCGCCGTCTTCACGACCGACCCGTCGGCGGGGTCGGTGCGGATCAGCGCCGCGTGCGCGGACGCGGGCGTCGCGGTGCCGAGCAGCAGCCCGAGCAGCAGCACCGCGAGCGCGACGGCCCGGCCGCGCGCGGACCGCGGCGACCACCGCGGCGACCACCGCGACACCGCACGCCGCGGCGCCGGCTTCTGGGACGGGTACGACCGTGGGTTCATCGTCGGCTCAGCCCTTCGGGGTGTACGTCGTCGGACGCACCGGCACGGTGACCGACAGCGTGGCGGGCGTGGCATGGGCGAAGTGCAGGACGAGCGTCACCTTGTCGCCGACGGCCGGCCGGCGCACCAGGTCCTCCAGCATCAGGTGGTTGCCGCCGGTGCCGAGCCGCAGGTTGCCGCCCGCGGGGACGGTGAACGACGACACCTGCCGCATGGTCGTGCCGACCGTGGTGTGCAGGGTGACGTGCCGGGCCAGGGGCGTGGTCACCGAGGTGAGCCGGGCCGCGCCGCCGCCGGTGCCGGTCACGGTGAAGTACGCGGCGGCCATGTCGGTCAGCAGCGGCTGCGGTATGTACCCGCCGCTGACCGTGAGGTGCGCGGGCCGCCCGGCGTCGGCGGCGTCGGCCGCCGCGCGCGAGCCGGCGCCCGCGCCCGAACCGGCGTCGGAGCCGCAGCCGGCCAGCAGCACGGCGCAGGTCGCGGCGACGGCGACGGCGCCGGCCGCGCCGCCGGTCAGCGCGAGGGTCGCGGTGTGCCGCCTCACGGGGTCTCGCTCCTGATCAGACGCGGCAGGTCGTGCTGGTACTGCGCGGCCGTGGTCCCCGACAGGTACAGCACGTGCGCCTTGTCGTCCTTGGGCCAGAACGCCAGCACCTCGGCGCCGTGCTGCACGGTGACGCTGCCGTCCTTCTCCTTCACCGGCGGCGAGATGCCGACGCCGACCGAGCGGGCGGCGGCCTGGATGGTCGCGAACTTGCCCGTCAGGCCGATGAAGCTCTTGTCCATCGCGCCCAGCCAGGCGTTCAGCCGGGCCGGGGTGTCGCGCTCGGGGTCGGAGCTGACGAAGACCACCCGCAGCGCCGCCTGGTCGGCGGCGGGCAGCTTGGACTTGGCGAGCGCGATGTCGCTCATGGTGGTCGGGCAGACGTCGGGGCAGTGGGTGTAGCCGAAGTAGAGCAGCACGGGGTGGCCCGCGGTCTGCTTCACCAGGTCGTACGGCTTGCCGTGGTTGTCGGTCAGCACGAGGTCCGGCTTGGCGAACGGCGTGTCCAGCACGGTGCCGGCCTGCTGCGCGGCCGCGGAGACCTCGGCCGCCGCGTTGCCGGCGTCGGAGCCGCCGCCGGAGCCGTCGGAGCCGCAGCCGGCCAGCGCCAGCGCGCAGGCGGCGGTCAGCGCGACGGCGCCGAGCTTGAAGGTGGTGCGCATGAAGGTGGTCCTCTTCGGGTGGTTCCGCACGTGGTGCGTCGTCATCGGTGGCGGTGCGGTCGCGGGGGAGTCAGGTTCCGGGTCGCGACCGCACCGCCGTACGAACGGCAGGTCAAGCCTGCACATCGGTCATGCCGTCAGGCGGACGCGCCTGTCGAGCCGCTGCCGGTGCCGCCGCCCGCCGCGCCGCTCCTGCGCCGCCCGGCGAGCACGCCGAAGCCGACGCCGATCGCGCCGACGACGATGCCCGCGATGCCGAGGCCCCGGGCGGTGCCGTCGCTGCTGTCGCCGGACGCCTTCTCGGTGGCCGCGCCCTTGGAGGCGTCGGAGGCCGGGGCCGCCGCCGGGCTGCCGGTCGGGGCGGGCGCGCCGCCCTCGTCCGCGGCGGCGGTCAGCTTCAGGGTCGGCGCCGGGTGCTCCGGCTCCGGCTGGCCCGCCTGCGCAAGGTCGATCCAGCGCACGATGTCGCCGTTGCTGTACGTCTGCAGGGCCTTGAAGGACAGCGCGTCCGCGTCGTCGGGCAGCGGCCCGAAGGAGACCGGGAACTGCTGGAACTGCCCGGGGGCGATCTTCCCGCCGCTCCAGGTGATCTTGGTGACCGCCTCGGTCACCGTGCCGTCGTCCGTCTTCAGCGGCGTGGTCAGCTTCGACTTGGTGATCTGCGCGGTCCACCCGGGCACCGGCTGGATCGACACCGAGGCGATCGGGTGGTCGGCGGGCAGGTTCACCTCCAGCTTGACGGTGGAGGCGCTGTCCTCCTCGTTGGGGACCTTGAAGGCAACGGTGCTGTAGCTGCCCTTGGGCGCCGAGTTCGGCTGGACGGTGACGTGCGCGAAGGCCGGCACGGCGGCCAGCAGGACCGCGCCGCCGGCGAGCGCCGCGACGGTCGCGGCCCGCCCGGTCAGCCGCGGGGCGCGGGAGGTGAGGGATCGGCTGGTCGTGCCGGGCGTACGGAAGCTGCTCATGGCAGAGGTCGTCTCCACGGTGAGGGGCGGATGAGGCACAGGCGGACCGCCCACGGGACACACCGGCCGTCGTCGCGTCGTCGCGTCGTCGCGTCGTCGCGTCGCCGTCACGTCGCCGGGTCCGGGACGCGGCGGACCGCGTACGGCATCCGGCGTACCGACCGCGTACGGATCGGACCGGCGTACGGATCGGACCGGCGTACGGAACACGTGCAACCGGACCGCGTACGACCGGACCGCGTACGACACCGGCGCGCGCGTCGCCTTCGGCTTCGGTGTGCTGTGGGCGCGGGCGCGGCGGGACCGCGCGGCCGCCTCACCCGGGAGGGCGGGAGGCGCGTCAGACCGCCGCGAGGCCCACCGGCGGACCGCGCCGGGCCAGGCTGTGCCGGAGCAGGACCGTGCGCGGCCGCCGCGTGCGGCCGTGCGCGCCGTACCCGCGGGCCCGCCGCAGCCGTGCGCCGGGCGCGGTCCCCGCGAGCGCGGCCAGCAGCGCGAACGCGCGGCCCAGCGCGGCGGGGGAGAGCGCGGCCAGCCCGGAGGCGCCGCGCACCGAGAGCCGTATCAGCCGCCACAGCGCCGCCTCGCCGCGGCGCAGCAGCCAGCCCGCCACCACCGCGGCGAGCAGGTGCCCGAGCAGCATCGGCAGCGAGAACATCGTCACGAACCCGGTCAGGCCCGCGGCCGACGCGTGTCCCGCGCCCGCCGTGCCGCCGCCCGCGCCGCCCGCGCCGCCCATGCCGGGCATGCCCGGCATCCCGTTCAGCACGCCGTCGAGTACGCCGCCGTGCGCGTCGGCCGCGTGTGTGTGACCGGCCGCCGCGGACCCGGCGAGCGATCGCGGGTCGAGGCCGGCCCGTGCGAGGGCGGCCTGCGCGGCCGTCGGGGTGAGCGCCGCGTGCCCCGAGCCGCCGCACAGCAGCCGCGCGGCGAGCGAACTCAGCCCGCCGTCCGCGCCCGCGGCGCGCGAGGCCGCCAACTGCCCGCACATCTGGCCGGTGCTGAAGACCGCGTGCAGCGCCAGCTCGGCGGCGGCCAGCAGCCCGGCGATGCCCGGCAGGGCGCGTTCGCGGCCGGCCAGGGGAGCGGTGAAGGCGAACACCGCGAGCCATCCCAGCACCAGCGACCACGCCGGGACCGGGCGCCCGGAGGCGAGTGTGTGCCCCGCGCCGGCCAGCACGACGCAGGCCGCGGCGAACACCGCGGCCCTGAGCAGTCGCACGCCGGCGCCCGCGCGGCGCACGGCGGCGGCGGGGGCGGCGGGAACGGCGGCAGCGGCGGGGGACATGACGGCCGTCAGTGTCTCACCACGCGCCACACCGGGGAACAGCGGGTGTCCGGCTCGCGCCGGTGTGCGGCAGTTCGAGCAGGCCGCCCGGCAGTAACGAATGCGAGCAAAGCGGTCGAATCGCCACGTGGGTACGTCGCCTGTAGGCCACCGCATACACCGACGCCTCCGCTCGCCGCATCGGCCGAACGAGCGGTATCACGTCAACACCGCGCTTAGGAAGTGGTCTTCGCGGCAATACGTAACCGTATGTCGAGCCGCAGCCAGGAGGCTGGAGCATGAGCATCTGGTGGTCACTCCATTTGCGGCGCGAGGCTGCGAGCGTTCCGCTGGCGCGGAGGCTCCTGCTGGGGACCATGGAGACCGTCGGGGTCGACCCCGACATCTCCTTCGATCTCTCGGTGGCCCTCTCCGAGGCCTGTGCGAACGCCGTGGAACACGCCGATTCCGCCGCGGGGTACAGCGTCACCGCACACATCGACGGCGACCACTGCCGTATCGAGGTGGCGGACTCCGGACCCGGACTCCCCCGCGACCGCGTCCTGCGCACGGCCCGGCCGCTGACCCGAAGGGGTCGGCAGGCCGAGCACGGGCGCGGACTGTTCCTGATCGAGGCGCTGGTGGACCACGTCCACTTCGACGACCGGCCGGGGCACGGCACCGTCGTCGCCTTCGACAAGATCCTGAAGTGGCGCGACGACGCGCTGCTCAAGGCGTCGTAGCGCCGCTTCCGCCGGGCGCCCGGCGCGGCCTCAGCCGCGCAGCGCCGCCATCCACGACTCGACCTCGTCCGCCTGCCGGGGCAGGCCGGCGGAGAGGTTCCGGTTGCCGTCCGCGGTGACGAGGATGTCGTCCTCGATGCGCACGCCGATGCCGCGGTACTCCTCGGGCACCGTCAGGTCGTCGGCCTGGAAGTACAGCCCAGGCTCCACGGTGAGCACCATGCCGGGCTCCAGGGTGCAGTCCACGTACGCCTCGGTGCGCGCGTGCGCGCAGTCGTGCACGTCCAGGCCGAGCATGTGGCCGGTGCCGTGCAGCGTCCAGCGGCGCTGCAGGCCGAGTTCGAGCACCCGCTCCACCGGGCCCTCCAGCAGTCCCCACCCCACCAGGCGCTCGGCCAGCACCCGCTGCGCCGCGTCGTGGAAGTCGCGGTAGGCCGCGCCCGGCTTGACCGCGTCGATGCCGGCCTGCTGCGCGTCGTACACCGCGTCGTAGACCTTGCGCTGGAGCGCGGAGTAGCGGCCGCTGATCGGCAGGGTGCGCGTCACGTCGGCGGTGTAGAGGGTGGTGGTCTCCACGCCGGCGTCCAGCAGCAGCAGTTCGCCGGAGCGGACCGGGCCGTCGTTGCGCACCCAGTGCAGGGTGGTGGCGTGCGGACCCGCGGCGCAGATGGAGCCGTAGCCGACGTCGTTGCCCTCGACGCGGGCGCGCAGGAAGAACGTCCCCTCGATGTACCGCTCCGAGGTGGCCTCCGCCCGGTCCAGGACCTTCACCACGTCCTCGAAGCCGCGCGCGGTGGACTCGCACGCCTTCTGCAGCTCGCCGATCTCGAACTCGTCCTTGACCAGGCGCAGCTCGGACAGGAACACCGTCAGCTCGGCGTCGCGCTCGGCGGTCACCTTGTCGGTGAGCGCCGCCTCGATGCCGGCGTCGTGGCCGCGCACCACGCGGACCGGGCCGGTGGCCTCGCGCAGCAGGTCGGCGACCGTGCGGACGTCACGGCACGGCAGCCCGAGCAGCTGCTCGGCCTCGGTGAGGCTGCTGCGCCGGCCGACCCACAGCTCGCCCTGGCCGGACAGCCAGAACTCGCCGTTCTCCCGGTCCGAGCGCGGCAGCAGGTACGCGACGGCCTCGTGTCCGCCGTCGGCGAGCGGTTCGAGGACCAGCACGGCGTCCTCGGTCTGGTCGCCGGTGAGGTGGACGTACTCGGTGGCGGCGCGGAAGGGGTACTCCGTGTCGTTGGAGCGGGTGCGCAGGTTGCCCGCGGGGACGACGATGCGCTCACCGGGGAAGCGCGCGGAGAGCGCGGCGCGCCGGGCGGCGGTCCGTGCGGCCTGCGGGAGGGGCTCCAGGCCGCGCCGCTCGGTGTCGGCCCAGCCGGTCTTCATGCTTGCGGCGAGCTCGTCGGAGACCGCGGGGTAGAGGCCGTTCTTGCGCTGCTTGACGGGCTTGTCGGCGCTGCTCCGGTCGCTGCCCTGCTCGCCG